>NZ_JBFRCK010000039.1:0-71984 GCF_040965775.1 Paraburkholderia sp. BR10954
CGTTCCGTGGTCTGTTGACGTCGCTGTTCGCGCCGTCACGGGTACCCATATTCAGACCATTGGCCTTGCGCTTGGAAGATCGCGTCGAAGGGCTAGTGCCCGCCGCACCGACGCCACTACCCGTGACGTCCGGCGAATCGTATCCTCTTCCACTCGGGGTTTTCATCCGCCCCGCGCCGGCACGGGATGTTGCCGTCCCGTCAGCGCTGCCGCCGACTTGTGCGTATGTTATTGCCGGCAGTGCCACCACGAGAACCGAAACGAAAAACGTCTTACTTAGATGTTTCATGGCTCACTCAAAAGAGGATATTTCAAGCCAGCATCGGCCGTTCACATGAATGAAGCGCCGCAAGGGGCGTGCCTTAATCTCTCGAAAATGCCACCATGATGGCCGCCCGTCGCAGTGCCCGGCGATGGGCTTGCCGGCACTGCCGGTAAAGGCTCAGTCACTGTCACTGGTACCCATTTGATCTGCGGGTGGCTCTGGCGACGGAACGTCGGGGCGACGGCTACGACGTGCTCGCCCGGTTCGACGCAGAGGTGGACATGCTGAGACCGGCGAAGCCTCGCGGCGTCGCGGCCGTCAACCTTGATGAGCGCTCAAAGATATAGGGATCCTTGAGGGGCGTCGCGCGCGAGATCGGGCTGCTGGGGGCGGCAGCCGGTCGGCGAAATCCGTGACGGCGCTGCCAGCACGCGCGTGTGCACCGTCTCGATCTGCATCATCAGCACGCTGCGCGGCCAGCCGTGCTCGAGCGATTTTTCTGCGTACCAGAGCCGCTGGGCACCGTCGTCGAGCTTGTCAAGCAGCGTGACGACATGCGCCCACGGAATCTTGGGTAACGGGCTTTTGCACAAGTTCGGTCCGGGTTGTAGACCGGCTCGCGCGGGACTTTAAGGAAGCCGAGACTTGCTGCTCCAGCCGCTCGAGAATGTCGCGGCCGGTCTGCCAATACAGGTGACCAACTCGCGATTTGCGCTGGCCAAGGCGCGCTGCCGCGCGCGCTCGACGGACTGTTTGAGCTCGGCAAACCAGTGACGATAATCCTCAGCCCACGCGGGAGCGCCCAAGTCTTTGGTCATGCGTTCGGTCGCAAACCCGCCTGGCACCCCAAACACCAATCACCGCACCTTTGCCGCCAAAGCCGCATCCATCGCTTCGCAGCCGGCGCGATCGAACAGCGCCGTCATGCCGCACGTCGATGCGTACATGCGCGTGCTGCTATGTCCGACGCCGGGCACTTCGACGACGCGCTGGCTGAAATCTCCACCGGAATGACCACCGCTTTGCGCGCGCAACCAGGCGACGTAGCTGAGTCCGCGCGCGAGGCGCGTTGGGCCTTCGGCCTCTGCGCCGCACGAGCGGTCCAGTTGCTTGTGGTTCGGGTCGTTGTCCGCAGTCCCGAGCAGGTAGACGATGTCCTGCGCCAGATAGTGCGCCTTGATGGCCGATGCCGAGACGGGTTGCTCGACATAGCGCGGCAGCTCGCCCTCAAGCCCATATTCCCAGCGGTCGAAGTGCGCACACGATGCGGCTGTCGTCGCGACGGGCCGCGCTGCGTCGAAATACAGATACGACGACGGATTGGCTACCACGTATCGGATCGCGATGCCGTGCGCGAGCAGCGGCGCGTCGCCGCGGCCCACGGCCGCATAACGCTGCACGTACTGTCCGCCCGCCGAGTGCCCGGCCAGCACGACCTGCTTGAGCGAGGGAAAGAGTCGCCGATCTGCAAGCCGCGTGAAGATCGTATCGATCACGCTGAACGAACTGATGGGTGCGGGGCCGTGCGCGTCGTAGCCCGTCTTCCAGCCATCTCGACCCCAGTGCAGCATGTCGCCGGGCAGGTGGTGGGCCTCGATGTCCGCGGCAATGAGGAATTGCGGCGTGACGACGGTCGTGTGCTCCGCAGCCGCCCCTGCCTTGATTGCCGCATTGTCCGCCGAGGCCAGGTCTCGCCGCGGCCAGCCGTGAATGACTACGACCGCACGCGTCACGTCGGGCTGCGGCACCGACCAGTCGCGTGTCACGTGAATCGGGACGATGCCCCGTCCGGCCGGCGTCGCGACTTCGAACCGGCCGTCCAGCACGACCGGTACCGGCGAGAGTACCAACGGATCGATCTTCGGCGGCGCGGAAGCCGAGCCGGCGGCTTCGGTCGACGCCGCATGCTCCGCGCATCCCGCCGCTACCTGCAACAACAGCCCGACGGCGACGGAAGTCAGCACGCGTGTGCAGAGAGTGGTGAGCCTGTCGGTCCTTTGCGTTGTCCGGGTATGAATTCCTTTAACGCAAGCGACGCGCGAATCCGTCGCGACCTGTTCCGTGGCGGCAAGCTCGTGTGCGACGCGCCAGGGAATCCCAACGCGATCTTCAGCCGACGGCGGTATTCGGAACGAATGCCACCCTGTGTCACTCGGTGAAAGGCATAAGGGTCTGGTCGCACACTGCACTCGATTTCGCATAACTGCCCTAATCGCCCTGCTTCACCTCCGCCGTGACGGCGCGATCGAGCGCGGCCTCCAGCGTGCGCCGTTTCCACGCCGACGTGCCCTCTACACGACGCCGCCTGCGCATGCCCCGCGTGCAGGCATAGAACGAGACCGGCGTAAAAATCAACCCAAGTATTGTTGCGACAAGCATGCCACCGAACACACCCGTGCCAATCGAGTGGCGGCTTTCAGCGCCACCGCCCGTCGAGAACACAAGCGGCACGACACCGACCAGAAATGCCGCCGACGTCATGACGATCGGCCGGAAGCGCATCGTGCAAGCCTCGACGATCGCATCGGCGAGACCCGCTCCGCTCGCATGCAGATCGCGCGCGAACTGCACGATCAGAATCGCATTCTTGCCCGCGAGGCCGATGACGGTCACCACGCCGATCTTGAAGTAGATATCGTTCGGCAATCCGCGCAAGAACATCGCTGCAACCGCGCCGATGATGCCGAGCGGCACGACGATCAGCACCGACAACGGAAGCGTCCAGCTTTCGTAAAGCGCCGCGAGCGCCATGAACACGGCGAGCAGCGACAACGCCAGCAACTGCGGCGTTTGTTGCGCCGCCTGCGTCTCGGCGAGTGACACGTCGGCCCACTCGAACCCGATACCTTCGGGCAACTGGGCCGCGAGCCGCTCCATCTCGGCCATCGCGGCACCGGAGCTGTAACCGTTCGCGGCGCGGCCCGTCACGTCGAGCGCCGAGTAGCCGTTATAACGCGTCAGGACGCTCGGCCCGCGCGCCCAGCGCAGCGACGCGAAAGCCGAGAACGGCACCATCTTGCCCGCCTGGTTGCGCACCGTAAGCGCGAGCAGATCGGTGTCCGTCATCCGGGTCGCAGCATCGCCGCCGACGAGCACGCGCAGCATGCGTCCCCCCGCCGGGTAGTCGGCGATGTACGACGTGCCAAACGTCGCGCCGAGCACGTCGGCGATGGCATCGAACGACACGTCCATCGCATAGGCCTTCATGCGGTCGACCTCGACGGTTACGCGCGGCGCGTCAGGCAGCGTCTCCGAGTGCACGTCGGCCAGCATGCGGCTTTGCTTCGCGAGTTCGATCAGGCGCTCGCGCGCCGCGTCGAGCACCTCCTTGCGCACGCCGCCGCGATCTTCGAGGTGGAACGTAAAACCGTCGGCGTGGCCGAGCCCGGGCACCGATGGCGGCAACTGCGCGAACACTTCGCCGTCGAGGATCCCGGCGAATTCCCGGTTCAGCCTTGCGCGCAACGTCACCGCATCGACGTCGCGTCGCTCCCAGTCTTTCAGCGACACGAAGGCCATGCCGACGTTCTGCCCGCTGCCCGCGAAACTCCACCCGATCACCGAGGTCACGTTTTCGACGGCGGGCTCCTTGTGCAGGATCGATTCAACCTGGCGCAGCACCGCGAAAGTCCGCTCCTGCGAAGCTCCGGACGGCAGTTGCACCATCACCTGAAGCTGCCCCTGGTCTTCCGTCGGCAAGAAGCCCCCGGGCATCGCCGCGTAGAGCACCGCCGCAGCACTGATCAGCGCGAGATGCACGGCGAAGACCAGCTTCGAGCGCCCGAGCAATCGCGCCACCCACACGCCGTAACGACGCGTCGCCCCATCGAAGCCCGAGGAGAACTTCGCAAGCCAGCGCGCGGCGACACCGCCGCGCAAAGCGTTATGGGCCCGCGGCGGCTTGAGGAGATTCGCGCAGAGTGCAGGTGCGAGCGAAAGCGCCATGAACGCCGAGACCAGAATCGCCGAGATCATCGCGATCGAGAACTGCCGGTAGATTCCGCCCACACCGCCGCTGAAAAACGCCATCGGCAGGAAGACGGCAATGAGCACGGCCGTCACGCCGCCGATTGCGCCGCCGATCTGCCGCATCGCCTTGCGCGTCGCTTCGCGCGGCGCCAGTCCCTCCTCGTGCATGATCCGTTCGACGTTTTCCACGACGACGATCGCGTCATCGACGAGAATGCCGATCGCAAGCACGAGCCCGAATAACGTGAAGACGTTGATCGAGAGGCCGAACGCGTGCATGGCGAGGAACGAGCCCAACAGCGTGACGGGAATCACGACGGTCGGCACGAGCGCGTAGCGCAGCTCGCGCAGGAACAGCCACATCACGCAGAAGACGAGGACGATCGCCTCGCAGAGCGTCAGGACGACCTCCTTGATGGCGATCTTGACGAAGTGCGCGCCGTCGTAGGGAATCCGCACCTCGATGCCGGCGGGCAGCGTCTTCGACAATGCGTCGATGCGCGCGCGGATCGCGTCCGACGTGGCGAGCGCGTTGCCGAGCGGCCCGAGCTGGATGCCGACGGTCGCGGCCGAGTGGCCATTCAGCCGTGACCAGAAGGTATAGCTGTCGCGCCCGACCTCCACGCGGGCCACGTCGCCGAGCCGCACCACGCCCCCGCCGGGCTGCGCCTTCAGCACGACCGCAGCGAACTCGGCCGGCGTGCGCAACTGCCCATGCACGTTGACGGACGCGGTCAGCGCCTGCCCGGCCGTGGCTGGCGCATCGCCGATCGAGCCCGCCGTGACGGTCGAATTCTGCGCACGGATCGCGGCGCTGATGTCGGCGGGCGACAGGCTGTATTCGCGCAACTTTACCGGATCGAGCCAGATACGCATCGCCTCGTCGGCGTCCCACAGTTCAGCCGAGCCGACGCCTGGCGTGCGTTTCAGTTCGCGCAGCAGATAACGGTTCAGATAGTCGCTCAATGTCGTGGAATCGCGTGTGCCGTCGGTCGACACCAGCGTGACGAGCATGAGGAACGTATTCGCCGCGTTGAAGACACTGATGCCCTGCTGCACGACCTGCTGCGGCAAACGCGGTTCGACTTGCTTCAGGCGGTTCTGCACGTCGACCATGGCCAGGTCGGGATTCGTGCCGGGCGTGAACATGACATCGATCTCGAGCTCGCCGAGCGCGTCGCTCGTCGTCTCGTAGTACGAGAGTCCCGTTGCGCCGTCGAGGCTCTGCTCGATCAGGCTCGCGACGTCGCTGTCGATCTGCTCGGCTGTCGCGCCGGGGTAAGTCGCGGAGATGACGACGCGCGGCGGCGCAAGGCGCGGATACTGCGAGACTGGCAACTGCGTGATGGCAAGCGCACCGGCCACCATCACGGCGAACGCGATCACCCACGCGAAAACCGGTCTGTCGATGAAGAAGAAGGGCACGTGTGGGGTCCTGGGTCAGAGGGCTGCCGTGGAATCCGTGGGCACTTGCGCCGGACCGAATTCGGGCGCGCTGGCGATGCGCGCCATATGGAAGACGTCGTGCAGCGCACCGTCGCGTACAGCGTCGGCCCGGGCGCGCGCTTCCATCACGAAGCCGAACTTCTGGTACAGCGCGATCGCCGGGGCATTGTCCGCGAATACGCTGAGCTCGATGCGGCGCAGGCCGAGCGCATTGTCGGCGGCTTCGAGTAGCGCACCGAGTAGCAGCGAGCCCACGCCGCAGCCGTGATACGCGTCGTGCACCGCGATGCCAAGCGAAGCGCTGTGCGCGCGCCGCTGCACCATGAGTCCAGCCTGTCCGATCACACGTCCGTCACATTCGGCGAGGACTATCATCGAATTCGCTGCGAGATTCTCGAGCCAGTCGCGCAGCGATGCGGCGGTGCGATAACCGTGCGAAAGAATGCCGGGCCGCACACCAGGCAGGTTCATGAGCGCGGCGATCGCCTCGCAATCATCGAGTTCGGCAGCGCGTAGACGCACCGTCTTCGCGAACGCGACGTGGGCCGCCACGGCTTCACCATGGTGATTCATCGAGCGTCACTCCGTAATGTGAGGCAGTGGCGCGCTCAGGCGCCCCATCAGATACGCATCGACAAGGACGCCCTGGCGCAGCATATAGCCACGCAGCCGCCCTTCGATCTCGAAACCGGACTTGCGATACAGCTGCACTTCCGTAATGCGTGACCACCTGGCCAGCGCGCCGCGCTACAACACAAGCTCGAACGACTTCACCAGCGCGCCTGGCAGTTGCATGCCGCCGGCCGCGCGTTGTCCCCACGTAGAGTCCAAGAGCAGCAGTTCCGTACGTGCGCCCAGCGCTTCGAGACGTTCGCCAAAGAGGCCATAGAGGCTGTCGTCGAAGCGCATCGCGTCGACGGGCGCAACGATCTCGCCGTCCTCCACCCAGAAGGTCGCGAAGCGCGTCATGCCGGTCAGTCGACAATTCATGCGGTCCGAGAAGTTCACGTACCACAGGTTGCCGACATAAAGTCCGGTACCGAGGCGTGCGAGCACGTCGTCCTCGACGAGGTCGCCGCCGGCCATCGCAAGCGAGGTGGGCAGTTCCTCCGGCAGTGCGCCGTTCGGTTCGAGCCCGCACTCGCGCGCAGAACGCGCGCTCGTTAGCTGGCCAACGCTGCGACCCGCGTCTATCAGTGGCACGCTCTCGCGTAGATAGCCGTCGTCGTTGAAACCGGGTGCGATGCCAAGTTCAAGCGATTCCGCAAACGCCACGCGCGTGTCGAACGCGCACGCGCCGGTGTGGAGCTTGTAGAGTGGACTCATCGAGTTCGCCTGGGCACGCGCCGAAAAGCCATTCGAGGCCATCGATTCCACCAGCTCCGAAAGCGCCGCCGGTGCGAGCCAGGCGCGATAGCCGCCCGGCGTGAGCACCCGCGGCGTATGCAGCAACACGGGCAAGCGCGCCGCCGCCTCGCTCACCTTGCCGGCGAACATGACGTCGTCCCACGCGTCGCCCGCGTAGGTCGTCTTGATCGCGCGCCCGTTGGGCTGATAGAGGGACCAGCTGAAATTGAAATTCTCCACTTCGTACCAGCCGCGGCTACCCGAGGTCGAGGCGAAGCCGCGCAAGACCGTGCCGCCCGCGTAGAAGCCCACGAAATCGAGACCCTGCGCACACTGCGCGACGAGTTCGACGAGCGCTTGCGGCTCCGGCAGCCTGCCGCTGCGCTGCGTGCTGCGCGACCACGCCGTGCTATCGAACAGCACATGCGGATCGTCGGGCGCGTCCAGCAGGCTTTCGCGCAGCGCCGCGAGCGCTTTGTCCACATCACGCACGTCAGCGTGAGTGTCGCCGCTCAGGTCGAGCGTAAAATACGCCTGACGCGCACCGTTCACGAGCCGCAGTGTCAATCGCCCCTGCTCCACCCGACCGCTTTGCCGCACCTTGCCCGCGTTGAAGCGGATGAAATCCGACTGCTCGCCCGCAAACGAACTGAGCACGGTCTCCCCGGGTCGGCGCAGGCGCTCAATCGCGCCGGCGAGCATCATGAAGCGCGCGTGCCAGTCGATCGCCTCGACGCCGCGCGGGAAAAGCATCTCGGTCATCACGCGCCTCCGAATACTTCGACGTTCGAAAACACACATGCGGGCGATGCATGTCCCACGCGGATCACCTGCGCGGGTTCGCCCTTGCCGCACATCGGCGTGCCGTAGATTTCGCGCGTGGATGCATCGCCAACCGCGGCGAGGCTGCGCCAGAAGCTCGAAGAAACGCCGCGATAGTTCGGACGCTTGACGACCTGCGCGAGCTTGCCGTTCTCTATCAGCTGGCCGAATTCGCAGCCGAACTGGAACTTGTTGCGATGATCGTCGATGGACCAGGACGTGTTGGTTTTCATAAGGATGCCATGCTCGATGCCCGCGATCAGCACGTCGAGCGACGATTCACCGGGTTCAATGTTGAGGTTCGCCATGCGGTCGATGGGCGGCCGGTTCCAGTTGGATGCGCGCGAGTTCGCCACGCCAGGCAGTCCCGCCCGCTGCTGTGACAGCGCGCCGCCGAGCGGCCGTTCCAGCACGCCGGCACGAATCAGATATTGGCGGCTGGCTGCGCTGCCGTCGTCGTCGAACGCATAGGCGGCAGCCTCTTCGCGCACATCCGGATCGAAGGTCACGTTCAGCAATTCCGAGCCGTACTGGTAGTGACCGAACATCTCCGGCTTCACGAAGCTCCAGCCCGCGAAATTGCGCTCGTCGCCGAGAATGCGGTCGAGTTCGAGTGGGTGGCCAATCGATTCGTGAATTTGCAGCATCATCTGGTCGGGCATCAGCAGCAGGTCGCGGCGGCCGCTGGGACAGTTCGGCGCGGCCAGCAGTTGCAGCGCCTCGTCGGCCACGCGCGCACCCGCGCCGTCAAAGCCGCAGCGCGCGAGGATTTCCATGCCGCCCTGCGCGAGCGTCCCATAGTGGCCCGCGAGCGTTCGCTCCTGGGTGTCGCCATCGCCGTGCGCGACTGCCGAAAGGCTCGGCATGAGAAAGCGCAACTGTTGATCGATGCGCACGCCATCGCTCGTCACGTAAAGCTGATCGCTGTGCGTCACTTGCATGCCCGCCACGCGCTCGACGATGCGCTCGCCCAGGTTTGCAGCCGCGCATTCGTGCGCGAGCCGTTCAAGCCATTCGCGCCGCGACGGCAGAGCGCCCTGTGCATTCGGTGACACATAGCTGCCGCTTTGCGTCGGCCGCGCAATCTCACGATGGTCGATAAGCGTGTGTGCCGCGCTCGCCTGCGCACGTGCGGTGGCGATGCCGAGCGCGCGTTGCAGGCCGCTTGCCGAAAGATCCGCGGTCGCCGCATAGCCCGCGCCCGCACCGGCCCACGCCGTCACCATCGCGCCGCGCTCGCGTGCGGTGGAAAGCGGCAGGGCCACGTCGTTGCGCACGACGTGCTCGTCCTTGCGTTCGTCCACGAAACGCACCGACCAGAAATCGGCATCGCTGCGCAATGCGCGCGCGGCCGATGTCCAGAGTTCTTCGATCATGCAATGTTCTCCTTGAGCGCTGCGGCGTTCTGCAAAATCGACGCCGCGAGCAACGACTGGGTATAGGGATGCGAAGGTGCGTCGAACACGTCGAGCGTGTCGCCGGTCTCCACGATCCGGCCAGCTTTCATGACGACCACGCGATGCGCCATCGCGCGGATCACGGCGAGATCATGCGTGATGAAAAGGTAGCTGAGCCCATACCTTTTCTGCAAACGCGTCAACAGGCCGAGCACTTGCTGCTGCACCGATACGTCGAGCGCACTCGTCGGCTCGTCGAGCACGATCAGTTCGGGCTCTACGGCAAGCGCGCGGGCAATCGCGATCCGTTGTCTCTGACCGCCCGAGAATTCGTGCGGATAACGCGGCAGCACGTCGGCGGGCAAACCGACCTCCTGGAGCAGCTCGACGATACGCGCCCGGCGTTCCGCCGCATCGAGCCGCGGACGATGAACCCGCAATCCCTCGCCGACGATCTGCTCGATCGTCATGCGCGGCGAAAGCGAGCCAAACGGATCCTGGAACACCACCTGCATGCGCGCGCACAGTGCACGCCAGGCCTTGCTCGACGAGCGGTATTCGCGCAGCGACTTGCCGGCCACCTTGACGTCGCCAGTTGCTGGCCGTTGCAAGCCGAGCACGGTCGATGCGAGCGTCGACTTGCCGGAGCCAGATTCCCCCACGATGCCGAGCGTCTCGCCGCGGCGCAGCGTGAGGTCGACTTCGTGCAGCGCACGGAACGCCGTCCTGCCGAGCAACGACCGCCAGCCTTTCGCGTTCGTTCGATAGTCGACCGCGAGCCCCTCGATCGACAGCACGTCCTGCGCGTCGTCAGGCACGGTCTCGATTGCGCGGCGCGGTTCACTGTCGAGCAATCGCTTCGTATAGGGATGCTGCGGATTCGCGAACAGCGCCTCGGTCGTATTCGTTTCGACGAGCACGCCCTTCTCCATGACGGCGACGCGCTGCGCGAACCGCCGCACCAGATTCAGGTCATGCGTGATCAACAGCACGGCCATGCCGCGCTCTTGCGCCTCCTGCTCCTGCAAGCCGATCAGCAGGTCGACGATTTGTTGGCGGACGGTCACGTCGAGCGCCGTGGTCGGCTCGTCGGCCAGCAGCAGGCGCGGACGGCACGCGAGCGCCATCGCGATCATCGCGCGCTGGCGCTGGCCCCCCGAGAGCTGGTGCGGGTAGCTGTCGATGCGGCGTTCGGGCTCGGGAATGCCCGTACGGCGCAGCAACTCGATGCCGCGCTCGCGCGCCGCGTTCGGGCGCAGCCCCTCGTGCAGCCGCAGGCTCTCCGCGATCTGCTGGCCCACCGTATAAAGCGGATTGAGCGCCGTCATCGGCTCCTGGAACACCATCGCGATATCGGCGCCGCGTACGCCGCGCATCTGCTGTTCGCTCTTCGTCAGCAGGTCTTCTCCATCGAAGACGATGCGGCCCGTGTGCGTGGCATCGCGCACGAGGCGCAGCGCCGACAGCGCGGTCACGCTCTTGCCCGAGCCCGATTCGCCGACGAGCGCGACACGCTCGCCACGGCCGATCGCGAGGTTGACGTCGAACACGCATTGTCGGTCGCCGAACGAGACGCAGAAATCTTCGATGCTGAGCAGCGGTTTGCAGTTTTCGCTCATTTGCCACCTCCGAACGCCGAGCCGCGGTTGCGGGTATCGAGCGCGTTGCGTAGCGCGTCGCCCATGAACGTCAGGAGCAGCAGCGTGGCGACGAGCGCCGTGAACACCGATACCGAGATCCACCAGGCGTCGAGATTGTTCTTGCCCTCCTGCAACAACTCGCCGAGGCTCGGCGTGGGTGGCGGAACGCCGAGCCCGAGAAAGTCCAGGCTCGTCAATGAAAGGATCGCAGCGCTCATGCGAAACGGCAGGAACGTGATGACCGGTGTCAGGCTGTTCGGCAATATGTGACGCCAGATGATCTGCCAGTTCGAGAGTCCCATCGTGCGCGCGGCCTTCACATAGTCGAGCGCGCGGTTGCGCAGGAATTCCGCGCGCACGTAGTCGGACAACAGCAGCCAGCCGAACATCGACAGCAGGATGAACAGCAGCCAAAGCGTCGGCTCGAAGATCGAAGCGAAGATGATGAGCAGATAGAGGTCCGGCATCGAAGACCAGATTTCGATCAGGCGCTGGCCGATGAGGTCGGTCCGTCCACCGTAGAAGCCCTGCAACGCGCCCGTCAACACGCCGAAGAACACGCCTGACAAGGTCAGCGCGATCGCCATCAGCACCGACACCCGAAAGCCGTAGAGCAACCGCGCGAGCACGTCGCGCCCGAACTGATCGGTGCCGAGCCAGTTCGCCGCGCTCGGCGGGGCCGGAAACGGCCGCTCGGCGAAATAGTCGATCGTGTCGTAGTAGTTGTGGTTCGGCGCATAGACCGCGAGATTCCCGTTCGACTCCAGGCGGGAGCGGATATACGGATCGAGATAGTTCGTCTTCGCGGGGAAATCACCGCCGAACTGCGTCTCCGGATACTCCTTCAGGATCGGGAAGTAGTAGTGTCCGTCGTAGCGCACGATGAGCGGCTTGTCGTTGGCTAGCAGTTCGCCGGTAAGGCTGACGACGAACAGCGCGACGAACACGATCAGGCTCCAGTAGCCGAGCTTCTGGCTTTTGAAGCGCAGCCACGTGCGTCGCCACGGCGAGACTGGCGCGGCCGGCGCCGCGGGCGCCTCAGCGGTCCACGCTGTCGAATTGGATGCGGGGGTCGACGATGACATAGCAGACATCAGCAATGAGTTTGGTTAGAAGGCCGATCAGGGTGAAGAGAAACAGCGAGCCGAGCACCACGGGGTAGTCACGGCGAATCACCGAGTCGTAAGACAGCTGCCCCATGCCGTCGAGCGAGAACAGCGTCTCGATCAGCAGGTTGCCGTTCAGGAACGCGCCGACGAACGCAGCGGGCAGGCCCGTCAACAGCGGAATGGCGGCGTTGCGCAGCACGTGCTTCCACAACACGTCGCGCTCGGGCGCGCCTTTGGCGCGCGCCGTCAGCACGTATTGCCGGCCGATCTCCTCGAGAAATGTGTTCTTCGTCAGTATCGTCACGATCGCGAAGTTGCCGACCACGGACGCCGTCACGGGCAGCACCATGTGCCAGACGTAATCGAGCACCTTGCCCACGGCGGACAGATCGGCGAAGTCGTCGGATGTGAGTCCGCGCATCGGAAAGAGCTGCCAGAACGTGCCGCCGCCGAACAGCATCAGCAACAGCACGCCGAGCACGAATCCGGGAATCGCGTAGCCGACGAGGACGAGTACGCTCGTCACCGCATCGAAGCGCGAGCCGTTGCGCACGGCTTTGGCGATGCCGAGCGGCACTGACACGGCGTATGTCAGCATCACGGTCCAGAGCCCGAGCGAAATGGAGACTGGCAACTTGCTGCGGATGACCTCCCACACGCTCTTGTGCTGGAAGTACGACTGGCCGAGATCGAACGTCGCGTAACTCTTCAACATCAGCAGGTAACGCGTGTGCGCCGGCTTGTCGAAACCGAATTGCTTCTTGATCTGCTCGATCTGCTGCGGGTCGAGGCCCTGGTTGCCGTGATAGCCGCTGCCGCCGCCACCGCCGTCCGCACCCTGGTGCGACTGGCCGTGACGAAGCTGGGTCACCATCTGCTCCACCGGCCCGCCCGGCACGAACTGGGTCACGACGAAAGTCAGCGTGAGAACACCGATGATTGTCGGCACCATCAACAGCAGACGTTTGAGAATGTAGGCGAACATGACGCTCCTCAATGCACTGCGGCGGTTGTCTGCGCCAGCGGTTTGCGATACCAGTAGTTAATGATCCAGTCCTCGTACTGATAGGTGATCGGTGTCACCTCCGGGAACCCGATGGTCGACTTGTAGCCGATCCGCGCGTTCGGCGGATAGTAGTGCGGCACGAGGTAGTACTCGTTGATCAGTATGCGATCGAGCGCGCGCGTCGCGGTCTCGAGGTCATCGAGCGTGTCGGCAGAGATGGCTGCGTGCACGAGCGTATCCACGGCCTTGGAGCGAATGCCCATGTAGTTTTCCGAACCAACCTCTGATGCAGCAGGGCTCGTGAAACGGCGTATCAGCTCCGGCCCCGGGATCGTGACGGGCGGATAGATGTACGTCGTCATGTCGTAGTCGAAGTTGTCGAGTCGCTTCTGATAAAGCGCACTGTCGAGTTCGCGGAAGTAAGCGTGGATGCCCAGCGTCTGCAGCGCCTGCGTATAGGGGATGATGAGGCGGTCCATGCCCGGCTGGTTATCGATGATCTCGATCGTCATCGGCTTGCCGCTCGGATCGCGCAATGCGCCGTCGCGGTAGTGCCAGCCCGCCTCGGCGAGCAGATCGCGCGCCTGCCGCAGGTTCTGCCGTAGCGAGCCGGGCGGCAGCGTGTTCGGCAGCTTGACCATCGGACCGAACACCTCAGCAGGCAACGATGCGCGGAACGGCTCGAGCAGCTTAGCCTCCTTCTCGCTGGGCATGCCGGTCGCACCGAACGGGCTGTCCTCCCAGAAGCTGTTCAGCCGGCGATACTGCCCGTAGAACATCATCCGGTTCATCCACTCGTAGTCGAATGCGAGCGCGAGCGCATGTCGAACGCGCCGGTCCTGGAATTGAGGCTTGCGCGTGTTGATGATGAAGCCCTGCATTTGCGCGGGGCCCTCTTCGAATTCGCCCTTGTGCAGGAACCCCGACTTGAAGTTCTTGCCGACATATTTGCGCGCCCACTGAGTCGCACTGTATTCGACGCGCACATCCTCGTTGCCGGCCTTGAACGATTCGAGCATCGTGTACTGGTCCACATAGAGCTTGAACGTCACGCGCTCGAAGCGGAACATCCCACGCCGCGCGGGCAGGTTCGCGGCCCAATAGTTCGGGTTGCGGCGATAGGTGATCTGCTTGTCGTTCTTGCGTGACTCGATCAGATAGGCGCCGCTCGCTATCGGCGGATCGACGGAAAGTTGGTCGAACGGCAGGCGCTTGCCATCCTGTTGCATGCCCCACTTCGGCGAAAACACCGGCAGATCACCGGCGATCAACGGATTGGCTCTCGAGTCGTCGACGAAGTCGAAGCGCACCGTCAGACGGTCGATCACCGTCGCGCGCTTGATCTGCACGAACTGCGACGAAATCAACGGGGACGCCTGCGCGCTTTTCAGCGTGTCGAACGAGTACTTGACGTCCTGTGCAGTGATCGGATCGCCGTTCGAGAAACGCGCCGCCGGATTGATGTGGAACGTCGCCGCGCGTCGGTCGGGCGCGATCAGTACATCGTCCGCGACCAGCGGATATTCGGAAGCCGGTTCGTCCCAGCTGCGTTGCATCAGCGTATCGAACATCAGGTTACGGATATCCGGCGCGGGCATTCCGCGCACGATGAACGGATTCGTCGAATCGTAGCTCTGGTTATCGTTGTAGTTCTGAAAAGTCAATTCGCCGGTTGTCGGCGCGTCGGGATTCGCGTAATCGAAATGCGTGAAATCCGCCGGGTATTTCGGTTCGCCGAATTGCGCAATCGCCGGTTTGGCGTCGGCCGGCAACGCGATGGTCGCGCCGGTCGTCGCGAGCATCGCGGCGATCAGGGGCGTGACTATCGGCGCAAGCGGCGCGAGCCGGCGCAACGAGGGGAACGTCAGAAGTTTCATTGTCACTGTGCGTGTGCGCACGCCGGACGGAAGCCGGCGTGACATTGATCGGATCGGAGCGCAAGGCCGGGCGCGAGCCCGGCCGATGGTCCTACTTCGACGCCATCAGCGTCCACAGCCGGCCAAGGTCGGCGGAGCCGTCCGTGCCCTTGACCACCCGGAACGCCTGAATCGCACGCGGCTTCTGTCCCGCCACGTAGTAGGCAATGCCTAGATGCAGTTGTGCCTGATCGGGATGGTCGAGGCCGCCCTTCGCGATCGCCGACTCCATCATCGCGAGCCCGTCCTTCGCGTGACCAGCGAACACGAGGTTGAACCCCTCGTCGATTGGCGCGACGGGATTCTCCCCATTGCTGCCCGCCTGCGCGCGCTTCGCCGCGAGCGCCTGCAGGCGCTTTTCGCGCTCCGCCTGCGCATCTTTGCCGAGCACGCCCGAGGCGAAGCCCTGATCGATGATCTGTTTCGCCTCGGCCGGCGTACCCGCGACGAGGGAAAGCTGCGTCATCTCCATGTAGTCGTCCACCGACCCGAACGCACCGTTGGCACGCCGCAAGCGGTACACGTCGACGTCGAGCTTCGGCGAGAAGCCTGGCTTCGCGCGAATCGCCGAGAACAGGTTGTCCCAGTACGCCTGCCTCGGGTGGTAGGCGACCAGCGCTTCAAGTGCGGTGCGATAGGTCGCGTCGTCCTTGCTGCGTTGCGCGCATGTACTCAATAGCTGCAATTGCGACTCATCCGGTGCGTGGTTGGCGCGCACTTGCGCGTCGATCGCCGGCTTCAGTGCACCGATCACGCTCGCGCAGTCGTTCGACAGGTAGTACGACTGCACGAGCAACTCCTTCATCTGGGGATCCCGGCCTCCCGCTTTCTCGTAACGCTGCGCGGTCGCGATCGCTCGCGCATAGTCGTGCTGCCGGAAGTAGATGCCTGCCAGCGTCTCGCTCACACGCTGCTCGTCGTCGCCCTTCAACTGCCCGGTGCCGAGCAGCGTCTGATACGCCTGGGCAGCCAACGCCTCGTCGCCGTCCGCCATCAGCGCCGCGCCGCGCATTTCCTCGACCATGTAGATCTCGTACGGCGTCTTGTTCGGCACGGCCGCGGCTTGCGCGATCCTGGCCAGCGCGTCCTTGTACTTGTGCGCCCGATAGAGCTCCTGGGCCGCGCTGAGTGGCTTGCCGACATCGGGACGCAGTGTGTCGGCCGCGGCCGGCAGCGCTGCCGCGGCGAAGACCACGCCGACGACGGCCGCCGACAACGCCTGTTTGAGCCGTCGATTCACTATTCTCATCACGCCGTCCTTATTGCATGTACTGCTCGTTACCGATGAGCCCAATCTTCGTGGCGCCAACGCGCTGCGCCGACGCCATGACGGCCGCCACATCCTTGTAAGGCGCGAGCTTGTTCGGCCGCAGATGAATCTCCGCCTGCACGGGCTCGGCCGCGACATGCGCAAGCTTCGCCTCGAGCGCCGCCTGGTCCGGCACCAGCGTGCCGTTCCAGGTCGTCGTGCCGTCGAAATCGATGTCGATCTGCACGATTTCAGGCTGCGTGAGCGGCGGCGGCGGATTGCCGACCGGCAAATTCATCTTCACCGCATGCATCTGAATCGGGATCGTGATGATCAGCATGATCAACAACACCAGCATCACGTCGATGAGCGGCGTGGTGTTGATGTCCACCATCACTTCCGGATCTCCGCCACCGCCGCCCGAAGGAACGTTCATTCCCATCTTCGCCTCCTAGCCGCCGCGCGCAGGCGGCTCAGTGATAAATGACACTTTCGCGATGCCGGCGCGTTCACAGCTCGTGATCACGCGGCCGATGAACTCGTAGCGCGTGTTCTGGTCGCCGCGCACGTGGACCTCGGGCTGCGGCTGCATCATCGAGACGTCCTTCAGCCGGGACAGCAACGTCGCACTATCAACGTGCTTCTCGTTCCAGAAGAAGTCGCCGTCGCGATTGACCGCGATCTCGATGCTCGTCGGTGTCGTCTGTAGCGGCTGGATCGTCTCTTTCGGCAACTGCACCGGCACCGTATGCGTGACGACCGGGATCGTGATCAGGAAGATGATCAGCAACACCAGCATCACGTCGACGAGCGGCGTCGTATTGATGGCGGCGATAACATCGTCGCTATCTTCGTTTTGCCCCACGCTCATGGCCATGGTGGACCTCGTTCAGGCTTCAGACTGCCGGTTACGGGGCGGTCGCGGCGGAACGCACCGCGACAGGACGGGCGGGACGCTTGCTGCCGGCGAGCAGCACGGCATGGAGTTGAGCGCCGAAGGCACGGACGCGCTCCATCACCGACTTGTTGCGGCGAACGAGGAAGTTGTAGCCGAGCACAGCCGGCACCGCGACGCCAAGACCGATGGCCGTCATGATCAGCGCTTCGCCGACCGGGCCCGCCACCTTGTCGATCGAGGCCTGGCCCGCGATGCCGATCGCGGTCAGCGCGTGATAGATACCCCAGACGGTGCCGAACAGACCGATGAACGGGGCCGTCGAGCCGACTGTCGCGAGGAACGCGAGACCGTCTTGCATACGGTTCGACACGTTCGTGATCGCACGGTCGACCGAGACGTCGATCCATGTGTTGCGATCGACGGCTTCGAGCAGCGCCTCGTCGTGATGTTGCCCTGCTTCGATGGCCGTCTCGGCGATGAAGCGGAACGGCGATGACTCGTCGAGCTGCTGCGCGCCTTCGGTGAGCGACGGCGCGCTCCACAATTGCTCGTCGGCATGCTTTGCGCGGCGGTTGGCGCGGAACTGCTCGAAGAACTTCGTGACCATGATGTACCAGCTGCCCATCGACATGATGACGAGCAGAAGCAGCACGAAGCGCGCGACGAAGTCGCCGTTCTTCCACAGCGCGCCGAGACCGTAGGGGTTCTCGACGGATTGCGTCGCCGCCGGAGCGGGCGGCGGCGCCGGCTCGTCGGCTGCGGTGGCGGACGCGTTCATCTGCGGTGCTGTTACGGCGGGCGCGGCGGAGGCGGCCGCGCTTGCTTGAGCATGCGCGAGTTGCGGTGCGACGAGGGTATTCACCGCGGCGGCAGCGATCAGGAGGCTGGTTGCCAGGGTGGCGACGGAACGCTTATTCATGTTGAGCTCCAGTTCAAACGTTGAACTTAAGAAATCGGGTTAAACCGTCGGTGCAGGCTTTCGAGCCTGCACCGCGGGCGCAGCGTGCGCGGTTTGTTATCTGTCGAGTCAATTGAGGTTGAACGAGAAAGGCACCTGCACGCGCACGGCCTGGCCCTGCGCGATGCAGTTGAACCGCTTGACGGCCTTGTATGCCGCTTCGTCCAGACTGTCGTGATCCGACGACTTGGCCACACGAACGTTGCCGAGATGTCCTTCCGGATCGACGGTAAATTCGATCAACACTTCGCCGGTATCGCCGTTCTCCTGCGCTTCCTTCGGATAGGCGATCGAGCTGCGGATCTGATCGGAATTCGGGCAGACGACACCGACTTCCGTGCGCACTGGCGCGGCAGCCTTGACGGGCGGCGCAGGCGGTGCGGGTGGTGCCGTCACGGGCGCGGACTGCACCGGCGCGGCCGTGTGCGCGATGGTCGGCTGCGGCGGCGCTTGCACCGGCACTTCGGGCGGCGGCACGAAGGGGGGCGGTGGCGGCGCAAACTTGGGCGGCGGCAGCTTCACCTCGGGCAGGGGCGGCGGAGGCGGCGGCTTGACCGGCTCGATGATCTTCGTTTCGATGGGATGCTGAATGACTTGCACGACCTTGGTCGCGAGGCCGTTGAGCAGCGCATAGATCAGCACGATGTGCAGGACGATGACGACTGCGATGCCGCCGAAGCGGCGAACCGGATTTTGCTGCTTGCGCCCGAATTCGCGCGGGCGGCCGGGTCGCGCGACCCCACCCGCGTCCACGGCTGATGTCGCAGTCATGCTTGCTTCTACTTTCATACCTTCGATCCTCGCAGCGTGATTCACCTGTTCCGTAGTCGCGGCGCTGGTCGCGCCACGAACCGCGAACGAGGCTGTTCACAAGGGATTTCTTGCCACTGCCATAACACGCGGGCCGGCGCCCGACGGTGCCTCGCACTATCGGGCGCCGGCCTGCCACGATCAGAAGCGATAAGTCGCACCCACCTGGAAGAAGCGACCCAGGTTCGTGTACAGCGATTGGTCGTAACCCGTGATGTCAGGAGTCGACTGCCACTCGACGTCGAACGGCGGCTTCCTGTCGAACAGGTTCTGGATACCACCGTAAATGGTCCACTTCTTGAAGCCGCGATAGGTGGCCACCAGGTTGAACTGACTGTACGAGGCAACCGACAGCGTGCCGCCATCGCCGAACTCGGCCGCGACCGCGTTCGTGTAGGGGCCCGTGTACTGCCACGTGAGCGTGGTGGTCAGTTGGCGGTAATCCCAGCTCAGGCTCGTGTTGCCCTTCCAGCGCGGGTTGCTCGCGCCGAACGGCTGCAGCAGCGCCAGGTTGTTGCCCGCGAAGTCCTGGGTCTCGCCACCGCTCTTCAGCTTGAAGTGCCAGACGTAGGTCCAGTCTCCCGCGAGCGTGAACGTGCCGTACTTGGTGCCCACGCTCTTGCGGAAATCGAGGTCGAAGCCGTCCGTATCGAGCGAGCCCAGGTTCACGAACGGCATCTTGATGTAGCGAATGGTGCCGTCCGGGTTACGCACGACCAAATTCGGATCGTTCGCCTGCAAGATCGCGTTCGGATCGGGCGTGCCGATGACGCTGTCGATGTGCACCTTGTAGAAAGCCGCACCGAAGTCCGTCGTCGCGTCCGGCGACAGCGTAAAGCCGATGTTGTAGTTCTTGGTGTGTTCAGGCTGCAGGTTCGGGTTGCCGGTCGTCTGCTCCGTCGTGAAGTGTTTGGTCGGCACACCGCTCGGATCGTTCGGGTCCACCAGGTTCTGGTGGGCCAGATAGACCGATTGCGAGTTCTCGACCGGCGTCGGTGCGCGGAACCCGCGGCTGTACGATGCGTACGCCGTCAGCATGCGAACCGGCTGGAAGCGCAGCGCGAAGCTCGGCGAGAAGGCACCGCCGAAATCGCTGTAGTGGTCGTAACGGCCCGACTGCGTGAACGTCAGGTTGCGGATGATCGGAATGTCGACCTGATAGAAGGCGGCCGCTACGTTGCGCTCGCCGTCCACGGACTGCACGTTCGCAGGCGCCGTGATGCCTTGCGTCGCATAGGTCTGCGAGTTGATGACCGTCGACTCGTGACGGAACTCAGTGCCGACACCGAGCCCCACGCCGCCGGCCGGCAGCGTGAACAGGCTGGTCGTCGAGGCCTTCGCGAGCACCTGGTCAAGCTTCGTGATCGACAGCTGGTTGTCATCCTGGAACACACCGTTCAGACCGTTCGGCGTGGAACTCGGGTTCGAGAAGTTGTAGGTGCCGTTCGCGAGCATGTTCTCGAGGCCAGCCACATTGAGCCGGTTCGAGTAGGTGCTTGCGACGGTACTTTGCGAATGCGCGTACTCTGCCGACCAATCCCAGGCGCCAAACTTCTGCGTGTCGAACGAACCCTTGACGCCCGTGTTCGCCATCAGGAACGTCGAGGTCGTATCCCAGACAGATACGTTGTTCGGGAACGTCAGGTTGATCAGCGTAGGAACGCCGAAGGGGTTGAACGGGTTCGAAGCCGAGACGGTGCGCCCGACCGGCGAGACCGTGCCCGTCGACGGGTCGAACACGTTGGTCTGGCTGCTGAGCGACGCCGGACCGTTCAACTGCACGGTTTCATTGCGGCTCGCCCAGAAGCCCGCATAGGCCTCGGTGGTGTCGTCAATCTTGAACGTGCCACGCACCTTTGCGCTCAGGCGTGTCGTTGACGGGATCAGCGACGTGCTGTTCGCCACGTTGTACGTACACGACTGGCCGCCCGTCGCCGTCGCGTTGCTGCCCGGCGGACACGGATTGAGCGCCTGATGGGTGCCGTCCGCGAGCTGCCAGTACGACTGCTGGTTCGGGCCTAGCGGCGCCGCGTTACCGCCCGGGAACTGCGTGAAGTCCTGGTTTTTGGTCATGTCGCGGTCGGCGAGCGTCGAGCCGCTGTCGCGGTAGTAGCTCGCGGCCGCCGTGATGTTCCAGCGGTCGGAAGTCAGGTTGCCGAGACCGCCCAGGACGCTGAAGGTGCCCTGAGCGTTACCGGGATGCTGGGCCTTGCCAAGCTGACCGTCGATCTGCAATCCCTCGAAGTTCTTCTTCGTGATGATGTTCACGACCCCCGCGATCGCGTCGGAACCGTACACGGACACTGCGCCCGTCTTCACGATTTCGATGCGCTCCACGATGTTCATCGGGATCGTGTTGATGTCGAAGAACGTGTCGGTGAAGTTGACGGGCTGTGCGTAGTTGGCCACGCGCTGCCCGTCGATGAGCACGAGCGTGTACTTTTCGCTGAGGCCGCGCAGCGCAAGGCCCGCGCCACCGGGGGCCGAGCTCTGAGCCGTCGATTGGGACCAACTGCTTGCGGAGTTGACGGCTGTGCCGCGCAGGAAGTCGGCCACGGTCGTGTAGCCGCTTTGCTGGATTTCCTTCGCGGTGATGACTTGAACTTCAGTGCGGCCTTGTTTGTCTGCGCTGCGGATCAGCGAACCCGTCACCTCGAACTTCTGCAGCTGCTTCACCGAGCTGGTGCCCGCCGAAGCGCCCGATGCCGCGCTCGGTGCGGCGGCCGTCGCATTCGCGTCTTGTCCATCCTTCTGAGCGGAGACCGTGTCAGTTTTCGTCGCCGCCGCGGTTGCTGCCGGCTGAACCTGTGCAAACGCCGTGGTCCCAAGCGCAGCTGTCAGCGCAATCTCTGCCCACACTATTTTCCGTATGGCAGATCCCAAAACCGTGAGTTTCATTTTTTCCCTTCGTGTGTCATTGACCCAAGTCGACATGCCAGAGAAGACCTTTGGCACTTTCCCCCGTGCGGCACCCGTCCGAGACCGCCCCGTTACTTCATGACCCCCGCATACCACCGACTATGCGAACAACCAAAGCCACTCCTAAACCACTTCGGCGAATATCAAATAGGAAACCAAAATGTACATATTGAGGTTGCTGAAAAATCCAGGCAAAACGAATCCCTAACCATCGTTCGCAAGGAATCGATGGATCACTCTGTATTCAGCATAGATTCATACACTTAGGACTGACAAATGTATGAAACGGAGATTCGCCGCGAACGCAGCGAAGCCACCAATGCTTAAAACAATCTCGGCGAACCTACCCAGACAATCACGGTTTCTTCGTTAGCCGCATTGGCCCAGCCGTGCGGGACCGTCGACTCGAAGTGCGCGCTGTCACCTGGATCAAGCACAAACGTACTGCCCTCCAGACTCAGCGATATCTGACCGCTGAGCACATAGAGAAACTCCTCTCCAGCATGTGTCGTCACTTCCGACGGCGGCTGACCTGCAGGCATTCGGACGAGAATCGCGTCGAGCTGCCTGCCGACCGCTGCGTTGGTGAGGCGAGCAAACTGATTCGCCGAGTCGGCAAAGCTGAAGTACTGCCTTTCGTCTGCGCGCCGCACGGATTTCGCTTCGGTCGGCGTTTCGACGAAGTACTGCATCGTTACTCCAAGCGCTTGCGCAATGCCGGCCAATGACGAAATGGACGGCGTCGCGTGTCCTCGCTCGACCTGAGAAAGGAACGGCTTCGATATTCCCGCCGCCGTTGCAGTTTCGTCCAAGGTACGTTGGAGTCGCTTGCGCAACGCTCTAATCTTGCTGCCCAGCACAAGAGGGGCAGTGCTTGCTCGTTCATCACGTTTCATATTTGTAACTAAAGATATCAGTAAAAAAATCCGCGTCAAAATTTGTTTGATGAGAGCAAACTATTTTTTCTTTTAGGCCACGCTACGCCAATGCGCCGCATTGGTGCTTGCACTCATTTCACTTCAGCGCGTCGCTCGAGCTTTGAAGGTAAAAGCGGCATTGCGCCCCCGGCTGATCAAGATTGCTTTGTTTATCAAATGACTAGCGTCGCCCGGCGGCAGCCGAAATAAAAACGTTGGTTGAGAAAACCTGAAGTTCCAGCCTTCGGAAATTCGCCGCCTTGGCGCAACAACCTTAGACACAATTCCCCCAAATGCATCGCATTGGGGATTTCGCACCAAAAATGTCATGGCGTTCTCTATGCACAGAACGTCGCTTTAGATTACTTCCTCTAGTCAACCCTTCTTGCTAGTTTTAATAATTAGATGGCTAGCGCCCCCCGTTCGAGCCGAACGGAGGCGTAGAGTCATGGTGCAAACACCGCCGGCATGGACAAGTTTAGTGGAATCGAGCTTCACCAAAAAAAATAGGAGCGGAATCGTGCATGGCTTGTCGTTGAGGAACTGAAGTGGCCAGCGTAAAAGCCCTTAACAAGATGAACGAACGAGCTATGCAACGGCATCGCTCATAATCATCCCAGTCGTCGTTGACCGGAAGTCATGGCTGTTCGCCGACACCGTTGCCGGGGCGCAAGCCAGTGCTGATCTTTACTCGCTCGTCGAAAAACGCCGACGACTATGCCGGGCTCATGCCATAAGCACTCCCCGGCTGCGCCTGGCCTCCGAGGGACGTCGTCAAGCGTCCGCTTACGATCTATCGTCGCAGCAAGAACCTTCGGGCTGTGCAGTTACTGCGTGGCCACACAAACTGGCAAGGTAGACGACGCACCTGAAATGGCAGAACAGACTGAGCGGTAGGATGATGGCCCGTCAGCGAGGGGACGCCGACCGGCTACTTTCAAAGATTCACGACGCCCCGCGGATTGTTGATAATCCGGAAATCGACATTGACGGCATTTTCTTCGAAAGGCAACATGCTTCAATGAACTCCGACGCGCTCAATGTCGTCACGTGCATCGTGACCGCCAGTGGTGAGGCGTGGGGATCGCGACGTCCATACACTGTATACAGCCTTTTCCAACGGCCCCGCGAATCATGACGGGGCCGCGTCTTTTACGCCGCTCTTAATTGCGTTGGCGCAAATAGGAATGATTGCATGCATGACAGAGTACGTGTTTCCGTTCTCGGTGACGTTGCCGACGTGCCGTTTTGGCCGCTCGAATCAAGGAGCGTCGCGTGCTGACGATACGAAAAGCGAATCGCGATGACGCGTTCGACGCGTGGGATATCCGTAAAACATCGGTGCATGCAGCGTGCGCTGAGCACTATCCCAGAGCGGCCCTGTCGGCGTGGGTCGATGGCTCGCCAGGCGACAAATGGGTTAGCGTTGTCGAACGTGACTTCTATGTCGTCGTCGATCGGGGATCGGTTGTCGGAACAGGGATGCTTACGCTCGCAAGCGGGCAAGTCGACGCGATCTTCGTCCGGCCGTCTCATATGGGTCGCGGCATTGGACGCAAGATGCTGGATTTTCTTCAGGCGTTGGCCGCCGAGCACGGCCTTGACGCAATGCGGCTCGATGCTACGCTGAACGCGGTACCGTTCTATCGTAATTGTGGCTGGTCGGGCGATTCGGTTTCAACGTACCGTACCGCGCGCGGACTGGAATTGGCTTGCGTGCCAATGACGAAGCTTGTCATCGTGGGTGGCTAAGGTGCCTCTCTTGACCGACGACTGTTGCCCGCAGGGGGTAATAGTCGGCGGCGGATCCAACCGGTCGATGCATGTTTCTAATTCGTCGACATATGGACAAACCTCGACGGAAGCCTGAGATGCTGCAGCGGCCAACAGAAATCCAGATTGAATCAACCCGGCTCCTGATTAAACCGTTCACGGCCAGCGACGCCGATGCCACGTTCGCATGCATCACCCCTTCGCTCACCCGTCACATGGCCTGGGACACGCCGGCATCCCGGCAAGACTTCGACGAGGTCTGGCAGTCGTGGATACCGTCGATAGACGACGGGTCAGACTATGTATTCGCGATACGGCACCGCGCAGACGGGAGTTTTCTTGGGTTGGCCGGACTCCACCGCGTACGCATGGAGAGCCCGGAACTCGGCATATGGATTCGTGAAGATCGTCATCGAAATGGCTTCGGCCGCGAGGCCGTAACTGCTGTTGCGCAATGGGCAACGCGAACCATTGGCTGTGCAAGCTTCACCTATCCGGTCGCAGAAGAGAACCGCTCGAGCCGGCACATTGCCGAATCGTTAGGCGGCGTCATCGTGGAAAGCCGCGTGACGCCAAAGTACACATCCTGCGTTTACCGAATTCCACGCCTGCCAGTCACAAACCAGGTGTAAGCGGTTCGGCCTTCAGATCGACATCCTTCGGCACAGATGTCGCTCGGCTTTGTGTTGCAAGCCGATGTTTGATACGTTTTCAACAATCTCCTCGATTCCATTCGATGACGATGCATCTCAGAGTCGCACGGCCCGTTTCCGATCTTGCCCGTACTGAACGCATGTATTGCTCAGCGCTTGGTCTGGCCGTGCTCGCCAGATTTCAGGATCATCAGGAATTCGACGGGGTGATGCTTGGAAATCCCAGCATGGACTATCATTTCGAGTTTACCCATTGCAGCGAACATCCCGTGATGCCTCGCCCAACGAGTGAGGACTTGCTGGTGTTTTACATACCGGATCGACAAGTGTGGAGGGCGATGTGTGATCGCCTTGTCGAAAATGGATTTGTTTGCGTAAAGTCGTTCAATCCTTACTGGGACGTGTCGGGTCGAACATTCGAGGATCCTGACGGCTATCGGCTCGTTTTGCAAAATGCAGCGTGGAGCGCCTGACCCTATCGCGTATCGGTCTTCTTACCGGCGGTCCGCACGTCGCTTGTGGAGTCGCACTAAGGCGACCGCCCCCCGAAAATTTCCCTCATCAGGGCTGACGATGACCTATCCGATAAGCTATCGACGCGCGACAATCGAAGACGTTCTGACAATCTGCGAATTGGGTCAAATTTTGAATGCGAGCCACCACTTGGCACGCCCCGACATCTACGCAGATGCCACCACAGAATTCGGCCGCGACGAACCGCACTGGCTCGCCAGCCTCCAAGGAGAAGATCGAGCGACGTTTCTTGCCGAGTTTGGCAGCAACGCCGTCGGTTTCATTACGATTCAGGTGGTGAAGCCGATAAGCCCGCTATTGCAGCCGATGGTCGTCGGTCGCATCGGTTCCGTCGCAGTTTTAGAACAAATCAGAGGACGCGGGGTCGGCAGCTCTCTTATTAAACTCGCAGAAGAGTGGGCGCGGAAGCAGGGTGCCACCGATATCAGACTAGCCGTTTGGGAGTTTAACGAACAGGCGGTCAATCTGTACCGAGAATTGGGCTACGAGATTCGCGCGTTCGAGATGGGAAAGCGGATTCGGACCTTGTTGGATATTCCGTGCGCCTGAGCCGGCGACCGGCGGCTGCGGCCCGGAAGTGACGAAATTGATCGCTCACGATGAAGATCCGTTGGGCCCTTTTCCGGTAGGCTCAACCTATTTCCGCTCTTCCGACGGCGCCGCCAGCTTTGCGTCCGTGAAGATAGAAAGGTAGGAGCGAAAGCTGCCAGACTGGTTCAACGTTCTCGAATGTGGTTGATTAGCGATGTGAGAACGTGGTCGACCCATACCCCATTGATCCTCAGATAGGAACGAGCCAAGCCTTCACGCTCAAACCCTAGCCGCTTCAATAGTTGTTCGCTACGAACATTTTCAGGTCTAAAATTCGCCATTATTCTGTGCAAGCCGATTTCGTCAAAGATATAGGTGATCGCAGAGGTCAATGCTTCGTGCATCAAACCTTGTCCCTCAAACCGTTTGGCAAGCGAAAACCCAAGATGACATGCCTGAAACGGGCCACGCACGATGTTGGTGAAGTTGCATTCGCCGACTATTTCGCCGGTTCCAAGCGAAAATAGGAGCAGATGCACTGCGACTCCTGAGTTGTTGTTGTGCGCCATCATGGACAGCCGTCGGCTAACTGATTTTTTTTCGAAGAAGCTTTCGGCTCTAAGCGGCTCCCAAGGCTGCAGGTGAGCGCGATTTTCAATGGAGTATTCGTGCAACTCATGCGTGAATTGCTCACATGCCGGTACAAGTTTCAGGCGTGCCGTTAAAATTTCACGCGGTAGTACATCGATGTGAACCCTCGTCACGTCGTCCTCCATTGAAAGCACGGTGAAGTAGTATAATCAAAAACTATTCGTCAACAATTCGGCCGGCGACATATGATTCAATGTCCGCGGTGGAAAAGCCACGCGACGGCCTCCGGTCGTTTCTTACCGTTTGCATGGACTGCTGACCCGATGTGATCGCCGCACTCGGCCGTCGGGCGCTAGTCGGCCACAGTCCGTCGTCCGCACCGCTGCCAAAATCCGCGACCATCGTGACATCACCAACATGTGCCGGTGGAAAATGACTAACGACGAGTTGATCGAATCTCTAGTCGCCGACCTGCGTCTGACATACGGGTGCCACACAGCGATTCTCTATGGTTCCCTTGCACGTGACGATTGGGAGGCTACGAGCGATATTGACGTAATTGCCTTTCGGAACACCGGTGAGCGCCAGCGCGTCGCGTCGCGATGGAATGGTCTGTTTCTCGATCTATTCGTACAAACATCGAATGATGTAGCCGATCCCAGTTGGATCCGGATCAACGGCGGGCGAGTACTTTTTCAGCAGAACGGTTTTGGCGACAAGGTTCTTGATGGTGTGAAGGCCCTCTTTGACGCATGACCTGACGATGTGCAAGAAAAATCTGGGCAGAGAAGATGCTTGAGCGAGCAGCCAAAGGGGACGTGGAGGGCAACTTCCGTCTTCACTGGCTTTTGTTCGTTTTGCTTGAGGATTACCTTGCTATTCGCCGCAACTGGTACCTGGGCCCAAACCACAGTTTCCGCAGTCTAAGAGAAATCAACGAACAGCATATCGGCATATTGGAGACTGCGCTGAACCCTGGCGCTTCCCTTGACGCCGTGCGGGAAGTGATCCGCATAACCTTCGAAGGCGTGTATAGCGGCGTGGGTCATCACGAGGATCCGGGAGATCGAGCGTCGGTTTCGTGGGTCGGGTCATGGCTTTTGCATGAGGCGCGCGGCAGGTCCGCTTCGGCGGGATTTTTGGTGCGGCAACGGTGTCGATCGGCCGCTCGACACCGTTGTCCCCGTCAGGTCTCGGTTGTTCGACTTGGATGCGCCAATCATGGACAATCTGGATCAGGATTCCGTGATCCAGTGTCCCCAATGTTCTTCGTCGAGATAAACCCGATGATTCCACTCCACCGTAATCCGGCTTTTTACCAACTCCTTTCCGACAGTTACGCCCGGCTAGTCGGTCACCGCCTGGTTCCGCACGTCATGTCCGTTATTGAAGCGACCGAATGGCTCTATGAACATGCCCCATTCGCGGTACTCGCGCACAATACCGATCCAGACCCGGTCTTTATTTACGGCAACAAGGCCGCACAGCGCCGCTTTGGATATAGCTGGAATGAAATCACCAGGTTGCCGTCCCGGCTTTCCGCCGAGGCCCCGAATCGTGAAGAACGGCAGCAATTCCTCGAACGCGTGCAGCGGCTCGGCTACGAGACGAACTACAGGGGCGTGCGTGTCACCAAGTCTGGCGAGCGCTTCATCATCGAGCAAGCCACACTGTGGCAGCTACTCGACGCGGACGGCACACTGCACGGCCAGGCGGTGGTCATCCCACGCACGCGCGACATCTGACCGCGCGAAGAACTGTGTGGAATGCACGATCGTGTATGGCACGCCCGAATCGCGAATGAGTTTTTCCTGCGCGGTCTTGTACCCCATCCGAACAGAATGAAGGCAAAGGTCTTACGCGCGCTTGTTGGGCCGGCCAAGAAAATAAATTGCTGGGAAGCTCAAAAAACACGTAACCTATAAAGAACATGCCTGCGGCTAAACTCCCCCGCCGCACATTTAGATCTTAATGCACTCATCGGAAAGGGCATTTCGAGATGGAACTAATTCAGAAAATAGCATCGGCTTATAAGTCGGGCGGCACCCGAAACTTGCTAAGACGTGCTTTTAGTTACATTGATACTCGCGCTCGCTTGAAGCTCTTCAGTGCAGCGCCACCGTTTCTCGGAAAACCAAAGAATGAGTCAGCTGTAAAGATTCTTGCGAAGCAAGCAGGGGACGAACAATCAATCGAGATGCTGATGTGGCTTGTTCCCAATCTCAATTCGCTGAAATCGGATGATCAGTTGACCATTGCGGTCCCAAACTACTGGAAAAAGGTATTTGGGATGGTTCGTCCGTTGTTGCTGAACGGCAGGCTGGAACTGTGTCCTATCGGAGAATATTCTCCGCAGGTGCGCTTGATGGTAATCAACCGGGCAATGTTGAATCAGATTCCGCCACAGTACGCAGAGAGGATCGCGCAGATGCAAGTGCCGTTTGCGAATGGCGCCTATATCGTTATTGCCGACAGGAGTCTCCGCCTCAGTACGGTTCCCAATCCCGAGTCACCGAGGCAACTCGCGGAGCAGGTGGCGAACAACAAGGCGCCGGGCGACGTAGTCATCGTAAGCAGGTACGGTTTTCAGTTTGCGGTGCGAACCGGCACAATGGATGAGGGTATTGTCGATGAGGTAAGGTCCGAATATCTCGACCAACTGTCAGGAATCGACTTCCATGGCACTACCGTACTCGATCTCGGCGGCCATATCGGTTCGTTCTCTATTCAGGTCAGTGCGCTGTTGAAACAGCCCATGCAGATAATCATTGTCGAGCCGGCACCTGGTAATGCCGAGTTGATTCGGAAGAACATCGGCCTCAACCA
Source organism: Paraburkholderia sp. BR10954 (assembly GCF_040965775.1). Taxonomy (NCBI): domain Bacteria; kingdom Pseudomonadati; phylum Pseudomonadota; class Betaproteobacteria; order Burkholderiales; family Burkholderiaceae; genus Paraburkholderia; species Paraburkholderia sp. BR10954. The sequence goes on from NZ_JBFRCK010000039.1 coordinate 29,577, forward strand.
GCTCCAATCTTCGATCGAGCTGAAGGAGATGGCGGTGTCTTCGGCGTCTGGCGTGGGCACGCTTTTTATTAGCTCCGACAACACTGGCGGAAATAAGCTGAACATGGACGAGCATTCCTCAGCGGAGACAGTCGAGGTCCCCGTAACGGATTTTCCGACGCTACTGCGGGGCTTTTCGTCGGAAGTGCTGGATTTGTTGAAGATTGATGTCGAAGGCTCGGAGCATGCCATTTTGTTTCCACACGGCCGACTGTTGTCACAGAAGGTTCGCGTGATCGTTGGCGAGGCAGGTGGATCTGATAGGGGTGACGGTTTGGCATTTTTGCGGTTCCTCGAGCAAAATGGCTTTACCGTGAGCCATAAAGGCAACGAATCCCAGTTGATTTTCCTGGCGGTTAACAAGCATCTCAACTAGTGGTTGCCGCTGCGCACAGACGTAATGGCGCTCTACTCCATCGCGCTGCCTGGCACGACGTGCACTGGGACACCGATGCCACGACCGCTACGGGCTTCCCCGCGACCCATTCCGTTATCATTTCGCAGACATGCGCGGCATTTGCCGTTATCCCATATGTAGTCTCCAACCTTTTCCCCGTCATTGCGGGGACGCGCTCTGAAGTCAGCGATGAAAATCGATCTAGCCACCCTATACCCTCTCGTGATTGGAACCTTATTAGCCAGTTCCGCCATGATGTATGGGGAACACTCGTCTCATCCGAAGCGCAGCAAGGAATTGCGAACGCTGGCGATCGGCTATGCCACCCTTGGACTGGGTTGCGCGGCGGCCTTGTTTCGGGTTCAACCGCTCGGCGCCGCTGGCCCCGCAGTGAGTAATCTCGTGATTCTCACCGGCTTATCTGCTCGTCCTCGACGAGATCGGTGAGAGGTATGCTTAATCGCCCGCTACCGCCCGAGCTCACATCGCCAAACCGCCGCTTGCGCACGTAGGCCCAACACATGGATGCACACAAACCCGTCACGCGGCCGACACAGCCAATGCCCCATTGGGTGCTGGTCTGGGACGCGCCCGTGCGACTGTTTCACTGGCTGGTGGTCGTGCTGGTCGCTGCGGCTTATATCACCCTGAAGCTGAACTGGATCGACTGGCACGTGCGCGTCGGCGAGACGCTGCTCGCCCTGGTTATTTTCCGGCTGCTGTGGGGCTGCTTTGGCAGCGAGACCGCGCGCTTTCGCAGTTTCGTGGCGTCGCCCGCGGCCGCGCTTCGTCATTTGCGCCGGCTGTTTCATCGCGAACAGGATGTGCAGGTCGGCCACAATGCAGCCGGCGGCTGGATGGTTCTATTTCTGCTCGCGTTGCTGCTGACCGAGACGCTGAGCGGGCTCTACGTCAACAACGACATCGCCGACGAAGGCCCGTTGAGCGAACTCGTGCCCGCGTGGCTCGCCAACGCGATCTCGGCGCTGCATGGGCTGGTCTGGTACGTGCTGCTCGCGGCCGTGGCGCTGCATGTGCTCGTGATCGCCGTCTACGCGGTAGCGAAGGGACACAACCTGCTTCGTCCGATGCTGACCGGCTACAAACTGCTGCCCTCGTCCGTGGACGCGCCGCGGCAGGCGCCAGCGCTGCTGGCGCTGCTGCCGCTCGGCGTCGGCGTAGCCGTAGTGATGCTGCTTGCGGCATATCTGTGAGCAAGCCGCGCACCCGGTATCGGGGCGGCTACCGTGCCTGCTTCAGCCTTCACTTCGGCGGCGTCACCTGGCCACGAATCTCGCCGTCCGGATTGTTCTTCGTGTGAACGTTGATGTACATCTCACCCGCTTCGAACATCTTGGCTTCGTCCGGAGATAGCGTGGCCTGACCGGTGATCGGGCTCGTCACCTCTGTGGAGCCTTTCTGCGAGATCCAGACTTTTACGCCGGCGTTTTTACCGGCCGGCGCGGGTCCGTGGAAGTGCGCCATCGTCGTCGGACTCGTCAATCCGCTGAAGGTGATGTTCCAGGTGACGACCCGTGTGCTGGCGTCGTACGTGAGCTTGGCGTTGCCGCTGCCCGGAGTTTGCACCGGTGGAACCTGTTGAGCGCCCGTCAAAGGCACCGCGAACGAGACGGGCGCCGCTTGCGCCAGGGTCAGCGTACCCGCTAAGGCCAAACCACCGAACACCATGAAAGCGCGCCGCGTGATGGATCGTGACATCTGGTTTTCTCCTGTTGGGTTTGCCCTTGGTGAACGGGCGATTATTGAAGACTGCAGAAGAGCTCGTCGACGTCGTAGACAGCCGAACAAGTGAGTCAAGCATAGACGCAAGCCGGCCGTTACGCGAAGTTCGCATCAGGCCGAACTCGGGTCAGGGCATGACGACCGCCCCGTTACGTCGACGTCCCACAAGTGTGGACAGCGAGCCGAAAGGAAAACGCTGGGCGAAAATCGTTGAAAAATCGATCCAAAGCGAAAAATTCTTCCGGTACGATATGCGCTTTGCGCGAAGGCAGCGGATGTAACCGGCGCGACCTCGTATTGCGCCAGGCGCCTTCATGGATCACACCCATCGTTACGCTGCCATGTCCATCCCGAACGCGCTAATCGGCATTGCGATTCTGTCCTGCCTGATGAGCGTCGCCGTTCTAGGCTCGCTGTTTCACACTCAGGTTCCGGGGATACGCCGTTGGTGTGTGGCGAGTGGTCTGCTGTCCGTCACGGCCACGCTCCTCCTGTTCCGTAGGTCTGATCTCGTCGTACTGGGCGCGAGCGTATTGCTGCTCGTCGCGTCGCTCCTCGCGATTCACGGCTTCCGGCAATTCTTTCATCGGCCGCCATCGGTAATCCGGGAGTACGGCGCGCTGTGCGCGATCCTGGCGGGACTCGTTTATTGGACTTACGTGTCGCCTGACGTCAGTGCCCGGGGCGCGATGATCTCGGGTTTTCTCGCCTACATCCGATTTGCGATCGCCTGGATCGTGCAACGGTATCGGCCGGCGGGCAGACCGAAATACGGCTACCACTTCGTGGCTGTTGCCGCGGTGTTGGGGGGCGGTCGTCCATGCAGCCCGCTGCGTCGTATATGGGTCGGGGCTAGCGCATGAATCGGTCTTTCTGGAGGAAACGCCGCTAAACGTCGCATTTCTCGGCATGGCGATACTGACTTTGCCATGCCTGTCGGTCGGCATGGTAATGCTGGCTCATGACCGGCTGGCGGAGCGGATGGAACGCCTCGCCACCATCGACGATCTGACGGGCGCGCTCGGACGGCGCGCTTTCATCGCGCGCGCGGAGGCGCTGTTCGAGTTGGCAAAGGTGGCGAAGTCGAAGCTGTCCATCGCGATCCTGGACATCGATAACTTCAAGGGCATCAATGACCGATACGGGCATGCAGCCGGCGACCAGGCCCTTGCGCATGTTGCCTTGACGATATCGCGCGAACTACGGCAAACCGACGTCCTTGGCCGCATCGGCGGTGAAGAGTTTGCGCTGCTGATGCCACTGACCGGCAAAGACGAAGCGGCCCATCTCACGAACCGGTTGCGCGCACTCGTCGCGGCGTCTGTTGCGCGTGCTCCGACCGGTGATGTCGCCTGCACACTCAGCGCTGGCGTCGACGAATTCGGTAATGGCGATACCGTTGCCTCGGTGATGGCGAGAGCCGACACGGCGCTCTATGCAGCGAAAGCCAACGGCAGAAACCGCGTGATGGTTGCAGCATCTTCGCAGCCTGCCGATGGCCTCGTTTCCAGTTTTCCGGCTTAAGGAAGGTTCCGCGCTGGGCACTGCCACTGCAAAAAAAACCGGCATGCGGTCGCCCGCATACCGGTCTGTGTTCGGCCCGTCCGCGTCACCGCGAACAGGGCCGTCGCGCTGATCCGCGCTTTACTTGCGCTTCAATTGCGAAATATCGCGCACCGCGCCGCGATCGGCCGAGGTCGCGAGCGCCGCATACGCCTGCAATGCCTGCGACACCACACGCTCGCGATTGGTCGGCTGCCATGCGTCGGCGCCGCGCGCTTCCATCGCCGCACGACGGCGTGCGAGCTCTTCATTCGACACCGCCAGATGCATCTTGCGCTGCGGAATGTCGATCTCGATTACGTCGCCGTCTTCGACCAGACCGATCGTGCCGCCTTCCGCCGCTTCCGGCGACGCATGGCCGATCACGAGACCCGACGAGCCGCCCGAGAAGCGGCCATCGGTAAACAGCGCACAGCTCTTGCCGAGGCCCTTCGACTTCAGATAAGAAGTCGGGTACAGCATTTCCTGCATGCCCGGACCGCCCTTCGGACCTTCGTAGCGGATCACCACGACGTCGCCCGGCACGACCTTGTCACCGAGAATCGCATCGACCGCGTCGTCCTGGCTTTCGAACACGCGCGCGCGGCCCGAGAACAGCCACTGCGATTCATCGACACCCGCGGTCTTCACGATACAGCCCTTCTCCGCGAGGTTGCCGTACAGCACCGCGAGGCCGCCGTCCTTCGAATACGCGTTTTCCTTGCTGCGGATACAGCCGCTCTTGCGATCCGTGTCGAGCGTCGCGTAGGTCGCTTCCTGGCTGAACGCGACCGTGGTCGGAATGCCGCCCGGCGCCGCGCGGAAGAACTTCTGCGCTTCGTCGCCCGCGCCGCCGGCGATGTCCCACTTCGCGATCGCGTTGCCGAGCGTGCCGCTATGCACGTTGCCGCACGACAGATCGAGCAGGTCCGCGCGCGCGAGCTCGCCGAGAATACCGATGATGCCGCCCGCGCGATGCACGTCCTCGATGTGGTATTTGTCGGTCATGGGCGCGGCCTTGCACAGGCACGGCACCTTGCGCGAGATGCGGTCGATGTCCGACATCGTGAAATCGACGCCCGCTTCCTGTGCGGCGGCCAGCAGGTGCAGCACGGTGTTGGTCGAGCCGCCCATCGCGACGTCGAGCGTCATCGCGTTTTCGAAGGCCCGCTTGGTGGCGATGCTGCGTGGCAGGACCGAGGCATCCTCTTCCTGATAGTAGCGGCGGCACAGCTCGACGATCAGGCTGCCCGCCTGCTCGAACAGCCCCTTGCGCCATGCGTGCGTCGCGACGACCGTACCGTTGCCCGGCAGCGCGAGGCCGATCGCCTCGGTCAGGCAGTTCATCGAATTCGCCGTGAACATGCCCGAGCACGAACCGCAAGTCGGGCACGCGCTGCGCTCGACTTCGGCGACTTCGGCGTCGCTGATCTTCGGATCGGCCGCCTTTATCATCGCGTCGATCAAGTCGATCTTCGCGATCACCTGGCCGTCGGTCGGCGACTTGACCTTGCCCGCTTCCATCGGGCCGCCCGACACGAACACGACCGGGATGTTCAGGCGCATCGCGGCCATCAGCATGCCCGGGGTGATCTTGTCGCAGTTCGAGATGCAGACCATCGCATCCGCGCAGTGCGCGTTGACCATGTACTCGACCGAGTCCGCGATCAGTTCCCGCGACGGCAGCGAATACAGCATGCCGCCGTGACCCATCGCGATGCCGTCGTCGACGGCGATCGTGTTGAATTCCTTCGCCACGCCGCCGGCCGCTTCGATCTGCTTCGCGACCAGCGCGCCCAGGTCGCGCAGATGCACGTGGCCCGGCACGAACTGCGTGAACGAGTTCACGACCGCGATGATCGGCTTGCCGAAATCGTCGTCCTTCATGCCGGTCGCGCGCCACAGCGCGCGGGCGCCGGCCATGTTGCGGCCATGAGTTGAAGTGCGTGAGCGATAGTTGGGCATCTGTATCCTCAGGTATTGCTGTTATCGGTTTTGAGCGCCGCGCGGGCGTGGGGATCGCAGCGCGGAGTCGGCGCTGGAAACGAATAGTGCAAGAACGCCTGTAAGACGTCCAATATATTTTTTCTGCGTGATTAGGTCGCAAAAAATATCAATCGATGCAGCGACCGCTTAGCCGATCTACGCCGCTCGACTTCAGTCAAAGCAAAGGGCCGATGAAGCGGTGCTTCATCGGCCCTTCGTGCTTTCAACGCTTTTGACGCGTCTGCGCTCTTACATCTTCACGACGTCGAGCAGCGACTTCTTGCCATCCTTGTAGTCGTACAGCGAGATCACGCCATGCTGAAGGTCGCCCTTCGCGTCGAACGTCGTTTCACCGGTCACGCCCTTGTAGTTGGTGCTCGACACCTTGGCCAGCACCTTCGCCGGGTCGGTCGAGTTCGCGCGCTTCATGGCGTCGACGACGATATACACCGCGTCGTACGTGAACGGTGCGTCGAATTCGATTGGATGACCGAAGCGCTTCGTGTACTTCGCCGCGAATTGCGCGCCGCCGTTCATGCGCTCGACGGCCATGCCGGCCTGCGAACACACCACGTTGCCCGCCGCCGGACCGGCGAGGTCCGCGAGGCTTTCGGTGCACACGCCGTCGCCCGACAGCAACTTCGCGCGCAGGCCCAGCTGACGCGCCTGCTTCGCGAACGGACCGCCGGTCGCGTCCATGCCGCCGTACATGATCGCGTCGGGATTCTCGCCCTTGATCTTGGTCAGGATCGCGCGGAAGTCGACCGCCTTGTCGTTGGTCGCGTCGTGCGAGACGACCTTCAGGCCGAGCGACTTCGCGGTCTTTTCGAATTCGTTCGCGAGGCCCTGGCCATAGGCGGTCGAATCGTCGACCACGGCCACGGTCTTCACGTTCAGGGTCTTCGCGGCGTAGGCGGCGAGTGCCGGACCTTGCTGTGCATCGGTCGCGACGACGCGGTAAGTCGTCTTGAAGCCCTGCTGCGTGTAGGCCGGGTTCGTCGACGACGGCGAGATTTGCACGATGCCCGCGTCGCTATAGATCTTCGATGCCGGAATCGACGCGCCCGAGTTGAGGTGGCCGACCACCGCGACGACCTTGTCGTCCACGAGTTTCTGCGCGACCTGGGTTGCCTGGCGCGGGTCGCCCGCGTCGTCCTGCGCGTCGAGCACAAGCGTCACCTTCTGACCGTCGATCGTCAGACCCTTCGCGTTGATTTCCTCGATCGCGAGGCGCGCGCCGTTTTCATTGTCCTTGCCGAGGTGGGCGGAGCCGCCCGTCAACGGACCGACGTGACCGATCTTGACGACCTGATCCGCATTTGCCGTACCGGCAATGCCCGCGAATGCGACGACTGCCGCGCTGAGCGGCAGCAGTTTGTGAAGCTTGAACGACATACGACACATCTCCTCTTTACTTACCTTGCCAACCGGACGGCTGGGCAATTCGCCAGCTCCGCCATTTTTGGTGCAGCACGATAACGCAAAACCGGCGCAAGCGACAAATTCGCGCGCAATGGGGATTGGCGCGGCGTCAATGAGCGGTCGTTTCGTCGCTCTATTGAAGCGAGAGATTGCGCGTTCGATTTGCTGAGGGAATCGTCAGTAAAAGAGACGAAATAAGCGTCAACTCAGCCAATAAAGCTGAATCTCGCGCTTATTCTTCGGCAACGGTACGGAGCAATCAAGGCTTGAAATCGGCCAGCATCACGCCCTCGCGGATATGCGCGAGAGCGGCCGCCACATAGTCGACGATCGGCGCCGGCGGCTGGTCCGGCTTCGCCCACACGAAGCCCGAGCACTTGTGCGGCTCCATGTTCGCCGGTTCGCCTTGCCATGAACGGCACGCGAAAAAGAAGCTGATGCGGTTCGTGTCCGAGTCGCGCCGCATCACGAGCTTGAATTCGAGTTGGCCGGGCGCAATCGTCACGCCCGCTTCTTCTTTCGATTCGCGAATCGCACACTCTTCGATCGATTCGCCAGGTTCGAGATGGCCGGCAATCAGCGCGTACTGGCCGTCCCTGAAACCGGTATTCGCCCGCTGCATGAAAAGGCACTCGCCCTGCCCGTTCAGAAACAGCACGTTCACATCGACGACGCTTTGCATTCGGCTCATTTGCTTGCAGCCATCGTGATGGACTAGGTGCGCTGAGCGGTCAGCAGCTTGATGCCGAGCGCGACGAAGACGAGGCCGCTGCCGCGTTTGATCGCCGCGATCCACCGGCTGGCTCCGACGCGCTTATGGATACCTCGCACGCCGAGCGGATAAATGGTGTGTACGAGCGCGACGGTGACCGCGATCGTCAGATACATCACGATGAACTGCTCCGGCAGGCCGCGCTCGTGGTCGATGAATTGCGGCATGAACGCCGAAAGAAAGATCATCGTCTTCGGATTGCTGCCCGACACGAGCAACGCTTCGCGGAATACTTTGCTGCGCTCGAACGTATCAGCGGGCGATGCGACGCCCGTGGGCTGCGCGGCCTGCGCTGCCTGCCTGTTGCCGCCGCCGCGCAGTTGCCTGATGCCGAGATACATCAGATAACCCGCGCCGAGCACTTTCATCGCGACGAAGAGCGGCGGCAGCGTCGTCAATACCGCGCCGACACCGAACGCCACGAGCGCGACGACGACTCCTTGCGCGAGCAGATTGCCGGCAACGCTCGCGGCCGCGCCGCGGCTTCCATAGCGAACCGAGTTGCGGATCACCAGCAGAACGTTCGGTCCCGGCGAAATGGTGGTGAGCAGATAGGCAGCGGCGAAAAGCAACCAGGTATGGAATGACATGGCAGGTCCGGGAGTTCGTTGTGATTGGATTCCAACAGACCAGACATGATGACACGGAAAAAAAACGCCGCGACCGGCGTCATCGCGCGGACCTCCTGAAGCGGCGTTCGATACGCGCGATCGAGATCGCCGAGATATAGAGCGTGGTGGTCGCGCCTTGCAGCACCAGGTAGCCGATCTTGCGCTCGATGAATTCGAAGCTCAGATTGAACGTCGAGAAGAACAGCACGACCAGCAACGCGAGTTCGCACCGCACGACGGTAGTCTGCCAGCGCAGCGAAAGCCTCAGCAACAGATAGCAATTGGCGACCAGCACGGCAATCGCGACCGCGCCGCCCAGCAGCTTCTGCAGTAAGGCCGCGTCGATGCCGAGCGCGGGCACGCCGTGGTTGATGCCGGCCATCCAATCCGGCGCGGGCCGCGCACTCGACCTGCTATCGGTGTTCGACGCGCGGCGGCAAGCGGCGCAATCGCGCGCCCCGCCTCAACGTTTCGAGGCCGTCACCAGTTGCAGCGGCGTCTCGATCACCCTCGACAGCTCGCGCTGCTTGCGTCGCTCGGTCACCGCCTTTAATGCGAAGTCGATGCCGAACACGGTCTGGCGGTCGGCGAACTGGTTCATCGTCGCGAGCACGCGGCCGTCGGCGAGCAGCGGCTTGATCGCATCGATCGCGTCGTAGCCGGTGACGTAGACACCGCCGCCGCGGCCTGCGTCGCGAATCGCGTCGACCGCGCCCATCGCCATGTTGTCGTTGCCGCATAACAGCGCGCGAAGCTGCGGATGCTCGGCCAGCATCTTCGCGGCCACGTCGCGGCCCTTGCCGTACTCCCAGTTACCCGACTCGACCGCGACGACCTGCACCTTCGCCGCATCCATCGCGTCGCGGCTGCCGGCCGTGCGTTGCTGCGCATTGCTGCTCACCGAAATGCCTTCGATGATGCCGACCTGATCGCCGGGCTTCAGCCGCGTGGCCAGATACTGGCCGACCTGCTTCGCGCCGCTGCGATTGTTCGGCCCGACGAACGGCACCGAGATGCCGGCGGCCGCCTGCGTCGCGTCGTCGAGCGGGTTGTCGATCGTGATCGTGATGATGCCGGCCTTGATCGCGCGTGCAATCACCGGGATCAGCGCCTTCGAGTCGGTCGGCGCGATCACGATCGCGTTCATCTTCGCCCTGATCATCTCGTCGACCATGCGGATCTGCGCGGCGGTGTCGGTCTGCTTGGCCGTGCCGCGAATCGTCAGGCTGAATTGCGACGAGAAGTGCTGCTGGTAATTGCGCGCGGCGTCGACCATCGCGACCGTGAACGGGTCCGACATCGATTTGAGCACGAGCGCGATCTTCGGCTTCGTGCCGGGCGGTACCTGGGCATGGGCATCGTCCGCGAATCGCGCGACGCCGGTGAGACCGGTTGCTGCCAGCGCGCCCGCGAGCAGCACGCGGCGGCGCATGTTCTGCGTCATGGCTTGACTCCTTCGCGGAGGTGCTGGTTGCGAACGGACTGGTTGCGGATGTGCCGATCGAACGACGCGACGCTGGCGACGATTTCGTCGAACAGCGGCCGGCTGTCGATGTCTTCGCTCAGACAACGCGTCTTCAACGCGGCCAGTTGCCCGGCGATGTCCGCTTGCGCGTCGCAACGCTCCAGCAGTTCTTCGAGCAGACAGCCGTACGCCCTCACTTCGAGCCGCTGCAACGCGATAGCGAGCTCGCGATCGCCGGCATCGAAAAACGACGCCGCGCCGAAATCGCCGAGCAGCGCGCGCCCCGCGCCGCCGTGCAGGATATTGTGCGCGTACAGATCGCCATGCATTACGCCACGCCGATGCAGATGACTCGCGACCTTCGCGATGCCGCTAGCGATACCGAGCATCGTCTCGAGGTCGAAGCACGCGTCGTCGCGATAGATATCGCGGGTGCACGATGCGAGGCTCGGCGGACCGGCCAGACTGGCGAAGCGCGGATCGATCAATCCCATCACGAGGCCATGCGTGTCCGACGGATGCCCGATCACCTTGCCGAGCACGGGAATCAGGTTCGCATGTTCGCCGCCGCGAATGCAAGCAGCCATTTCGCAGTCGGGCAAACCGTCGCTCGTCACCGCGCCCTTGAACAGCTTGACGGCGACCGCACGCGGCGCGGGTTCGTGGTCCGCGTGCAGCGCCGCGCGATAGATGACGCCCGATGCGCCCTCGCCCAGCGGCCGTTCGAGCCGCAATGCATCCCAGCGAATGCCGCTGATCGGTGTGCCGATGAGCGCCGCCTGTTCGAGCGCCGCGTTGAACGGATTGCCCGCATACGCGAGCCACGCAAGCCGCGGCAGACGCAGCAACCAATGCGGTAACGCGTCGAACCGATTCGCCGCGAGCCGCAGCAGTTCGAGCCGCGTGCATGCGGCCAGTTCCTCGGGCAGCGCGCGCAGCCGGTTGCCGGCGAGCATCAGCTTCTGCAGTTGCGTGCAGCGGCCGAGTTCCGCGGGCAAGCTTTCGATGTCGTTGTCGGTCAGAATCAGCCAACGCAACAGCGGCGGCAGCGCGCTCGCCGGCACCTCGCGGATGCGATTCGACTTGAAGCCGATCATGCTCAATTGCGCGCATTCGCCGAGCACACCGGGCAGTTCGGTGAACGGGTTGTTGGACGCGAACAGGATGCGCAGTTTGCGCAGGCGCGGCAGATCGTCGGGCAGCGTCGTCAGTGCATTGTTCGACAGGTCGAGCACTTCGAGCGTATCGGCGAGATCGAAAATCTCGCGCGGAAATTCGCTGACACCGCACGCGAGTTTGAGTTCGCGCGTACCCGCCAGTTGCCCGGCCCGCAGTTGTTCTAAAGTCGTGGTCACAGTCGTGGGAAAGAAGATCGGGTAGCGCGCGCAGCGCGTCGTACCGAAGCTATCGATTTTACTGAGTCAAAGGCCATCTGGGCTTCTCTGCGGTACAGTGACGTGATCGCCGCGACGCTCACGATAGTCGCGGCCGTGTCGAATGCAAATAAGACAGCAATATCCGGAGGGCGTTCAGGCGACGCGAGCGGGACACTCCCAAGTATCGGCGCAGCCTTCATACGGCTTTCCGCGTCCGGTCGTCCGAGCACGTCCGTCTCGCGGGCCTTGCGCCTGCACCCTGTCAGGAGCCTGAGAAAGTGACGTACGCATACAAGTTGATCGATTCGCCGCTCGGTCAGTTGAAGCTCGTGGCGAAAGGCGAATGCCTTGCCGCGATTCTATGGGAACACGACAAGCCGAACCGCGTGCGACTCGGCGAAATGAGCGAAGCGAACGAGCTGGCGGTGCTCGTCGAAACCGAGCGGCAATTGCGCGAGTACTTCGCGGGCACGCGCCAGACCTTCGATCTGCCGCTCGATTTTCAGGGCACCGAGTTCCAGAAGCAGGTCTGGCGCGCGCTGCTGACCATCCCGTTCGGCCAGACGCGCAGCTACTCGGAGATCGCGCAGCAGATCGGCAAGCTCAATGCAGTGCGCGCGGTGGGCGCGGCAAATGGCCGGAATCCGATTTCGATCGTCGCGCCGTGTCATCGCGTGATTGGCGCGTCGGGCGAGCTGACGGGGTTCGCCGGCGGCCTCGCCAACAAGATGCTGCTGCTTTCCTTGGAGGCGGGGCAGACGTCGCTCGAAGCAGCGGCCGATGACGCGCAACGGCCCGCGCCGGAAGGAAAGGCAGCGCGGCCGGTCAGGGACGCTGCACCCGCGAAACCGGCGCATCACCCGCCGAGCCGGGGGATGCAGGGATCGCTGTTCGGTAGCTGAAGCCGCGCAGACACAGCACAACGCGCCACCCGTCGGCCGTAATCGCCGATGCTTCGTCCGCGATCAACGCCCTCGGCCGCGCATGCAACACCTATCCTTGAGATGCCCGTTGAGGTATCGAACAGGAGGATGACATGCGCATGCTTCTCACCATACAAATACCGAACGAACCGTTCGGCACACTCGTGCGCGAAGGCCGAATCGGCGAGCTGATGCAAAAGATCCTCGAGGACATGAAGCCGGAAGCCATCTACTTCACCGAGCAGCAGGGCAAACGCGGCGCGGTGGCGGTCGTGGATGTCGCCGATGCATCGGCGATCCCCGCACTCGCCGAACCGTGGTTCCTGAAGCTCGACGCCGAGTGCGAACTGCGCATCGCGATGCTGCCCGATGATCTGATGAAAGCCGGCCTCGACACGCTAGGCGACAAGTGGAAGTAGCGCGGCCCTCAGGAATGCCCCGCCGATAGCTGCAGCAGTATCGAAGCCGCGGCCGTCGCGGCGACCTGGCAGCCGAGCACGATATGCTCCTCGGCCGTGTCCTCGATGAAGTCGTGACTCACGCCGCCGATGCTCGGCATGAACATCATGCAGGCCGGCATGCAACGCGCGATCACCTGCGCGTCGTGTGCGGCACCGCTCGGCATGCGCAGCCACTGGCCCGGCGCGATCGCTTCGGCGGCTCGCGCGATGTGCTCCGCGAGCGTGGCGTCCATGCTGACGGGCTCGATCGGCTCGTCGATCGTCTGCAAGTCGACGCTTACGGCGTTGTGCGCATTGAAGTCGCGCACCAGATCCGCGAGCGCGTGCTCCATTGCCTGAAGCCGTGCGGGGTTCGCGGCGCGGAATTGCAGGTACATGTCGGCAGCGCCGGGTACGACGCTCATCGAGCCCGGATCGAGATCGATGCGGCCCACGGTCCAGACGGTATCCGCGTCGGCCAGTTGCGTGAACGCGTCGTTCATCCGCGCGATGAATGCGACGAGCGCCGCGCCCGCGTCGCGGCGGATCGCCATCGGCGTCGTGCCCGCATGGTTGCGCTGACCCGTGAAGCGCAGCCGCGATTCGCGCAGCCCGACGATCGTCGTGACCACGCCGATCGACTTGCCGATCGCTTCGAGCCGCCCGCCCTGCTCGATATGCGGCTCCAGATACGCGACCTGGCGCCCTGCCTCGAAACGCGCACGCGGCCGGCCCGCGAGGCCCGCCGCCGCCAGTACATCGGTGAGACGTTCGCCCTGCCGGTTGGTCGCGCCGCGAATCGATTCGTCGACCGCCTCGCCGACGAAGCTGCGGCTACCGAGCAGGCCCGAGAACGTGCCCTCCTCGTCGATCCACGACGCGACGTCGACGGCGAGGTGCCGCGTCGCGTCGTTCTCCGCGAGCGCGCGGGCGATTTCGAGCCCGTAGATCACGCCCATTGCGCCATCGAGCCAGCCGCCGGTCGGCTGCGTGTCCGTGTGTGAACCGATCACGAGCGCGGGACCGCTGTTGCGCGCGCGTCCGAACACGGTGCCCACGCCGTCGATGCGCGCGTCGAGCCCCGCCTCCGTCATCCTGCCGACCAGCCATTCGCGTGCCGCAAGATCGATCGGCGACAGCGCGAGCCGGACCACGCCGGGACCGGCCGCGCCAAAGCCGCGCAGCCGTTTGAGGTCGGCCATCAGCCGGTCCGGATCGATCTTTACCACGTTGTCATCTCCCTGAATTGATTGCGGATGCGGCCGCGCGAAAATCGCCCGGCGACATATCGTACGCGCGTCTGAAAGCGCGATTGAAATCCGACGCGCTATTGAAGCCCCAGCCGTACGCGACGTCGATCACCGGCCTGCGCGGGTGGCGATACAGTTCGTCGGCCGCCTCGCGCAGGCGCCGGTTGCGAATATACGCGTGGAGCCCGCCCTCCGGCTCGAACAATCGATACAGCGTGGGCCGCGACAGCTGCGACATGGCCAGCACGCTGTCCACGGTCAGATCAGGTTGGCCGAGATTCGCGTCGATATAGCGGCGCGCCGCCGCGAACATCGCGGTGCGTGCCACCGCGCGCGCACCGCCGGTCAAGCCCGTCTCCTTGCCGAACGCCGCCGCCATCAGCAACGCGCAGGTGTGGAACGCTTCCTGCGCCGCGGGCGCGTCCATCGTGGGCAACCTGCGGCATAGATCGGCCAGATGCGCGGGAATCAGCCGCGCAAGCGGCGTTTCATATTCGATCATGCGGCCATGTATCGACTCCGCTTCCGGCAGCACCGGATCGATCAGATGGCGCGGTACGAACAGCGCGACCAGGCGGCACGGCCCCCGCGTCATCTGCATCGGCTGATTCATGTCGAGCGCGAGGATGCTCGGCCGCGTTTGCAGCGCGACGCGCTTCGGATAGAGGCCGGTGGTCGTCTCGAAGGTCCCTTCGACGGCCACGTGAAACACGAGCTGGCGCACGTTATCGGTCGAAATGCGCGCGACCGAGCGCGCTTGCGCGACCGGATCGGTGCGGCAATCCGTGAAGGCCATGCCGCCGGCGCGATAGGTGTCGATGCTGCCGCGAAAGCCGTCGGCGAGTTGCCGGCGCGAGATCGGCACGTCGAGAAAATGGCCGACGCGCTCGCGCCACATAGGCAATTGCGCGCGCGGCGCCGTGGTGTAAGTGTCGAAGTGGGTGTAGTCGAAAGCCGCTGGCATCGCTGCGGCCGCGGTCGCGGTGCGGTTGGCTGCCTGATCGGTCGTCAAGGTCTCTCCGCCGGTTTTGTAGTGTGCGCGGCATGATCGCCGCGGTTGGCGAAAACGTCATGAGCCTGTTGCTAGTGCGTCGATGCCGTGGCCGTCGAAGCTCATGTGCCCCCGCTCCGCTCATGCCTGACAGGCATCAGCACCAGCCTACAAAGTCTTTTTTCTTTGCGCAAGGCCTCTCATGCCGCCGCTCAAACTCGCCTTCGTCCATGTCGCAGGCACTCGCGGTCGGGCCGAACAACATAAAAAATGGCCTCCAGACAGAGGCCATGTTATTTTTTATAACCGCTTCGAAACGTAAACCGTTTCAAATGAACGCACGCGCATCCAGCAGCTATCGTTTGATCGCTGCTCGAAGCATTGCCGCCAACGTGAATAGCCCTGCCCCCAATGGAGGCCCATAATCATAAAAACGCAAGTGCCGCGCAAAGAAAATGGTGGACGTCGAAATTACTATCAAAACTGCAACGGCAATGATGGAAAAGACCACCAGAAAATCTTTATTCACGATTGGCTCCTTGCGTCGAAATCTCCCCGCTTCCGCATTCCGTCCCAAAACCAAAAAGGCTCTGCTTTGACGCGACAAAAATTTGCATAGTACCCTCCGTACGCTAGCAAGAGTCCTCCGTTCAAGAGCAACTCCTGGAAGCCGGTGAACAGTTCGCGCGGATCTGGCGAAACGAAAAGGTTGAGGAAGACAATGGTGACGCTGACGCCGGCCATTATGATCAATGCCAGCGGCACCCCGATGTTTAGCAGCAGCATGGAGCCAAGCACAACTTCCAGATATTTGACCATTTGGTAGAAGCCGATATCTGCCATAGCGCCTATATAAGTGCCCACTTTTCCCGCGTGGCTGAAATCCGGAATGTATCTGAAAACCACGAAGTTCAGCCCGGAAGAGAGATAGTGGAATGCGAAATATAGCCTCATCCACATGACGACGAACTTCCAAGGTGATTCATTTGCTATTTTCATCGCTTTTGTATCCTTTCGCGGATTAGAAATTTTGCCATCGGCCTTTTACTCACTCCCTGAAAGGCATCGTGAGGAGTCAACCGGGGGTGTCCAAAGACCGTGAATCAAATAGCGCGTGCGATCTTGAAGTTGGTAACCAGTGACTGTAGGCGTTCAGCTTCCGCATGAACGCCACGGGCAGCGGCAGCGGCCTCTTCGACCAGGGCTGCGTTGTGCTGGGTCACGGTATCGATTTCGCCGATTGCCTTGTTTATCTCCATGATGCCCCGGTGGCCGTCATCGGATGCATGGGTGATCTCCTCCATCAGGGTCGATACGTGGGCGAACTCACTCACCACCTCGTTAATTTTTGACCCGGCATCGTTCACCAGCTGAGATCCCTGATCAACGCGGGTGACGGAATTGCTGACCAATTCCTTGATTTCCTTGGCGGCCGATGCCGAGCGTTGAGCCAGCGTGCGGACCTCCTGGGCAACGACGGCGAAGCCACGACCTTCGTTGCCAGCACGTGCAGCTTCAACCGCCGCGTTAAGGGCCAGGATATTGGTCTGAAAGGCGATACCCTCGATAGTCGCAATGATGTCGGCGACTTTCCTGGATTGATCGGCAATGCCTGACATGGTGGTCACGACCACTTTCATGACCTCTCCACCGCCGTTTGCCAAATCGGATGTAGTCTGCGCGAGTTTGAGGCCCTGTCTGGCATTCGCCGCGTTGTTCTCCACGGTCGCCGTCAACTGCTGGATCGAAGCTACCGTCTGTTCGAGAGACGCCGCCTGTTCCTCGGTGCGCTGACTCAGATTCTCGTTACCTGCCGCGATTTCGGATGCGCCGGTCAATACGGCCTCGCTACCGGACCGGACTTGCTTCACGATATCCACGAGACTTTCATTCATGCTGCGAAGCGCACGCATCAATTGGCCGAGTTCAGTATCGGAATGCACCCTGACCTGTGACGTCAAATCCCCCGACGCAACTGCTTCGGCAATTCTTACGGCGTCATTTAACGGGAAGACGATTGATGTGGCAACCGTGTTGCAGACATATACCGTCGCAATGATAGCGATACAGATCACGGTGAATGTCAGCATCAGGGCCATGTCGTAGTCGTGAATGGCGTTTTCCGCAGCTTCATCCGCATTCTTTTGGATGAAGTCCATATGGGCGCTGAGCGTGTTCTCGGTGGCCTTGAAGACATCAAAGATCTTGGTGTTGGCGAGCACCCGCGCGGTAGCAAGATCTGGATTGTCAGTCATTGCAAGTGTGTAGAGTTCTTTGTTGATCACCGCATACGCAGCAATTGCCTTCTTATCGTTCTCGAAATACTGACGATCCTCGCCCGGCAGCGCGTTTTTCTCATAGTGATTGACACCCTGTCTCAGCTGATCCAGGGCTTGGGTCCGAATCGCCGCATTGGTATCTTTGGCTTGTTTGGAATCAGACAACACCAGACCCAGCGTGGCGCGACGATCCGTACTGAGGGCCAGACGAAGATCAGCAATCGTTTTGATCGACTCCATCCAATTCTGTTTGATGTCCACTAGATGCGATTCGATCCGATGCGCCTGGAAAAGCGCAAATCCCGCGGCACCGCATAACAGCAGGATAACGATTGCGAAGCTAACAAACAGCCGGTTGCGTACTTTGAGATTGCGAAGAAGCATTAGCATGTTTTTTTGCCTACATTGATTGTATAACCTTGGATTTCGGCATAAATCCCCTGAGTATGGATAGGGGGCAAGCATGATTGTGAAATCCGGTCTGATGTGATAGCGCCGGACTCGCGAAATCTTTCGACCGCTAAGGCGAAGTTAACGCAGCACGGGCGCCAACGATGGCCGGTGTGCTCGGCTTTTCCTGTCCGTGGATGCGGCCTCCGGATAGCGGCATCGACCGAGACGATCATCGGGCGCACGCGCGAGAAGCCGATCGTCGATAACGGCGAAGGCACGGACGCGCAGGATTAGATATGCGCTGGCCACGTTGTAGTGCGAAGGAGAGAGCGTTGTCGGTCACGCCGGTGCGCCAATGGCGCCGAAGGACCTCGGGCTGACCGTCGAGGCAACTGCCGAGACATCGGCTGCCCCATGAGTTGCGGAATTCACGAGTAAGCGCTTGAGCAACACCATGAAAATATCTGCTTCGTCCTCGGTTAAGAGGCTAATCAATTTCTGGTCAGTTGCCCCGAGAAACGCGGTGATCTTCGCGACCATGGCCACTCCGCTTCCCGTAAGCTGAACGCACCAGCAGCGACAGTCGTCTGGATGCCGGGACCTCATTACAATTCCAGCGTCGATGAGACGCGGAATGAGTCGGGATAGCGACCCCATATCGTAATTCAGCCGGCGGGCGAGTTGAACCTGCGTCATGAATTGCCGTCCAGCGAGGCAAATGATGACCTTAGCCTGCGCAGATGAAATTCCAAGCGATGACTTCAGATGTCGATCAGCAGACTCCGAGACCGCCTTGTCGACGGCAACAAAACCGGTTAGCCAATTCAAAGCTGAGGCTTCAACCGCATGGCTTAGGGGTAGGTCCTCCTCGCTCTTCATATCTGCCGCTCCTTCAAATGTAATCGGAACCAGACGTCGGGTTTGCGCCTATACGTCCGAACACTACCTCGTACTATGGTTGATCGGTCGGTCCCGCGCCGCTACTGCGTGTCCGGCGCACTGAATTATTTATAATTCTAACTTGTATACTATCATAGTAGACGAAAAAGCCCTCGTGGCACTTTCTGCGCTTGATCGGGGGACTTTTTGCTATTGCATATCCGTGAAGAGCACGGCAGCGATGATGACGAAAACATACTCATCGCCGCCGCTCTCAATCAAGCATCAGAATCGATGCATCATGCCAAGCTGAAAAACTGACTGGATATTGCCGTTTGCCACGATGTTCCCGATTTCTGCAGCATATGCGCCATTGGTGCGTTGAAATACACCAGCGGCATAGAGCGAGGTGCGTCTCGACAACGTGTATGTCAACTGCAATGCGGCCTGGTTGATCGTCACGTTCTTCAGCAGCTCGTTACCATTTTCGTAGGTGTAAGCGCCGCCGAGGTTCCATGCTGGTGAGAAGTCATACCCGACGCCACCTGCAAGCGCATAAATCCTGGCACCCGTATGGGTGTTGCGCGCCTGGCTGTACATCCCCGAGACCGTGAAATGGGCGTACTTCGTCCTTGCGCCGGCGAGCAGGTTGGCGATGCCACTATGCCCGTTGTTGACCGGCGCGTAGTTCTGCTCGGTGTAAACAACGGCAGCACGCGTTTCCCCATTCCTGAAGTTGATCGCGGCGCTCTTTCCAGCCCCGTTGTTGAAGTCCCCCGCCGCGCCGCCGAAGCTATACATCAAGCCAACAGACAGCCCGGCATATTCCTCGGAGACGACCTTGACGGCATTCGACATTCGTTTGCCGCCGACACGATCCCAGTTGATGGCCGCTAACCCAGTGATCTGGCCGTTCGTTGTGATAGGTGCG
This sequence comes from Paraburkholderia sp. BR10954, assembly GCF_040965775.1. Lineage (NCBI taxonomy): Bacteria > Pseudomonadati > Pseudomonadota > Betaproteobacteria > Burkholderiales > Burkholderiaceae > Paraburkholderia > Paraburkholderia sp. BR10954. The sequence continues at coordinate 49,016 of NZ_JBFRCK010000039.1, forward strand.
AACGGCCCGCCTGAGACGGCACCGGCGATCTGGGCTGGACCCGAAACCCCGAGCAGGTCGGCACCGAAGCTACCGGTGCGAAAGTTCAGCATACCGCCAGCGATGCCCGTGGCCGGGTCGATACCGCCGAGCAGGTAATAGTCGAAGGCGAAGTCGTTCTGCCGCCCGAGGCGGAAGCTGCCAATCCCTGCTTGACTCAGTCCGACCCACGACGAGTTCTCGAACATCGCGCCGCGCGACTGCGGATCAAGACCCCCTGTGCTTAGGCTGATCATCGAGTCGAGGCTGAAGTTGGCGCGCAGGCCGCCCCCCATGTCCTCGCTCCCGCGGAAGAAGAACTTGGTCGGAAAAATGGCGGAATCCTGCATTTGAAACAAACGTGACCCACCTGAATCACGATAGGTAGCGATCCCTTCGTCAAGGAATCCACCAAGCATCACGCTACTTTGCGCATGCGCGGCCGTCATGCTCATGCAAACTGATGCGCATGCCAACGGTACCGTGGCCCATCGGCGTTTCCTCCCGACCCCCTGGTGATTCATACATTCTCCTGATTGTTATATGTGATCTTTGAGACTGACTGCGGGTGAATTGTTTCGCTGGTCGGTTGTCCTCCCGAAGTTGTGCAGCATCCAGTGCGGGCGTCCGGGTCCCAGTTGAACACCCGAAGCAACTCATGAATCGTGCGAGCCGTGGCCGGCGCCAGCTGTACGGAGGCAGCGGCCTAATAGAGAGGGGAGCCGGTCTCGGCGTGACGAATGGCGGAGCTCGGCACGTTGGCGATAAGGATGTTGCGTTCTTGCATGCGAATCGATTGCTCAGATCGGCCGCGGGATGCGCGACCTGCCACAACCGGATTCGCACCACACCCCGACGTCATCGTGCGCACTATCTTTGAATTCGTTATCATCAGTCAAAATAGTATTTACGAGAGCCTACAATGTCAACGACCCTCCTCCGGTAAAAACCCTGGGGCCTGACTTTCCGGTCGCGCGTCGCAAATTGTCCGGGGGCACAAGGGAATTCGCGGGGCGTCGGCGCTCGCACTCGTGACGCATCGTACGCGTTTGCCCTAGTACAATGGTAGTCTTTTTTGAATACAAAATTGCGCGCATCGCATCTGTAACCCAACATAAAGGAGACTGACTTGAACGCGAATCGAAAAATCTTCGTCGGTGCGGCACTCGCTTTCGCCGCAGTCGCCGGCATCACGATGTCGAGTCGTGGCTTCGCGGCACAGACGGCACCCGTCAAAGCCTCTATCGCCAAAGCACCGGCGAAGTCGGCGCCGGTCAAGCTGATCGCTGCCGGGCCGAACCAGAATTCGGACCTGGTTGCACGCGCACTGGCACCCGCATTGAGCAAGGCGCTGGGCACCGATGTTGTCGTCGAAAATCAGGCGGACGCAGCTGCGGTGTCGGCAGCAAAAGCAGCGCCCGCTGACGGACTGACGCTTCTCGTCGGCGATACGGATCAAGTGGACGGCGCACGCCAGGATTTGACTCCGGTGGCACAGGTCACCGGTCACGCGGGCCTGGTCCTGGTCGCGGGCAACGGCGCCGGTTTGAGCGGCACCGACATCAAGGACTACGCCGATCTCATCAGCCGTCTAAAGGACAATCCGAACTGCTACATGTTTGGATCGACAGGCACCACGTCGCGTGAATATCTGGCGATGGTGGCGTTCCAGAAGCGTGCGGGCGTCAAAATGATTCATACCGCCTACAGGAGCGACGCTGAACAGATCCCGGCGCTCTTGAGCGGCAAGGTGCAAATGATAGAGATTCCGTACGAAATGGCGGCGCCGCAGATCAAGGCCGGCAAGATGCGTGTGCTCGCGGTCCTGGGTTCGCGCCGTATTCCCGAGATTCAGAATGTTCCCGCACTCGGCGAAATGTTCCCAGGCTTCGATTTCGCGTCGCATACGGGTGTGTTGGCACCGAAGGATCTTCCGGCGCCGGTCCGCGATAAGATCGCCGATGCGGTGAAGATGGCAGTGCAGGACCCGAACGTCCAGAAGGCGCTGAACGTCAACGGTCACCAGGCCGCTTATCTCGCATCCGCTGACTATGCGAAGGTTATCGCCACTGACCACGACAAGCTGAGCCAGCCCGCGAAGTAACGTTGTTCATTGCGTGTATAGCAACTGGGGCTCGATGTTCTGAAAAGGCATCGAGCTTTTTTCTTTTGTCGCTCATCCATCTCCTGTCGCAACTGGAGGCTACGGGGATTCTCCTCAGTACCCGTCACACTTCCGAGCCGTCCAATCGCGTTGATCACTCGCGAGCGCTAACCTGCCGCCCTCGTGAATTTTCGCGCGCTTCATCTCGCGGCGTCACCTGAAGTTCGGCTGCTGGATCGGCCACGCGCCGGTCGTAAAATTCTGCATCGAAAGCACCGAAGTGATCCGCCAGGTCTCGACCGTAATCACTTGATCCCGGATACGTATTTGCGTGTGATTTAAAGGAATAGCTCATATCGTTTCTCGTAATCTAGCGCAGTTCCTGGCCTTCCTCCCAGGGAAGACCGGCGAATGCCACGACCGACAACAGGGTAAAGGCCCCGACAACGAAGAATGTCATCGGGAAATCGTCGATTACCAGATGATCCGCGCTGTGCCCATGAACCTGCGCGGTGATCGTCAGGCATGATGCGCAGACTGCGACACCAAAACTGATCGACGTCTGCTGCATCATTGTCGAAAGTGCCGTGGCCTTACTCATCAAGGTCTTAGGAATGCCGGAATAGCCAACCGTATTCATAGTTATCATCCCCAGAGAATTGACGATACCCGCTACGAACAGCACGAAGCACATAAGCCCAACCGACGTCGTCGGTCTGAACAAGCCATAGCAAGCGAATGTCGCGCCCGTCATCGCGGCGCCCAGCATCATGATCGGCCTGAATCCGAATTTCCTTATTGCACGATCCATGATTGGACGGACACCGAATGCGCCGACAGAGAGCCAGGCGCTCATCAAGCCGGATTGAATGGGCGTCAATCTCAAGCCGACCTGCAAGAGCAGCGGTACGAAGATTGGAGCCGAGCCGACCGCGAGTCTGAGCGGAATGCCGCCGATCGTCGTGATGCTAAACGCTTTATATCCAAAAATCTTGAGAGGGATAATGACATCGAGACGTCCACGGCTATAAAGCCCGTATGCGACCATTGCCAGAACCCCAATAGCCGTGATTCCAATCGTCACGCTCATAGGGACGAAATTGCGGCCGACGGTTTCCAGACCACATACGATGCCCGAAAGCCCTATCGCCATCAGAATGAATCCCGTCATGTCGAACGGCTCAGACTTCTCCGAGCGCGAATCCGGCACAAATTTCAACGACAGGAGGATGCCCAATACACCGAATGGAATGTTGAGCAGAAAGATCCATCGCCACGAGCCCATCGTGACGATCAGCCCACCCAGTAGCGGCCCAATCACACGCCCAATGGCGCCGGGAACTGTAAACCACACCATCGCTGCCACCAGCTGCGTTGCCGGAATACTTCGCAGCAAAATCAGGCGCCCTACAGGCACCATCATGGCGCCGCCAAGACCTTGCAAGACCCGGAATAGAACGATTTCAGTGATCGAGGTGGCCGCGCCGCATAGTGCGGATGCCAGTGAGAAGATGGCGACTGCCGAACAGAATACGCGCCGCGTTCCGAACCTATCGGTGAGCCACCCGCTTGCCGGGAGGAACAGTGCGAGGCTCAACAGATAGGCGGTTATAGCGAAGTTGAGATGAAGTATCTCGACATTCAGGGAAGCGGCAATCGACTGGAGAGACGTGCCCAATATCGAGGTATCGAGACTCTGCAAAAACATCGGCACCGCGACGATCATTGGAATCAGTCGCGTACGCCTGGATGCAGATCGAGACTCCTGGGTGGAGTCTCGCGCATCCTCAATTGTTATATTTTTCTCAAGCACCGGATTGTCTAGCGTTTCGCTATTTGACGTCGATACATATCGACAATCGTGGGATCGTAGTTGCGGAAGAATTGCTGCCTGACGGGATCTGTAAGGGTGTCCATCTTTGCTATTTCATCCGTCGCGACGATATGAACCGTCATTCCGTGACGCTCAAGCTCAGCACGATCGGTTTTCGCCTGTTCTCGAATCAGATCGCGCTCAAAGCGCCCAGCTTCTATCGCAGCGTGTTGTAAAACATTTCGATCCCGCACCGTCAACTTCTGCCAGACCGCCGAATTGGCAACCACAGCAATGGCGCTGTATGAGTGATTCGTGACCGAAACGGCCGATTGAACATCATAAAGGTGACCGGCCAAGATCTGCGAATAGAAGTTATCTTCCGCAACGATGCGTCCACTCTTCAATGCTCCGTATAGTTCAGAATACGGAAGTCCCACGACGTCAGCGCCCAAGACCTTGAACGTCTCAACGAACGCGGGTTCCGGGATCACGCGAACCGGCCGGTTCGCCAGATCGAGCGCGTGCCGGAACGGCTGGCCCGACGTCGTGATCTGTCGGAAGCCGTTCTCCCACCAAGCGAGACCCGTCAAACCGTGACCCTCGAGGCGCGACAACAGAGTTTGTCCGAACGGACCATCGAGCAGTGCCTGCGCCTGAGGTTCGCTGCGGACAACATACGGCAGATCCATGATCTCGAATTCGGGCACGAGATGACGCAATGCCGGCGTTACCAGCAGCATCAAATCCGGGGCCCCCGGGCCACCTGCCTGCAATGTTTTGATCTGCTCACCCGGCGAACCCGGTACTGTATCGGCGCTCACGCTCACCGCCAGACGACCGTGAGACTCCCGGTTCACGATATCTGCGAACCTGGCCATGCCGCGCATTGTCGGCTGGTCCGGCGACATATGCGCTCGATACTCTACGATCGTGAGCGTTTGAACAGGCTGCTCATGCGCGATCAACGGCTGCACGATCAACAGCATGCCAAATATCGCACCACTGATATCGCCACAAACTCGGCTCAATGACCAACCCGATTTAAGACGTAAAAATCTTTTCGTCATGTTCCAGGAAATATCGCCAAATATTTAAACAAAAAAAGCTACGTTACCGAAGCAACGTAGCCAAATCCCTCACTTCACATCCGAAATCAGATCAGATCAACAGCGGCCGACTTGAAAATTTTTGGCAGCTTCTTCCAGTCGCCGATGCGGCCGATCGTGGTTTTGAACGTCATCATCGGCAGGTAGTACTTGATGTACCAGACCATCAGAATCAGGTTCATATATAGGCAACCAACGCCCATGTACGGCGTGAACATCTTGTCGAAGCGATGGTTCAACACGATCGCGTTGTACCAGACGACGAACGACACCGGCAGAAGCATAAGCAGGCCGACCGGGACGAAGATACCGAGAATGAGCGAAAGGCCACCCAGAATTTCGCACGTCTTCACGATATGGAAAAAGTGCGTGTGAACCATCGTGACCAGCAGCTCATTCGACTCGGGCAGCGTGCCGAACGGTTGCGGGAAGATCGGCGACATGCCGAGAGCCGTACGCCAGTAGCTGGTACCGCTGACGACCATCCAGCCGCCAAGATACAGCCGGCAGAACGTCAGGATGACTTTGCCGATGAGTTGCGGCATCGTTTTGCGATCATCGTTGTCCATAGTGTGCTTTCGTCCTTTGCTGTTTAGTTCGCAGCCTGCACAGGCGCCGCCTTCTGTTGCGTAATGCGATCATGGCGAATGATCCAGCCAGACCCGCTGATCTCGTAGACATCGACAACGTCTTGCGCCGGTTGGCCACGGGTGGCGCCGATCTTCTGGTAGACCGCGACGTCCATGCCTTGGACGATGATCTTCTTCACTTCGTGGGGAATGGGTCCGCCATCCTGATGATCGATCGTGTTCGGCGCGTTATCAACAGCCTTTTCCGAAAAGTAAGTCTTGTACGCTTCGGCGCCCTTGCCCTCCGTATAGGCCAGGTCCATGAACTCCTGAACGATGTCATGCGGCAGTTTGCCGGTGCCCGCATGCCAGTGCCAACGCGGATCCGAATGCAAACCGTGAGCGATCTGCGCGATGAACAGGAAGCCCACGATTGCCGTGACCACGCGTCCAGTCATGCTGTCCATCCACACGTTGATACGCGTGGCGATACCCCCCGAGGAGAGAACCCCTTGGTTATTCGACATCCTGCCTCCTTGAAAGCATTGTGAAGAGTGAAACGCTTCGGCTTGAGATGGTTCGGTCCTGCGTTTTTGTATTTAATTTAGCCTAACGAATCGTATAGGTCGAAACATCGTGTGTAAACGTCGGGGTTTCCCTATTTCCGTTGTTGGCGGATAGGTGCTATTTGATGTACGCGACATTTCGTTCGCGAGCAATGTAATCCGCGGGGAGCGACGGCGCCGGGCGGGCGGCAAGGTCGGTTTTGGGGCTGACGAATCCGTCAGCAGTGAGTCGGGCAGTGGCAAGGAACCCGTATGCCGGGATAGTTGACGCGGCATGGTGGCAAAAGCCTTGCCATCCTCGGCCTTCCGTAATGCCCGAGTCCTCACCCGGATAGGTAGACAGGAAAATTCAATCCACGAGCGAACACGATCCACCACCGGCATTGGCCCTTGCAGCGCCCGACGCCGGATGACCGGGGTGTTGCGGCTACGTTACTACTGGGGCATCTGACCAGTTGGAGCGCCGGCCGCCTCATGCCATTGCGCCACGATCGCGCCTGCGCGTATCGCGCTCTCGGGGTAGTCGAACCTAACGGATCACCAAGCGCATATCGTTCGGCGCTGTCCTGTGTCAGCGGAGGAATTTCGAGGACGGCCACGGCCAGAGCGAGGCGTTCGATGGATCGCGCGGCATCGAGGCGCGCCGCAATTGCCGATAGAATGCGCGCCGGAAGATTCCCGCTGTAAGTGCCTTCTGTTCCGCCGAAAACAGCTTCACCCGCGGGCCTTTCACCATGCCGGCCTTAGACGCCTTCAACCAATGGTGCTCTATCTTTTTCTTTTGAAGAATCGCTCTGCACCGTTTCTTTTTCCTTTGCAATCCCAATCAATGACCACAGAGGAAAATAGCGAGCATCAGCTGTCATCCAGGGAATACCCTCGAACACAACACTTCTGAAATTTTCCCCCTGTTATATGCAACATCGTATATTATTTTGCATGCGTACTGTTGTGCATCGCCCCGCCCTTGTGCAACGTCGACCACTCTACAAATTAACATCCACAAATAGGAGACACTGGAATTGCGTAAACTGCTCGTTAGCTGCGCCGTTACGGCAGCAATCGCGCCTGTGATGGCACAGGCACAGACCAGCGTGACGCTGTATGGCGTCGCCGATGCATTCATCGGCTACTTCGGAAACTCCGAAGGCCAACACGTCATCAGCATGAACAGCGGCGGTGCCGGTGGTTCCCGTTGGGGCATTCGCGCGAAGGAAGATCTGGGCGGCGGTCTGTCAGCGATCGCCGTGCTCGAAAGCGGCTTCAACATCAACAACGGCACGTCCGGCCAGAGTGGACGTCTGTTCGGGCGTCGCGCCTACGTCGGCATCGACAGCCGCGACTTCGGCCAGATCATTGCAGGTCGCTTGCAAACGGCCGGCTACGAATGGGGCGGCACTTTCGACCCGATGCTGCTGGCAGCAGCCTCGCCGCTCGGCTCGATTGGCGGCGAAGAACCGCGTCCGTGGATTTTCAACATGCTGCAAGATCCGGCTCGCCAGGACAATACCATCCAGTATTCGTCGCCGACGTGGAGGGGTCTGAATGGCACGGCAGCGTATTCGTGGGGCAACAATCAAGGTCTGCAGAACGCGACGCACTACCAACTCGCGACTCTTACCTACGCCAACGGCCCGTTGCTCACGAGCTACGGCTTCGGCCACAGCCTGCAACCGTCAGCGACCATTGCACGCAATACATACGAACACGTCTTGGGTGTGAGATACGACTTCAACTTCGTCGCGCTCTACGGTACGTACCAAGTGCGTCTGAATGATCCGGGCCAGACCGATAAGGGCTGGCAAGCCGGTGTCACGATTCCGACCGGCCCATTCGGCACCATTCGCGCTTCTTACGGCGGACTGAGCGACCAGAACATTACCTATGCCAGCACAAACGGTCCGGTAACTGGCAATTGGGCGATTCGATCGGCTGCTGTCGGTTACACGTACCAGCTCTCGAAGGCGACGATGCTGTACGGCTTCTTCAAGAAGCTCTGGAACAGCGGGATCGCGCACCAAACGATCTACCCGCCCGGTGGTCTCGGTGCCCCGACCGGCTACCACGCCAATGTCACGGCAATCGGCCTAGGTTTGGCAACGCGCTTCTAAGCCTTCCTACTCCTGTGAAAAAAGCCCGCTTCGAGTGGGCTTTTTTTATTCATAGGCCTCTGCTTACCGAAACGTCGATGATCGTCCCGCTTATACGCTCTCGCTCATCGATCAACACGTGCATGATCTGTTCTCGGTCGCGTCGGACCAACGCCGTCATCAACCTGCGCTCGAGCTTAGCCTACTAATCCTCTGCAGGCAGGCATCTTTCTGTCGCCAGTGGCAGGTACTTCTCCATCCGTTCAATCAGACGCAGTGCCTCTGTCTAAGGACTTTCAAACGCACTCGGGAACAAAGCGAGATTGGGATATCTGTCGCAGCTCATTGCTCGACAGATCAGAGACGAATCGCCTACGACTTGGGTCATGCATACTCGTGCCCTGCGCCACCATCAGGTCGATCCTGCTGAACCCAACTCAGATGGACACGCCCAGCCGTATATAAACAAAAAAAGTCCGGAGAGAAAATTCTCCCCGGACTTCCTTGAATCTAGAACCGCAGTGACCGAAGCGTTATGCTTCGCCCTTGATCTTGTCGCGCACGAGCACGAAGATGAACAGCAGCCAGGAGACGCCGAGGCCGAAGTAGTCGAAATTACGCAGCGGACGGTACTCCGTCCAGCCCCAACCCGTCGAGCCGTCGACGGCCGCCAGCGTCAGTGCGATACAGATGGCGATTGCGATCCAGGTATTCTTTTTCATCGCGTGTGCTCCTTAAGCTAATTCTTTCTTTCGCTGTTCGAAGGCGGGTACATCTTGCTGCTGTTCGACAGCGGGTACACCCACCAGGCTCCCACCTTTGCCCTTCAGGCTGAAACCCTTCCAGCCGTCCCACAGCCACATCGGGTTGAGCGTCGGACGGAAGCAAACCGCCATGTAGCCGCTGTATGCGAGCAGCAGAATGCCGTTCATCAGGAGTTCTTGCGGACCCGAGAACAGTTGACGCGGCGTCGCCGAGATAAACGTGTTCAGCCAGAAAATCGTGACCGTCGTCGGCATCTCGAGAATCAGTGTCAGGAACACGAAACGGTTCATCAGCAGCAGTGCCCCGTAAACCGCTTCCATGTACTTAACCCAGTGATACATACCGATCGCATCGGCTCCCGCCACATACTGGCCGGCGAGACCCGGAATCATCGGCACATAGCCGTCGATCACGAATCGGATACCTGAGAAGAAAAGATGGGCGCCGAAATACAGACGCAACCACGTGATTACATACTTCCACGGGGAAGAATTCGCGCTATTCATGGGAAGGCTATTTCCGTAAAGGTTCTTGCAGTACAACGTTGAAATATGGTGCCGCAGAAATTGCAATACGACAGGATATCTCAAAGGTGATGGAAACTTCCCATCACCTAAGAGCCGTTTTAAACGATGCCTTTACGGCGATCGCGAATCAGTACAGTAATGACGCAGATCCACGGAATTGCAAGACCAAACATGTCACGCGCGCGCAGAGGACGATATTCCGTGTAACCCAATCCCGTCGAGCCGAAGAAGACCCAGCACGTCATGACCAGACACAGGGCGAGACCGATATAGAGGTTCCGGTTGCTCTTCATTGCAGTTCTCCCGATTCGACGATATCTCTGCGCGGTTCAGGTGTTTTCTTGAACTTGAGAGACTCTTTCCAGACATCGACCTTGAACCCTTCCCACAATGCCAGAGGCGTGAGTTTTGGCTTAAATACCGAAGCCATGTAGCCGCTGTAGGCCAAAATCAATAGACCATTCATCAGCAGTTGATTCGGGCCCGAGAACAATTGGCGCGGAGTCGCAACGATGAAGGTATTGATCCAGAAGATCGAAACCGAAGTCGGAAACTCGAAAATCGCAGCGAGCAGCACGAAACGGTTGCTCAGCATCAGGATACCGAGCACGCATTCCATATACTTGACGACCGGGAACATGTGAATCGCATCCAGCGCTTGCACGTATGCACCTCCGGTGCCCGGAATGAATGGAACCCATCCGGTGGAGATATAACGGAAACCCGACCACAGCAAATCAGCACCGAAATATATCCGGAGCCAAAGGACAGCGTACTTCCACGGCGGCGAATTAATACCTTGCATCAGATGTCTCCGTTGTTGGCTTTAGTTTTCGCAACGCGGCGGAATCGAGTCAGCCGCTGAATGCCCGTTTACGCCTGAACGACCCGATGGGCTGCGCCCGGCGTGATGATTTTGTTCAGGAGCTTTTCATCGACCTCGAATCCAAAGCCCGGCCCTTCGCTCGGATATGCCCGGCCCCGGGCAAACCGCTGACCGCCGATTGCCAGATCTTCGCCCGCCGGAATCTCGTCGCTGTTGAATACCGAATGCACGGCCAGAGGCCCCATGCTTTCGCTCATGAACTGGCACGCCCACTGATCCGAGACCATCAAATGCGTGCTCGGGCCCGACTCGATACCGCCGCCGATCAAGGTGGAGCAGAACACGGGGATATCGTAGATCCGGCATGCCGCCAGGAATCGTTGCGCCTTGAGCAGACCGCCGACCTTTTGAATCTTCAGAATCACGCCGTCCGCCGAGCGGCGCTCCGCGATCTCGCGCAGGTCGCCAAGTTCCTGCGCACCCTCGTCTGCGTAAATCGGCGTGTTCACGCGCTCGCGGAGTTTTGACATGCTGTCGCGGCATTGATGCGCCAGCGGCTGCTCCATGAAAGCGAGGTTGTATTCGTCCAGGCGACGTACCGTCTTCAGGGCCTGCTCGTAATTCCACGAACCATTTGCGTCCAGAGTGATCATCGCGTCCGGGCCGAGTGCGTTGCGCACTTCGCGGGCCGTCGCCACATCGTTGTCGAACGTATGGCGCCCAACCTTGAGTTTGAAGGCCGAGAAACCAGCCTCCCGAACCTGGACTGCTGCCTCTGCCACTTTTTCCGGATCGCCGGCCGAGAGAACCCAGCCCAATGGTACTGACTCGCGAGTGCGGCCACCCAAAAGATCGTAGACCGGGCGGCCGAGTGCTTTCCCCTTCAGGTCATGCAACGCGCAATCGACGAGAGCTTTCGCCTGATTGTTGTCGCGTGCTAGCTGATCCATCATGCCGACGATTTTTTCGATATTGCACGGATCTTCGCCAAGCAGGATTCGCGGAGCGAAAATATCGGAAATCATTGCCGTCATCGAGGCCTGGCTTTCACCGCGATACCACGACGAGGTGTCGCCAGATTCAGCGACGCCCACCAATCCGTTATCGGCATAGATACGCACCACGAGCGTATTCAGACAGGTGATCGTGACGTTCGGAAGCTTCAGTGGCTTCTTAAGCGGCATTGAAACCGGAACGCACTCAACGCGGGTAATTTTCACGGGATTGAACCTATAGGAACTCGAGAGAGGAGTGCCCCCACCGGACACTCCTGAATCAGATATCAGCTATTTGCCGCCGCACGACGCAGTGCACCACAGACACGGATCAACAGAATGACTGCCAGTGCTACCGAGATCACATAGCAAACGACGAAGGAAGCGCCGAGTGCATTGGGACCCGAGAACAGCTTGGCAACGAGCGCGACGACGGTGGGCCCGAGCGCCAGGCCGAGCAGGTTGGTGATCAGGTAGTAGACCGCCGTCAGTTTTCCCATCATGTTGCCCGGCGTGAAGTTGGCCATCGTTGCGCCGCCTGCTACCGCGAACATCGAGAACATGAACGTCTGCACGAAATATGCAATCAGGCCGACATTCAACGAGTGAATCAGCGGGAAGCATGCGGTGACGATTGCAGCGATGGCCGTCGTGACAGCGGCGACACGAACCGGTGCGTCGATCATCCCGCGTTCACGCAGCCAGTCAGCGATACGGCCCAGGATCAACAGGCCAGCGGGCGACGCCAACAGTGCCACACCGCCCAACGCCTTACCGATCTCCGGGCGCGGGACATTCAGGGTGCGCGCGATGATTTCCGGGAGCCAGGCCATCTGCGAACCGACCGCAATGCCGTACAAGCAGATCGCAACCCAGAGTTGAACGTAGACGGCCTTGTTGGTCCACGCGAAACAAAGCGCTTGACGATACGTGACCCCACTGCCTGCGTTGACGTCGCGGCGTGCCGGTTCACGTACGAGCCACAGCAGTACGGCGAACGGAATGCCGATAAGACCCGGCACCAGCAGCACGAAATGCCATGGTTTGAGCCCCCCAACCAGCGGCAGGCCCGCAAATGCACCCGCCGACGCCGCCTTCAGAAGAAAACCGCCGAGGCCGAGAGCCAGACCGGTGCCGAGAAGCGGGCCGATGTTGTAAATGCCGAACGCGAGGCTGCGGCGTTGCGGCGGAAACGCATCGCGAATCATCGACGCGGCTCCGGGCGACAGCGCGGATTCGCCAACACCGAGGCCCACCCGCGTTACGAACAACTGGACGTACGTCTGACTCAGACCGCACAAAACCTGAACGGCGGACCATGCCATGGTCGCGCCACCGAGCAGGCGCCGGCGCTCGTACTTATCGACCAGCGCACCCATCGGAACGCCAAGCACGCTGTACAGAAGCATGAATGAGAGCCCGAGAAGCCAACTGACTTCGAGATCGGAAATTCCGAGGTCTTCCTTGATCGGCCCGACGACGAGGGAAATCGCGCCCCGATCGATGAAGGAGACCACGTATGTCGCCGTCAAAATGGCGAGCATCCACCATGCTCCCTTCGACGTATTCGAATCCGAAGCGGTTTCGGCGGATGCGAACGTCGCTCGCACCTCTGCGGTCTCACTCATTGTTCTCTGTCTCCTGGTTAGTTATCCGTGTAATCAATCAGCGAAGCTTCCGATCCTCGCTATCGGAAAGTGCGGTCTTCGCTGCTGTCATGCCTGATACGATGAACTCCGCAATATCGCCCATCGAGTTGTAGAACGGACCCCACAAAGATCCACACTCCCCAACTGCGTAGAGACCGGGAATCGGCTTGTCCTGATGATCGAGGACACGTTGCCCCGCATCATGTTTCGGTCCGCCGTGGGTATTGAGGTACGTCGGCAGCATGGGTCCGATCGCGTAGTACGGCCCCTCGTCGTTGAGCGGCACCAGGAACGTCTCGCGTCCGAACTCGGGATCGGCATTCAGACCGCACTGCTCGTTATAGCGCTCCACAGTCTCACGAAGTGCCCGGGGATCGAGGTGACCTGCCTTGGTCACGCCCGGGATTTCCGGCCATTGGCACTTCAATGCCAGCTCTTCGAGCGTATCGGCCTTGATGATCAGACCTTCTTCGAGTTCCTTGAGATTGTCCTGGCTCCACGGCGGCACACGCGAATTCAGCGTGGTCATCGCCGCGCCACCGGCCCGAACCTTTTCGTCGAAGATGTGGAATGCCGGCACGTTGGTGAATTCCGGAATGCCCGGCGTCGTTGCTAGCCACGTGTCGCGATTCGCCAACCCGTGTTGAACGACCGACGTGTCGATCGTTTCGTTGTGGAAGCGCTTCGCCTGTCGGTTCACCCACAGCAGACTGCCGCCGTCCTTGAACGCGCCCGACTTGTAGCCGAAACCCGCTACCTTGTTAAGGTCATACGTGACGTAGACGTACCCTTCCTTAGTCTTGATGCCCATGTTGAGCGGGCCTGCCACGGCGTTCATGTGCCACAGTTGGGCACCGACTTCCTGCGCCATGCGGATGCCGTCGCCGGTCAGATTCGGGCTGCCCAGGAAATAGATCGGGCATGCGGTGAGAAACTGCTTGCACATGGCCTCGTTCGCTTCGAAGCCACCGCTGGCCAGCACCGTTGCCTTGCGACCGCGAATCGTGATCGTCGTGCCATCTTCGCGTTCGGCTTCGACACCGAGAATCGCACGCGTCACCGGATGCTGAATCAGACGCGTAACACGCGTGCTGTACTTGACACGTGCACCCGCCTTCTCTGCTTGAGCCGAGATCGCGTTATAGAGACCTGCGCCGCCGGGCGCGGCCACGACGCTCATACCCTTGATGCTCTCGGCACCCGGAGCGCCCGCGAACTCGGGAAAGAAACCCGGGGCCGAGAACGGCTGCGGGTTGTCTTTGAGCGGCAATTCCAGTTTGTGCTGGAACGCAGGTATGTCTTTGAGACTTGCGACGAAATGACGAAGAACGCTCTCCTCGGTCTGACCTGCACACAACCAGTTCAGATACTTGAAAGACTCTTCTTCATCGACGGAGGTCATGATCAGACCACCCGCCACACAGACCGAGTTACCGCCACCCTGCGCACCCTTTTCGAGGATGAGCACGTCAGCGCCCTGTTCGGCGGCAGCGAACGCGAACGTTGCGCCCGCACCGCCATATCCGACCACAACCATATCGGCCTGTTCATCCCATCGGGGCTCGGTCCAGTTCACTTCCATCTTTTCGTTATCCATCGTGTCTCTAAACATACCGGCGCGGGTTGAGCTGCTTAGGCTGCGGGAGATGCTGCCTGCTCGGCTTCTTCCTTCGTGCGAAGGCCGTCATAAATCTCGTTGTAACGCAGCACCGGCTGATCCATCGCCAGCATGATCATCTTGCGGCCCGGCACCTTCTTGATCATTGCCTGCTGCGCTTCGATGATTGCCTTGTCTTCGGCGAATGCCGCGTCGGCGATTCCGAATGCGTGCTCCTTCAGATCGGCGTGCTCATGATCCGGACCGAAGTTGTAGAAGAACATCGATTGCGTATCGTTGATCGGCGTAATCATCTGGCACGTGCAGCGACGGAAGATCGGTTCCTCGTTCGGCTTACCGTCGACGAAACGATCTTGAACGCCCGGTGCGAAGGAGTTGATCTTCAGAATGAAGACGCCCGGCACCAGGAAGGTGCTGACCACGTTATCGTCGGAAGGCAGATCGAAATACGGGTTCGTCGGACGGCCCATGTGCCAACGATCGGCGACGACGCCACGTTCGAGAACCGTCGTGCCGCGCTTGGTCTCGCCATCCTTCTGAACCTTCAGCGATACCTTGTTATTCGCACCGAACGTCGATTCGTGAATGAACGGTGCGTGCGACAGGTCGAGCAGGTTGTCGGCCACGAGTTCTGCATTGCCGTTCATGACGAACTTCGAGCAGACCATCGAGTACGTGTCGCTATCCGGACCTTCGATCGGCGGAATCAGTGCGACGTCGGCCTTTGCCGGGTCACCCATCCAGACCCACGCGGCACCGTGCTTTTCTTCGATCGGGTAGCTGCGCACGCAGACCTTCGACGAAATCCGCTCCTGGCCCGGGATTTCGGTGCAGCGACCATCGGCAGCGAACTTCAGGCCGTGATACATGCAGCGCAGTTCGTCGCCTTCTTTGCGGCCAACCGTCAGCGGCGCCAAACGGTGCGGGCACAGGTCTTCCAGAGCGACGAGCGTGCCGTCGTCCTTGCGATAGAGCGCCAGCGGTTCGTCCATCACGGTGAATGGGACGATGTCGGTAACCGAGAACTCGCTCGACCAGCCAACCATGTACCAACAGTTCCGAAGGAATTTCATTTGATGTCTCCTCAGAGAGAATCGAGAACGGACAAATCGAGCGTGTTGCCTGACCTATGCGGTACAGCCGACCCAACTTGCCCCGGATCGGATCTACCGCGCTCGATCGCCGAAAGTATTCAATTGGGTATTCTTTATCTTATCTTGTAGCACCGCTCGACAAGACTCGGGGATACCCTTAAATGCGAGAATCGGCGTCCCGCTTTTTCTTGGGTTGGAACGCCGTATCCACGTGGGCGAATATCAGCTGAAGTACACGCGTTCAGCGGTCGTGTGCAGGACCTTCCGCTGATCTGCTTCAGAGAGCGACGACACTGAATCCTTTGCCAACTGAACCATGTCCTTGTACTCACCCTTCGACTGCGCGATGTCCGAACCCCACATCACGCGGTCGGCTCCGAACGACCGGACGAC
Organism: Paraburkholderia sp. BR10954; assembly: GCF_040965775.1. NCBI lineage: Bacteria > Pseudomonadati > Pseudomonadota > Betaproteobacteria > Burkholderiales > Burkholderiaceae > Paraburkholderia > Paraburkholderia sp. BR10954. The sequence goes on from NZ_JBFRCK010000039.1 coordinate 65,152, forward strand.
ACGCTCGACGACGGGCGCTGCCGGCAGCTCGAGTGCCTTCAGCTTGCCGAGGTTGATCATCGAGTACAGCAGGTAGACGTTCGGCGAGTCGACGAACTTGAGCAGCGCTTCGTCCACGCCGTAGTCCGGTGCACCGGATTCGCCGACGATGTTCGAAAAGTGATCGAGAACGACTGGCGTGTTCGGGAATTGCTTGACGACGTCTCGAAGCGCTTCGAGTGCGGCGACGCGATTCCAGCGGTAGAAGTGCAGGCGCACCGAGCCGCCGAAATCCGACACGGCCGACCATGCACGCATGGCTTCTTTCGACGCGAACCAGCTCGAGTCCGCGCCCTTTTGCGGCTCCGTCAGACGAATACCGACCGAGCCACGCTGGCCAACCCAGTAACGGACGGTTTCTTCGACGTTGTCGGCCAGTGCATCGATCATGCACAGCGAACGCAGACGATCGGGATATTGCTCTGCGGAGTCCACCACATAGTCGTTGTGGAAGCCGTAGAGGTGAGCGCGCTGGACCGCGAGCGCCTTCTCGACACCATTTGCATCGAGCAGGTCGATCAGGCGTTCGGCCGTCACCGGGTTGTCGAATGCGTTAGCTTCGAGCGTGCCGCTCAACGGCGACGGCGGATACTTCTCCACGTTCGTGGAAATCAGGTGGGCGTGACTATCGATCATGACGTTACCTTCTCTGTAAAATTCGATATCAACAAACGGTAGGGCGTTATTTCCACGGATCGACACAGACGTGGATAGCGCCTTCGACGCCACGCCCGGCCGTCGCCAGGATCGCTTCGTGTGTCTGTGCGAGTCCGAAGGTGTGCGAGCACACCTCGTCGATCGGATAGCGGCCCGAACCGATATAGCGCAGTGCCAGTTCGACAGCCGCATAGCTTCGGCCACGCGGTGCACGCACCGTCAGATAGCGCTTCTTGATCTCGCCGATCGGCACGTGCTGTTCCAGGCCGTTCAGGCTCAGGTAGGCGCCCTTCGCTGCCAGCGCGATCGCCTGCTTGACGATTTCGCCTTTGGGATCGCCCGTGGTATCGACAACGACGTCCACGCCACGGCCCTTCGTGATACGCATCACTTCGGCTTCGAGGTCTTGCGTCTCGACATTGACCGCGTAGTCGGCGCCAAGGCGCAGCGACAGATCGAGACGAGTCTGGTCACGCGTCATACCCGCGAGAATCACCGTGTACGAGCCAGCGGCCTTTGCCGCCAGCACGCAGCCCAAACCCTGCTGGCCAGGACCGAAGACGAGCACGACCTTGCCGGGGCCTGCGCCACCGTCAAGACACGCCCACTGCACGCCGTTGCCGAACGGCACGGCCAGCGTCGCATGCGTGGCCGGCATGTCGTGGGGAATCTTGTGCATCACCGTGTTGAGCGGCATGTGCATGTACTGCGCGTAACCGCCCCACAGATGCGGCGGCTTGTTGGCGGTGGACATGCCGAATCGATCGGTATTCAGACGATCCTTCACGTTGAAGAAATCGACTTCCATGCACAGACGGAAATCGCCCTTCATACACCACTCGCAATTCCAGCACGGCAGGTATTCATGGAGAGCAACGCGGTCGCCGGGCTTGACGCCCCACCGCTTAGCCGCGATTTCGCCAACTTCTTCGATCGTGCCGACGTTCTCGTGGCCCATGATCACCGGAACGTGACCGGCCTTGCGATACAACTCGGGATCGCTGCCACCGACGCCGCTGGCTTCGATGCGCAGAATGCCGGTCTCGGGGCGCACTTGCGGATAATCGAATTCACGCAATTCGGTGGTCTCGACATCCGTCTTAACCGCGGCCAATACCTTCTTCGTCATGTCTGTCTCCTACTATTTTTTCAATCTCAGGCTTTCGAAAATACACGCAGGGCGGTGCCGCCAAAGATCGCGTCGAGATCGTCATTCGTCAGTCCCGCGAGTGCCTGACGCGTGAGTTTCAACGCCAGACCATATCCCTCGCGCGAACTCACGACGGGGAAGTCAGAGCCCCACATCAAACGATCAGCGCCAAACGCGCTAACTGCTTCGTGTAGGAGCGTAGGATGGGCATCACCAAACGGCCGGCCCTGCTGCCAGGTTTTCGAATCGCGAGGCAATAGTTCGCCAAGGCCCGGTACTTTCAGCATCACGTTGGGGAACGCCGCGAGTTTGAACACCTGGCGGCGCAGGGCCAGCGCTTCATCCGTTGAAGCCGGCGTGCTGGTGCCGCCAAGATGCTCGAGGACAATCGTCGTACCCGGCAATTTGGTGATCAGTTCAATGAAGCCCGGCGCGTTGAACGCTTCAGCAGATCCAACGCAGCTCACTGGCAATCCCGAGGCCTGGATACCGCGCCAAGCCTCGGGAAGGCGACCGTCGTCAAGACATGCCGATGGTCTCAGTCGAATACCGCTGGCACCAGCACGGGCCAACGATTCGATCGTCTTCGCAACGTCCGGGCCCTCCCCATCGACCCATGCCACGCTCGACAGACGGCCGGGAAATCGTTTGACGCATTCCTGCTGATACCGGTTATCCGTCTGTCCAATCATCTGCGTGAGCACGGCATGACCAACACCGTATTCATTCATCTGATCGAGCAGCGTCTCGACGGGCTCATACCAATGAGGCGATACGTGAGCGTGGCTATCGACGATCATGCGAACCTCAGGCCTTCAGAGCGACGTCCGGGTTGAGGGGCACTTCTTCCTTCCACGTGCGGTCGTTCGGGAAGATCACTGTCGAAGCGTGAATCTGATTCCACGGAATCGTGTTCGTCAGCACGCTCGGCGGTTCACCGCTTTGTGCATACGCGCGTGCCGAACGAATCATCTGGCGACGCCATGCGACGACCGCGACGTCCGACGTGCCGAGGTGTTCCTTCGTGCGGTCGAGGATGCGGCCCTGCGTTTCGCTGACTGCGTGGTCTTGCGTCAGGATGCCCTTGATGCCCGACATCGACGAGGTCTTCATCGCTTCGCGGTCCTGCTTGTACCAGTTGTCGATGTTGAGTTCCTTGCGGAAGTTTTCGTCGACCCAGTGGCCGCCTTCCTGGATGCGATATTCGATATCGACCGGCTGCGTTTCGTCGAAGAACCACTGGATGTGCCACGTCGATTCGTCATCGCGCGGAACGAAAGCGTTGGCCATGCGGCGGTTCTTACGGACGCCGAAGCCATCGGGCGGGATCAGCGTGAAGAACGGCAGAATCACTTCCGTGACGCGGGCGTGCAATTTGCCTTCTTCCCGGAAGTTGCGGACGCCGGCGTAGCGCAAACCGTACAGCGTGTATTCGACTTCGATCTTCGGACGCAGATCGCGCTCGTGCTCGTACTTCGCCGGCGCCGACCACGGCTGCTCGCGGTGAAGGACACCCGCGTGTGCCGAGTCGATCGTGCCTTCGACGGCCTGAGCGTAGTTGCAGTCTTCGAGTACCTTGAACGCTGCGACCTTTTCTGCCGGGTACGACAGGAAATCGAAGTCGGGGAACTGCGGAACCTTCGCCGGGTCGCCCATGTACGTCCAGATCACGCCAGCGACTTCACGCACCGGGTACGCGATCGCCTTGATACGCGAGCACAGCTTCGAATCTTCCGGCTCGGTCGGGGTGTCCATGCACTGGCCATCTACCGCGAACTTCCAGCCGTGGTACAGACAACGCAGACCGCCGGCCGAGTTGTCGCCCAGCGCGAGGGATGCACGACGGTGCGGGCACTGTTCTTCGAGCAGGCCGACCTTGCCGTCGCTGTCGCGGAACGCCACGAGATCTTCGCCCAGCAGACGCACGCGCTTGGGCGCACCACCCGGCTCCTGAATTTCCGATGCGAGCAGCGCCGGAATCCAGAATTGACGAATCATGTCGCCGTTCGGGGTGCCTTTTCCTACTTGAGTCAGAACGTCGTTGTCTTCACGGGAAAGCATGTTTGCTCCTAATCTCTTATATGTGAATTTGCGTGGGAGACCGAAATCCCCCGTCGGCCTTAAACGAGTGCGACCGCTTTTAGCAGTCGCTCGCGAGCGTCTACGGTGTTACTTTCGTTGCCGATCAGGTCGTGCGCTTCGATGACCAGATTGCGCAGCGCCACGAGGTTCTGCCCTTCGGCCGAGTTCGCGGCATTCCGTGCTTCCGCAGCGATATCGTTGTCGAGCAGTCGCCAGACTTCGTCGAGTTCGGACTCGCGATAAATCATCTGTTCGAACGTGCGCGAGTTCTCCACCCGTTCGATAATCTGACGCAGCGTTTCCGGCGAGTAATCCTCGATTGAATGAAGATCATCCACGTTCATTGGTAACTCCTATTTCTTAGGACCAGGGCCGAAGTTCGAAGGCGGCAGATCGAGTGCCTGACGTCCATAACTCGTCAGTGCGCTGTCCCACGTGAATGCGAAGTGCTGCGCGGCCGAATTGACGTCGCGCCAGATTCGTTGGAGGTCCGACGCGTTATAGATGCTGGTGCCACCCGCGGCTTCGAACAAACTGTTGGCCGCACGACGGGCCGTTTGCGCCGAATATGCCCAATCGCGGGAAATGCGCGACCATTCGAGCGGCGTCAACGACTTTGCGCTTTCTGCTGTGTCAATGCGACGTGTGTCTTCGAGAATCAACGCGTAGGCCGCGTCGAGATCCGCCGTCGCGTGTGCGAGACGTTCGATCGTTGCGGACTGCTCTGCCATTTGGTCAGCCGGCATTGCCTTCAGACGTGGCGCCAGACCTTCGGTGAATGATTTGATTGCCGCGCGTGCCATGCCCAGGGGCGCACCGATCAGCGAGAACGGCGTGACGTTATGGAACGGCATCCGATAGATCGGAGCGCGCATGGCATCGGCGCCTTCGACATTGCCCGTCATCATTTCCTTGACGGACACCGAACGGTGTGCCGGGATGAACGCTTCGGCGACCTTGATCGTGCGGCTGCCGGTGCCACGCAAGCCTGCGGTGTGCCAGTCATCGACGATCTGGATGTCCGAGCGCGGGATCACGAAGAAACGCGGTTCGGGCGGGCCGTCTTCGCGCTGCACCGCATTGCCGACGATCACCCACTCCACGTGATCGATACCGGAGCAGAAACGCCCTTCACCGTTCACGAGTTTGTAGCCACTGTCGACTTCGGTAATCGTGCCGCCGAGGCGGAATACCGTGGCCGTCAGAGCGTGGCCTTTGCCCAGCACGTCTTGCTGTGCTTTCAACGGGAACAGGTTCAGCATCCAGCTGTGACCGGCGAGCACGCCGAACACCCAGCCGGTCGAACCGCAAGCCGACGCGATTTCTGCCGTGACTTCGACGAGCGTCGTGAAGCCCAGCTCGGAACCGCCAAACGACTTCGGCGTGATGATGTTGAAAAGACCCGACTCACGTAGTGCGTCGATGGTTTCTTTCGGCACCACGCGATCGCTTTCGGTCTGTTTGACACGTGAACGAATCACGTCGTGCAAACCGCGAGCGATAGCGAGGGCGTCCTCGTGACTAGCAATACGACTCAAGGCGTTCTCCTGTTAGGGCTTGCTGCGCCGTGCTCGAGGAACCGGCGCGCAGAATAGTTTTTGTTTAGCCGATGTGGCCGGGTCAGTGTTCGTTGCGGCCGTAACGACCTTCGACGTTCATGCGTTCCTTGGCATCGAGGAACCAGCGGTAGTGACCACCCTTCGAGATCGGCGGCACATCTTCCGAGATCGCGTACCAGCTTTCTCCGTCGTTCTCGGTCGCGTAAATCTCGCCCGTAGCGGTACCGGCGATAAGCATGATCCTGTCGTCCCACTGATAGAGGCCCATGCCCTCGATGTTGCCGATGATTTCCTTGGGCAAACCATTACGCATATGGTCCCAGGTGACGCCACCATCGGTGCTCTTGAGAACCGTGGCATCCGCCGACTTCCGTGCACCCCAGTCACGCGGCGCGTTGCCCGGGCCACCGAGATACAGCACGTTTTCGTTGCGGGGATCGATGAACATCGCGTCGGGATAACCGATCAGGTCTTGACGCGTCATCAGGTGCACCCACGTCTCGCCTGCGTCTGCGCTGTAGTGCAGGCCTTCGCCGCCGCACATGAACATCTGCCGGGGATTGGACTGACGAATCAGCACGCGGTGGTTGTCGTGATAGAACTTGTCGTTTTCCGATTCGTAGCTACGCGGCTCGGTCCATGTCTTGCCGTCATCGACCGTCTTGAGCAGCGCGCCCTGTTCGATACAGATATAAAGCGTCTCCGGTTCGGCCGGATGGAACGCGATGTTCTTTACGTGCGCGATGTGCGGGGGCGGCGGGAACGTCCACTTGTCCTGGTCCGGCACCGTCATCATCTCGGGGATTTCGACCCACGTCGCACCCAAGTCGTCGCTGCGATAAAGCGCTGACGGCTCCGTGCCCAGGAACAGAACGGTACGGCCATCGCGCTCCTGTTGCGCCATCGTGTAGATATGCGTGCTGTTCAGCCCGTTGTTGGCCGGTTCCCACGTCAGCCCGAGGTCCTTGCTGACCGACAGACTGCCTTGGCCGTGTGCGCCCGCGAACAACAGACCCGCTTTCCGCACGTAGAGCAGCGCGCTCACGTGGCGATCTTCCAGCGCCTTGCGCGTGAGCTTCCACGGCGCATTGGCGTCAGCACGCTCGAACACGAGTATGCCTCGAATAGTGGCGACCAACAGCGTGGTTGCCGCACCCTCACCGTACGTGACGGTTCCACCGTTGGTGGTCAGAACTGCGATCATTTCTCCTCCCTAGCGGGCTGTTGAATTTGGGTCCCGTGTAGACGGGGTTTGAGGGACGGGCGTTATGGATATCGTGTTCATGATCTTTGGCAGCGGATGCGATGCGCGGAATGGATGAGATGCAGGAACCCCTGTTCACGAC
>NZ_JBFRCK010000040.1:0-63338 GCF_040965775.1 Paraburkholderia sp. BR10954
CCGCGGGCGCTGCGGGCGCCGGCGGCCCCGGGGGCCGGCGCCCGCCGGGAGGTCCGGCGCCCACCCCATCGAGCGGCGAGCCGTTCTCGGTAAATCCGCCGATCAGCGCTGGCGACGATCCGTTCCCGGTCATGCGCGAAACCCGCCCGGTGGACGCCGGTCGCGTCGGCTGGATCGTCGCCGGCGTGGTGCTCGCCGCGCTGCTCGTCATTGCGCTGCTCGCGCAACTCGCGTGGTGGCAGCGCGAGACCATCATGGTCAACGTGCCGCGCTCGCAGATCCTGTATGCGCAGGCCTGCGCGCATCTCGGCTGCCAGCTGACGCCGCCGCACGACATCGAAGGCTTGCTGGTCGAGCCCTCCGATCTGCGGCAGATCGACGGCCCGCACAAGCTCGAGCTGAAGATGCCGCTGCACAACCGCCTGAACATCGCGCTCGCCTATCCCGCGATCGAACTCACGCTGCTCGACGATCAGAACAACGTCGCCGTGCGGCGCGTGCTATGGCCGCAGGATTACGTGCCACCCGGCACCGTGATCGCGGCCGGCCTCCCCGCGCACGCGACGCAGACGATGATCGTGCACCTCGACACCGGCACTGCGATCGCCTCCAATTTTCGCGTACAGATTTTTTATCCGTAACGCACCCTCGCGCGCCCGCTCCCGAGCGGGCGCATCATTGTCGTCACTGACGCCCTTTTCGGAGCACAACACATGAGTCAAGTCACGCTGGGTGGCAACCCGATCGAAGTTAGCGGCACGTTCCCGTCGGTCGGCCAGCAGGCCGCCGCATTCTCGCTGGTCGGCCGCGACCTGAAGCCGCTGACGCTCGCCGACTTCGCCGGCAAGCGCAAGGTGCTCAACATCGTCCCGAGTCTCGACACGCCGACCTGCGCGACGTCGACGCGCAAATTCAACGAAGCCGCCGCGAAGCTCAGCAACACGGCCGTGATCGTGGTGTCGGGCGACCTGCCATTCGCGGCGTCGCGCTTCTGCACGACCGAGGGCATCGAGAACGTGGTGACCGCGTCGACGTTCCGCGGCCACGAGTTCGCGCAGGCGTACGGCGTCGACGTGACGAGCGGTCCGCTGGCCGGCCTGACCGCGCGCGCGGTCGTCGTGCTCGACGAGAACGACAAGGTCCTGCACGCCGAGCTGGTTGGCGAGATCAAGAACGAGCCGAATTACGACGCAGCGCTCGCCGCGCTGAAGTAAGCCCTCTCGCGCGCGAACGACGGCGCCGCGCCTCGCGCGGCACCGTCGGCGCGGCGCGTCTGTCTTCCCATCCCACCGTTTTCATACAGGAACGCTCGCCTTGGCTACGCTCATCTGCGGCTCGCTCGCGTACGACAACATCATGACCTTCGAAGGCCGCTTTCGGGAGCACATCCTGCCGGAGCAGGTCCACATCCTGAATGTAAGCTTTCTCGTGCCGACCATGCGTCGCGAGTTCGGCGGCTGCGCGGGCAACATTGCGTATGCGCTGAATCTGCTCGGCGGCGACGCGCGCATCATGGGCGCGATCGGCGCCGTCGACGCGCAGCTCTATCTGGACCGGCTCGCAGAGCTCGGCCTGTCGACGGAAAACGTGCTCGTCGTGCCCGACACCTACTCGGCGCAGGCGATGATCACGACCGACCTCGAGAACAACCAGATCACCGCGTTCCATCCGGGCGCGATGATGCGGTCGCATCAGAACCGCGCCGACGAGGTGAAGGGCCTGACGCTCGGCATCGTTGCGCCGGACGGCTATGACGGCATGGTTCAACACTCCGAACAGCTGGCCGCCGCAGGCGTGCCGTTCATCTTCGATCCGGGCCAGGGCTTGCCGCTGTTCGACGGCGAGACGCTGCGGCGCGTCATTGAACTTGCTACCTATGTAGCGGTCAACGATTACGAAGCCGCGCTGGTGAGCAACAAGACCGGCTGGTCGATCGAGCAGATCGCCAGCAAGGTCGATGCGCTGATCGTCACGCTCGGCGAGAAGGGTGCTCAGATCCATCACGGCGGCGGTATTGAAGAGATCCCGGCGGTCACGGCCAGGCGGGTACTCGATCCCACTGGTTGCGGCGACGCGTTCCGCGGCGGCTTGCTCTACGGTATCGAGAAGGGCCTCGGTTGGGCCACCACCGGCCGTCTCGCCAGCCTGATGGGCGCACTGAAGATCGAGCATCAAGGCCCGCAAAACTACGCGCCCAGCCGGGCGGAAATCAACGAGCGGTTCAAGCAGGCCTTCGGATACGACCTGCACTGATATCGCGTGCTATGGGAGTTTGGGAATGAGAACCTCGAGTCGCCTGATCGTCGCCACTGTGATCGCCGGTTCGCTGGCCATGTCGGGATGTGCGGTCAACAGCAGCTCTCCCGACGTTTTCACCGCTTCGCAGGCGCAGCGCGAACAGACGGTTCGCATGGCCACGGTGGAGAGCGTACGCGCGGTGCGCATCAGCACGAACGAAGGTCAGCCGATCGGCATCGGCGCACTCGGCGGCGCTGCGCTCGGCGCGCTCGCCGGCACTGCGTTCGGCGGCGGACGTGGCCAAGTCGCGACGGGTATCGTCGGCGGCATCGGCGGTGCGGTCGCCGGCAATGCAATCGAAAACCGTGTGGCGATGCGGGACGGCATTGAAATCACCGTGCGGCTCGACAACGGCGACATGCGCGCCATCACCCAAACTGCCACCGGCGAAATCTTCCGCGCCGGCGATCGCGTAAGGCTGCTGTCGAGCGGCGGCGTCACGCGCGTCACGCACTGAGCGCAGTTTCCCCTCCCGCGCGGCCGCGCGTAGTTCAGCGCCGCGACGACGACATCACACGCATGAGCCCTCACGGGTCCATGCGTGTTTTTCTTTCGGGTGACGGCAAAAAAAAACCCGCCACCGGCACACCGGTAACGGGACATTGACCGGGTGGCGCTCGCAACAGCTCGAGCACGACCCGGTCATCCGACACATCGTGCGATGTGTCGACGTACTGCTACAGCTACCGCTTACGGACGGCTGCCCGTCGGGAACGGCCATGCCGCTGCCGGGTTCAGCGCGGTCTTCACCGTCGCCGCCGGTGCGCTCGAGACAGCAGGCGCAGCAGCGGGAGCAGGCGCGGCCTTCTTGGCGACAGCCTTCTTCGCAGGTGCAGCCTTCTTCGCAGGCGCAGCGGCCTTCTTCGCGGCAGCCTTCTTGGCAGGTGCAGCTTTCTTGGCTGCAGCCTTTTTCGCAGGCGCGGCCTTCTTGGCAGCGGTCTTCTTCGCCGCGGCCTTCTTCGCCGGTGCTGCTTTCTTCGCTGCGGCCTTCTTCGCCGGTGCCGCCTTCTTCGCTGCGACCTTCTTCGCTGCGACCTTCTTCGCCGCCGCTTTCTTCGCCGGTGCTGCCTTCTTCGCCGCGACCTTCTTGGCTGCGACCTTCTTCACTGCGGCTTTCTTCGCCGGCGCTGCCTTCTTTGCCGCGACCTTCTTCGCTGCAACCTTCTTCGCTGCGACCTTCTTCACTGCGACCTTCTTCGCGGCGACCTTCTTGGCCGGAGCAGCCTTCTTAGCCGGAGCAGCCTTCTTGGCTGCGGTCTTCTTTGCTGCGGTCTTCTTGGCCGCGGCTTTCTTTGCAGTTGCCATCATTTTCTCCTTCAGGTTTTCAGATGAGGTCAGTTCAAACTACACCCTTCGTCAAAACCCGCTTCCCGCGGACGCTTCTCAGGGCGCGCGCTACCAAGCGGGCTATTCATCGGCGTACGCAGGTGCAACGCGCTTACGCTAATGAATGCGGTAAGGCGCGCCGTGCCCCAAGGCACCGCGCGCCAAATCTGGTCGGCGTCGCGAGGCGACGCCGGCAATTGCTTGATCGGGCCGCCGGCAACGACGCCAGCGGCTTTTTCCGGGGGGAAGTTTGCCCATCCCACTGAAGGGTCCGCAAAGTGCCTGTCATGTTTGTGGGCCGTCAAGGCACCGGGCACGCTTTGCATCAGGCCGTTCTGCTCCTAACCCGGGGCGCCGCGGCCACAGGCGGCGGCATCCCCATCAATGAAACCATCCGCGACGCGAATCCCGGCTCACTCCCAGGAAAGCGCACCGCCAGTCTGATATTCGATCACTCGCGTCTCGAAGAAATTGCGTTCTTTCTTCAGGTCGATCATCTCGCTCATCCACGGGAACGGGTTTTCCTCGTTCGGGTACAGCGGATCGAGACCGATCTGCTGGCAACGGCGGTTGCAGATGAAGCGCAGATAGCTCTTGAACATCGACGCGTTGAGGCCGAGCACGCCGCGCGGCATCGTGTCTTCGGCGTAGCGGTATTCGAGCTCGACCGCCTGCTGGAAGATCGCGCGAATTTCGGCGCGGAACTCAGCCGTCCACAGGTGCGGGTTTTCGAGTTTGATCTGGTTGATCAGGTCGATGCCGAAGTTGCAGTGCATCGACTCGTCGCGCAGGATGTACTGGTACTGCTCCGCCGCACCGGTCATCTTGTTCTGGCGGCCGAGCGCCAGGATTTGCGTAAAGCCGACGTAGAAGAACAGGCCTTCCATCACACAGGCGAACACGATCAGCGAGCGCAGCAGCGTCTGGTCTGCTTCGAGCGTACCGGTCTTGAAGGCCGGGTCGGTCAGCACGTGGATGTACGGAATCAGGAATTCGTCTTTCGCGCGGATCGACGGGACCTCGTGATACGCGTTGAAAATTTCGCCCTCGTCGAGACCGAGCGACTCGACGATGTACTGGTAAGCGTGCGTGTGGATCGCCTCCTCGAACGCCTGGCGCAGCAGGAACTGGCGGCATTCGGGCGCCGTGATGTGGCGGTAGGTGCCCAGCACGATATTGTTGGCGGCGAGCGAGTCGGCCGTCACGAAGAAGCCCAGGTTGCGCTTGACGATGCGGCGCTCGTCTTCGGTCAGCCCGTTCGGATCTTTCCACAGGGCGATGTCGCGCGACATGTTCACTTCCTGCGGCATCCAGTGGTTGGCGCAACCCGCCAGATACTTTTCCCAGGCCCACTTGTACTTGAACGGCACCAGCTGATTGACGTCAGTCTGGCCGTTGATGATGCGCTTGTCGGCGACATTGACGCGCGCTTCGGAAGCGGCCGCCGCGTTGGCAGCATGAGCGACGGGAGCGACAGCGATGTCGCTCGCGAAGACTTCTTGAGCGGAGGGAGCATGAGGAGCGGAACGCGTTCCGATTTGCGAACCCACAACCGACCCCGCAGCGTTGCGCAACACGTTCGGTTGCGTCGCGCTCGAGGGAGTTACGGCAGTGATCTCGTCATCCCAGTTGAGCATAAATGTCACCATCAATTTAGAACGGTTTGTACCATCTTTTCACGAGCGATAAAAGAGCTCACTCGCGAAAATTCCTGTTTTCGATTCGCGTTGCTACGTTCATACAACACTTTGTTCGACATGCTGCGTGTGACTCATGCAGTCACGCATCGAATGACGCGTGATGATCGCGTGTTGAACATGTGTTGCCGAGGTCCTTTGCGAACTCGAAGAGCAACGTTTCGACACGACGTTTCGTTGCTCTATCTATATGTATTGCGCAGCGTGTTCGCGGCATCCGCCGACTGATCGATGGACCGGTCGATGCCGCGCGAATCGCTCATCGCGAGAGTCGGCGGTGAGCCGCGTCGAGCGTGTTGCGTCAGCGTTGGCGGTTGAGGTGCGATGCCATGTCGAGCGATCGTCCGGTGTTGCCAACTGCTGTGTTGCTTCGCTGCATCGACGAGCGGCGAGACTTCGATACTGCTCACCGCTCATCGACCTGCTTCTACTTCATCAACGGGGCGCGTCGCTCGCCGCCTGCGGGTCATCACCTACGACCCTCGTGTGCAGTTAGCAAGCATCGCTCCCGCTGCTTGCCTCTAGTTACTGGCAAGCCTCGCACTCGTCGAAGCCGGGATCGCCCGGACGCATCATGCAGACCGGACCGTCCGCTTCGGGTGCTGCTTCGACTGCGACCGCGGCAGTCGCTGCCGCTGCCTGGAAGCCGCCGCTCACGCCACCCGCCACACCACCCGTCGCGCCGCCCACGCCGAAGCCGCCTGCCGCGCCGCCTGCGCCACCCGAGCCGTCATGACCCGAGCTCACCGCGTTCAGCGCGCCGTGCGCGACCGTCGACTTCTCGACGTGCGTCGCCGCCATCGTGCGCAGATAGTAGGTGGTCTTCAGACCGCGCAGCCATGCGAGCTTGTAGATCTCGTCGAGCTTCTTGCCCGATGCGCCCGCCATGTAAATGTTCAGCGACTGCGCCTGGTCGATCCACTTCTGACGACGCGAGGCCGACTCGACGAGCCACACCGGATCGACTTCGAACGCGGTCGCGTAGATCGCGCGCAGGTCGGCCGGGATGCGGTCGATGCGCGACAGCGTGCCGTCGAAGTACTTCAGGTCGGCGACCATCACTTCGTCCCACAGACCGCGCGCCTTCAGGTCGCGCACCAGGTAGTCGTTGACCACCGTGAACTCGCCCGACAGGTTCGACTTCACGTACAGGTTCTGATAGGTCGGCTCGATGCACGCCGACACGCCGATGATGTTCGAGATCGTCGCGGTCGGCGCGATCGCCACGCAGTTCGAGTTGCGCATGCCGTAGGTCGCGATGCGCGAGCGCAGCGCCGGCCAGTCCATCGACTCGCTCGAATCGACCTCGACATAACCGCCGCGGGCTTCGGCGAGCAGCGCCACCGAATCCTGCGGGAGGATGCCGCGATCCCACAGCGAGCCGCGGTAGCTCGAGTAGCGGCCGCGCTCTTCGGCGAGCTCGGTCGACGCGTAGTACGCGTAGTAGCAAACCGCTTCCATCGAGCGATCGGCGAACTCGACCGCTTCCTGCGACGCGTACGGCGTGCGCAGCACGTGCAGGCAGTCCTGGAAGCCCATGATGCCGAGGCCGACCGGACGGTGCTTCAGGTTCGAGTTACGCGCCTTGGCGACCGCGTAGTAGTTGATGTCGATCACGTTGTCGAGCATGCGCATCGCGACGCTGACCGTGCGCTTGAGCTTGTCGTGGTCGAGCGCCACCGTGCCGTCGGCCTGTTCCTTCAGGTGCGCGACGAGGTTCACCGAGCCGAGGTTACAGACGGCGATTTCGGCGTCGCTGGTGTTCAGCGTGATTTCCGTGCACAGGTTCGACGAGTGAACGACGCCGACGTGCTGCTGCGGCGAGCGCACGTTGCACGGGTCCTTGAACGTGATCCACGGATGGCCGGTTTCGAACAGCATGCCGAGCATCTTGCGCCACAGTTGCGCCGCCGGAAGCTTCTTGAACAGCTTGATCTCGCCGCGCGCGACCTTGTCTTCGTAAGCCGTGTAAGCCGCTTCGAATTCGGCGCCGAACTTGTCGTGCAGATCCGGGCAGGTGGACGGCGAGAACAGCGTCCAGTCGCCGCCTTCCATCACGCGCTTCATGAACAGGTCGGGAATCCAGTTCGCGGTGTTCATGTCGTGCGTGCGACGACGGTCGTCGCCGGTGTTCTTGCGCAGCTCGAGGAACTCCTCGATGTCGAGGTGCCACGACTCGAGATACGCGCACACCGCGCCCTTGCGCTTGCCGCCCTGGTTCACCGCGACCGCCGTGTCGTTGACGACCTTCAGGAACGGCACCACGCCCTGCGACTTGCCGTTGGTGCCCTTGATGTGCGAGCCGAGCGCGCGCACACGCGTCCAGTCGTTGCCGAGACCTCCGGCGAACTTCGACAGCAGCGCGTTTTCCTTGAGTGCTTCGTAGATGCCGTCGAGGTCGTCGTCGACCGTGGTGAGGTAGCACGACGACAGCTGCGAGCGGCGCGTGCCAGAGTTGAACAGCGTCGGCGTCGAGCTCATGAAGTCGAAGCTCGACAGCACGTTGTAGAACTCGATCGCGCGCGCTTCGCGGTCGATCTCGTTCAGCGACAGACCCATCGCGACACGCATAAAGAATGCCTGCGGCATTTCGATACGCACGTTGTCGTGATGCAGGAAGTAGCGGTCGTAGAGCGTCTGCAGACCGAGGTAGCCGAACTGCAGGTCACGGTTCGCGTCGAGCGCGGCGCCCAGACGCCTCAGGTCGAACTGCAGCAGCTTGTCGTCGAGCAGTTCGGCTTGCACGCCGCGCTTGATGAACTGCGGGAAGTACTCGGCGTAGCGCTCGCCCATTTCGGCTTGCGTGACTTCTTCTTCGAGGATCTCGCGGCGGATCGTGTGCAGCAGGATGCGAGCGGTGACCTGGCTGTAAGCCGGGTCCTTTTCGATCATCGTGCGGGCAGCGAGGATAGCCGAGTCGTACACCTGGCTCATCGGCACGCCGTCGTACAGGTTCTTCACCGTTTCCGCGACGATCGGCTCGGCGCTCACCGCGTCGCCGAGGTTCGCGCATGCGGACTCGATGATGCCGCGCAGCGCGGCCATGTCCAGCGGACGCGTGATGCCGTTGTCGGTCACGTTCAGGCCCGGCGTGCTCGCGGCATCGGCATGGTCGTCATGCGCGCGCGCCTGGTTGCGCTTCTCGCGATACAGCACGTAAGCACGCGCGACGTTGTGCTCACCGCCGCGCATCAGCGCGAGTTCGACCTGATCCTGAATGTCTTCGATATGGAACGTGCCGCCGTTCGGACGGCTGCGCAGCAACGCGCGCACCACGTTCTGCGTGAGTTGCTCGACCAGTTCGCGCACCCGTGCCGACGCCGCGCCCTGACCACCGTTGACGGCGAGGAACGCCTTCGTCACGGCGATCGCGATTTTCGACGGCTCGAACGACACCACGGTGCCGTTGCGGCGGATCACCTTGTAGTCGGCATAGCTCGCTTGCGGCGCGAGCGACTGTGCGCCGTGAGTCTGGCCGAAAGCCTGGCCAGTCGGTGAGCCCTCGTACCGGGTCGTCACGTTGTCGGTGGTTTGCATGTGCAAAGCTCCTGGTCTTGGAAATGGCGGCGGGTGCCGCGGATTAAATCGAACGCCGCGCCGTCGCGTGCGCGAGCGATGAGGTGCAGGAAGGCCGGCTACGCCGGTTGGCGGGATGCAACTGCGAGGAAGCCTGGTTCGATTTGATGACGGTCTTCATCGGGTCGGTCGCGATCACTGGCTGGTCCTTTCCTGAATGCTTCTGGATGCGGCCGGAGATCCCCCAACGGCTGCGCCCCAGGAATTTTTTTCGCTGTCTGGAATGCTTGCGGCGCCGTGCTCGGGGAGCGGGGCGCCGCAGACTTATCCACTCTTATTCACTCGGTTATGCACATGGTTATTCACAGCACAACACAAGATATAGTGCGAAACTCAGTTGTCGGCACCAAGTATAGTGGAGATTCGAGACAGGTCAAACCGTTTTATTTGCGCTCGAAGTCTTGACTTTTGCGTCGCGCGACGCGCATAAGCTCCCCGGAGAAGCAGGCTGCGCCTCGTTCTCTGCGGATCACGCAAGATCGTGCGAAGGGGGATTACCGCAATTCGGAAAACTTGAGATAGGGGAAATACCGACCGTCGAGCAACGTGTCGCGTTGCAGCCGCGGCCACTCGAAATGTGGACCGGGATCGGTCTTGCGGCCGGGTGCGATGTCGGAGTGACCAGCAAGCGCGTCAATCGGATAGCGCGCCTTCAGTGCGCTCACTAGCGCGGCGAGCGTGCGGTATTGCGCCGCTTCGAAGGCGGTGGTGTCGCTGCCTTCGAGCTCGATGCCGATCGAGAAATCATTGCAGCGCTCGCGGCCGAAAAAATTCGACGGTCCCGCGTGCCACGCGCGCTCATTGCACGACACGAACTGCTCGAGCGCGCCGTCGCGGTGAATCACGAAATGCGCGGACACACGCACGCCGCGCAGATGCGAGTCGTAGTACGGGTGAGCGTCGCAGTCGAGCGTGTTCTGGAACAGCTCGGCAATCGCGGTGCCGCCGAACTCGTTCGGCGGCAGGCTGATGTTGTGAACGACGATCAGCGTCGGCACCGCGCCTTGCGGCCGCGCTTCGAAGTTCGGCGAGGGGAGCCTGCGTGCGGCGGGAACCCAGCCGTCGGCATCGACGGTGAAGACGTCGCTCATCGGGCGTCGCGGCCGCTCGGACGCGCGCCGTGGCGCTGCGCGTGCGCGGCACAGCAGAACGCCTGCCCCGCGACGCTGACCGAATCGCTCTTCGGTGCATGCACCCCGCACTCGACGCAGCGAATCATCGGTTCGGCAAGCTGCGGCTGTTGTCCATTCGAAGAACGCGCGCCGCCATTCGCGGCGCCGGCACCGTTGGCGCCGCGCGCGCCGGTGCGTTGCGCGTCGTGGCGGCGCAGTGCCTTCACGAGCCACTGTCCGACGATGAACAGCAGAATCAGCAAAAAGATTTGTCGCATGGGGACGCTCACACTACAGGCCGGTGCAACAGCACCTCTAAAACGAAACGGCTGCCGACGTACGCGAGCAACAGCGCGACGAACGAGGCCAGCACCCAGCGCAATACCGCACGGCCGCGCCAGCCGGACACCTTGCGCGCCGTCAGCAGCGCGCCGAACATCACCCACGAAAGAATCGCGAACACAGTTTTGTGATCGAGCCGCAACGCGCGGTCGAGCAGTTGCTCGCTGAACAGGATGCCCGACAGCAGCGTCAGTGTAAGCAGCACGAAGCCGGCGCCGATCAGACGGAACAGCAGCTTCTCGAGCGTGAGCAGCGGCGGCAGCGTGTCGAGCCAGCTCGACCACCAGCCGTTGCCCGACGCCGCGTGTCGCTGCGCGAGAGCGCCGCGCATCGAATGCAAACGCCGCTCGACCGCCAGCATCAGCACCGCGTGCAGCGCGGCGATCGCGAACAGACCGTACGCGATGTTCGCGATCAGAAAGTGCAGCTTGAACATCGGCGCGGCCGCATACGGCAGCACGCGCACGCCGCCGAACCCAAGCGGCAGCAGCGATGCGACGCACGCGAGCGGCAACACCAGCAGGCGCAGTCCGTCGAGCGGGAAGAAGAAGCTTTCGATCCAGTAGATGCCGGCGCCGAGCCAGAACATCGCCGACAGCGCGAACGCGAAGCCGAACACCATCGCGTTCTGCGGGAAGATCGTGGTATGCAGCAGGACGCCGTGAGCGAGCAGCGCGACGAATAACAGCGCGCGCCCGGGCGCGCTCATGCCGGAGGCCACCAGAGCGCCCGCGTGGACGGCTTGATCGGGCAGCGGCGGCACGCTCTCGAGCAGCGGACGCACGGCCGCGTGCCGGTGCGAGCGCCAGCCGGCCACGGCAAGACCGCCGTAGAGAAGCCCGGTGAGGGCATACAGTACAATATCCATATTCGAAGTTTACACTAGGGCCCTTCCCCGCGACGCCTTCTGCTTCGCGCGCTGCGCGGGCCCCACCGTTCATCGCTCCCCATGCTCGACAATCTGACTCAACGGATGGCGCGCGTCGTCAAGACGCTGCGCGGCGAAGCCCGGCTCACCGAGGCGAACACCCAGGAAATGCTGCGCGAGGTGCGTCTCGCACTGCTCGAGGCCGACGTGGCGCTGCCCGTCGTGCGCGAGTTCATCGCGAAGGTCAAGGAGAAGGCGCTCGGCGAGGAAGTGATCGCCAGCCTGTCGCCGGGTCAGGCGCTCGTCGGCGTGGTGCAGCGCGAGCTGACCGCGGTGATCGGCGGCGATTACGAGGGCAAGGCCTCCGAACTCAATCTCGCCGTCACGCCGCCTGCGATCATCCTGATGGCGGGTCTGCAGGGTGCCGGTAAAACGACCACGGTCGGCAAGCTCGCGAAGCTGCTGCGCGAGAAGTACAAGAAGAAGGTGCTGACGGTTTCGTGCGACGTCTATCGTCCCGCCGCTATCGCGCAGCTAAAAACGGTGACCGAGCAGGTCGGCGCGGACTTCTTCCCGTCGGAGCCGAACCAGAAGCCGGTCGACATCGCGCGGGCCGCGGTCGACTGGGCCAAGCGCCACTATCACGACGTGCTGCTCGTCGACACGGCCGGCCGTCTCGGTATCGACGAAGCGATGATGCAGGAAATCGCCGCGCTGCACGCCGAGCTGAAGCCCGCGGAAACGCTGTTCGTCGTCGACGCGATGCTGGGCCAGGACGCGGTCAACACCGCGAAGGCGTTCAGCGACGCGCTGCCGCTCACCGGCGTCGTGCTCACCAAGCTCGACGGTGATTCGCGCGGCGGCGCGGCGCTGTCGGTGCGTCACGTGACGGGCAAGCCGGTCAAGTTCGTGGGCGTCGCCGAAAAGCTCGACGGCCTCGAAGTATTCCACCCCGACCGCATGGCGAGCCGGATTCTCGGCATGGGCGATATTCTCGCGCTCGTCGAGGAAGCGCAGCGCGGCGTCGACGTGCAGGCCGCGCAGAAGCTCGCCGACAAGGTCAAGAAAGGCGGCGACTTCGACCTCAACGATTTCCGCGCGCAGCTCTCGCAAATGAAGGGCATGGGCGGCTTGTCGTCGCTGATGGATAAGCTGCCCGCGCAGTTCCAGCAGGCCGCCGCCGGCGCCGACATGAGCCAGGCCGAGAAGCAGATGCGCCGCATGGAAGGCATCATCAACTCGATGACGCCGGCCGAGCGCGCCAAGCCCGAACTGATCAAGGCGACCCGCAAGCGCCGCATCGCCGCGGGCGCGGGCGTGCAGGTGCAGGAAGTCAACCGCATGCTGAACCAGTACGAACAGATGCGCACGATGATGAAGAAGCTCAAGGGCGGCAACCTGCAGAAGATGATGCGCGGCATGAAGGGCATGATGCCCGGCATGCGCTAAGCTTGATGGGACCGGCGCGCGCTCGCGCCGATGCGCGGCGTGGCTGACTTCGGCATCGTGCGGGTTTATTCTGTAGCGCATCGCGTCGTCCCTCGCGGGAACGTCCCTCGGGATGTTGCCACCCACACTATGTATACAGTTATCGGCCGTCAGACGTCATGAACCGCGAAGAAGCCCTGCAGATTTTTCAACATTCCGAAGAGATCGTTTCGGCCTCGGACGTCACTGCGTCAATCGCCCGCATGGCGGCCGCCATCCGCGACGAGATGAGCGAGGACTTCCCGCTCGTGCTGTCGGTGATGGGCGGCGCCGCGGTGTTCACCGGCATGCTGCTGCCGCACCTCGATTTCCCGCTCGAGTTCGACTACATCCATCTGACGCGCTACCGCAATACGACGAAGGGCAGCAACGAGATGCAATGGCGCGTCGCGCCGGCCGAGTCGGTCAAGGATCGCGTGGTGCTCGTGCTCGACGACATCCTCGACGAAGGCGAGACGATGGCCGCGATCCGCGACCGCATTCTCGCGATGGGCGCGAAGCGCTTCCTGTCCGCGGTGCTGTGCGAGAAGATCATTCCGAAGGCGAAGCCGCTGCGCCCCGATTACTGCGGCTTCGAAGTGCCGGACCGGTACGTGTTCGGCTGCGGGATGGATGCGAAGGGCTACTGGCGCAATCTGCCGACCATTCGGGCGTTGACCGAGGGGGCGTGAGCGGCGCATCCGCGTACCGGCGAAAAAAAAAGCAGCCTGCCCGGCTGCTTTTTTTATGGCTGCGACGGTGGCGGCTCGCGCACCGGCTCCCGCTTTACAGCTTGTGCACGAAAGAGCGGATCCCGCCGAGCATCATCTCGACTGAAATCGCGACGAGCACCAGCCCCATCAGCCGCTCGAACGCCGCCATCACCCGTTCACCGAGCCACGCCTGAATGCGCTCGGCGAGCATCAGCACGATCGCGCAGACGATCATCGTGACGGTCAGCGCGCCGATCCATTCGTACGTCTTGCCGGGCGCCTGCGACGTCAGCAGCATGACCGTCGCCAACGCCGACGGCCCCGCCAGCGCCGGAATCGCAAGCGGCACGATCAGCGGCTCGCCGCCGCGCGCGTCGCCGCCGAATGGACCGTCCGGATGCGGAAACACCATGCGCAGCGCGATCAGAAACAGCACGATGCCGCCGCCGATCCGCAGCGACTGGTCACTCAGGCTCATCATGCGCAGAAAGCTCTGCCCGAGCACCATGAACACCAGCAGGATCGCAAACGCGATCGCGACCTCGCGCAGGATCACCACCGTGCGGCGTTCCGGCGACACCCCACGCAGACAGCTAATGAAGATCGGGATGTTGCCGAGCGGATCGGTGATCAGGATCAGCAGCACCGTCGCGGACAGGAAGGTGTACTCCACTGCCCGCCCCGCTTAGATCGCGAGCGCCGCGCGCACTTTGTCGATCACGGTCTGCGCGGCATCCGCGACCGGCAGCAGCGTCGCTTCGGCGTCGCGACGGCCCTGATACTCGATCTTGCCGTCCTTCAGCCCGCGGTCGCCGATCACCAGCCGATGCGGCACGCCGATCAGCTCCCAGTCGGCGAACATCACGCCCGGACGCTCGCCGCGATCGTCGAGGATCACGTCGATGCCGGCCGCGACGAGTTCCGCGTACAGCTTATCGGCCTGCTCGCGTACCGCGTCGCTGCGGTCGTAGCCCATCGGGCACAGCACGACTTCGAACGGCGCGATCGACTCCGGCCAGATGATGCCCTTGTCGTCGAAATTCTGTTCGATCGCGGCGCCGAGAATACGCGTGACGCCGATACCGTAACAGCCCATTTCCATCGGCCGCGGCTTGCCGGTTTCGTCGAGACAGGTCGCGTTCATCGCTTCGGAGTACTTCGTGCCGAGCTGGAACACGTGGCCCACTTCGATGCCGCGGCAGATGTCGAGCACGCCCTTGCCGTCCGGCGACGGATCGCCCTTCTTCACATTGCGGATGTCGGCGACGACCGGCTCCGGCAGGTCGCGGCCCCAGTTCACGCCGGTGGTGTGATAGTCGACCTCGTTCGAGCCGACCACGAAGTCGCTCATGTTCGCGACCGTGCTGTCGGCGATCACCTTGACCGGCTTCTTCGTGTTGATCGGACCGAGATAACCCGGCGGCGTGCCGAACGTCTCGATGATCTCGGCTTCGGTCGCCATGCGAAAGTCGGCGAGGCCGGGCAGCTTGCCGACCTTGATCTCGTTCAGGTCGTGGTCGCCGCGCAGCATCAGCAGCCAGATGGTCGGCTCGGCGCCTTCGTTTTCGGTGGCGAGAATGACCGACTTGATCGTGCGCTCGAGCGGAATGTTCAGCAGTTCGGCGACCGCCTCGCACTTCGCCTTGCCGGGCGTCGCGGTCTTTTTCATGTCCTCGGCCGGCGCGGCGCGTTGCGCGATCAGCGGCAGCGCGTCGGCGGCCTCGACGTTCGCGGCGAAATCGGAACTTGGGCAATAGGCGATCGCGTCTTCGCCGGTGTCGGCGATCACGTGGAACTCATGCGAGCCGCTGCCGCCAATCGAGCCGTTGTCCGCCGCGACCGCGCGGAACTCGAGGCCGAGGCGCGTGAAGATGCGCACGTAAGCGTCGTACATCTTGCGATACGACTCGCGCAGACCTTCCGCGTCCTTGTCGAACGAATACGCGTCTTTCATGATGAATTCGCGGCCGCGCATCACGCCGAAACGCGGACGGATCTCATCGCGGAACTTCGTCTGGATCTGATAGAAGTTGACCGGCAGCTGGCGATAGCTCTTGACCTGGTTGCGCGCGATGTCGGTCACGACTTCCTCGTGCGTCGGGCCCATCACGAAATCGGCCTGCTTGCGGTCCTTGAAGCGCAACAGCTCGGGACCATACTTCTCCCAGCGGCCCGATTCCTGCCACAGTTCGGCCGGCTGCACGGCCGGCATCAACAGCTCGATGGCGCCTGCCCGGTTCATTTCCTCGCGCACGATCGCTTCCACCTTGCGGATCGAACGCAGGCCGACCGGCAGGTAGTTGTAGATACCGCCCGCGACGCGGCGGATCATGCCCGCGCGCACCATGAGCTTGTGGCTGATGATTTCGGCGTCGGCGGGCGCTTCTTTGAGGGTGCCGATAAAGAAACGGGAAGCTTTCATTCAAGGTGTCCAAAAGCGGCGGCTTCCGGTGGGACCGCCAGAAAAGGTGAAAACATGGGGAAAATCGACACAGATCAGCGGCGAGGCCAGCGGGGTTCGCCCGACTGGCGGCACCCTGCCCCCGTGCGGCGCCGAAACCGCCGCGCAAAGCCTCTCGCAAGGGATCGGGCACGGAAAACCGACAGGCTACCGCAAACACGGGCTGTTGCGGCGAATCGCGGCAATCTCATGCGATTCGGTGCGTAGGGTCCGTTATCTGTTTATAATCAAAGCAATTTTAAAGGATTCGAAGGTGGTTGTATGCTGGATCGTGAAGGCTTTCGCCCGAACGTCGGCATCATCCTCTTGAACGCGCACAACGAGGTGTTTTGGGGCAAACGGCTCCGTGAACATTCCTGGCAGTTTCCGCAAGGGGGCATCAAATATGGCGAGACCCCCGTGCAAGCGATGTATCGGGAGTTACACGAAGAGACCGGACTGCTTCCTGAGCACGTCAAGGTGATCGGTCGCACGCGCGACTGGTTGCGTTATGAGGTGCCTGACAAGTTCATCAAGCGCGAAGTACGCGGTCATTACCGCGGCCAGAAGCAAATCTGGTTTTTGCTCCGGATGGTAGGACGCGACTGCGACATCTGTCTGCGCGCCACCGACCACCCTGAGTTCGATGCGTGGCGTTGGAACGAGTATTGGGTACCGCTCGACTGTGTGATCGAGTTCAAGCGGGATGTGTATCAGTTGGCGCTGACGGAGTTGTCCCGTTTCATGCGCCGACCTGCGCCGCGTGCGGAAAAACCTGGCGGGCATCATGGGTCGCGTTATCCTCGGATAGCGTCGTCGATGCAAAGCCCGCCGGATTCCGCGGTAAGCACGGTGGTCACCACCGTAACTTCCGTAAGTTCGGTCAGTGTCGAAACTTCGACGCGCGTGCTGGTCGTGCCGGATTGCGGCCCCGGCTCACCGGATGCAAACATTGCACCGGAGCATGAGCAGGAAACGGCCGAAGCCGACGAGGTCGGCGCCCCGTCAGTCCGACGAGGGGTGCGCGATTAACCATTCCAAGGCGGCGGCTCACGCCGCCTCTCTCTGGCGCGGCCTTCGGGCCGCGTCCGTCTTTCGAGGGAATCAGATTGAAAGCATTTGCACTCGCCGTGGCATGCGTCGCCACCGGCGCCCTGCTGGCAGGCTGTTCAAGCGCCGGCAAACCGACCAATAAAGACGACAGCGAGTTCGTCTATCTGCTGGATCGTAAGAGCAACTGGGTTGAAAACAAGGTCGACACGTTGCCGCCGCTGCCCACCGACACGAATCTGCTGCCGTTCGAGGTCTCCGGCAATACGCCGCTGCAATTCGCGATCGACCCGAAATCGGTCAGCGTCGGCGACGACGGTGTCGTGCGTTACACGGTGGTCGTCACGAGCCCGGGCGGCGCGCGCAACGTCAATTACGAGGGCATCCGCTGCGATACGTATGAATGGCGTCAGTACGCGGGCCTCAACGCCGATCACGACGGCTGGGACACGACGGTCGCGAACCAGTTTTCGCGCATCGAAAACGGTGCGCTGAACGCGTACCAGGCCGCGCTGTATCAGGACTATATGTGCGCGAACAAGATTCCGACCGGCAACGCGCAGCGCATCGTCGAGAACATTCGCTACAAGCGCACGCAGACGTCGCAGATTCATTGAGGCCGTTTGTGCGGCACACCTGATTCAGGCGCCGTTGCCTACACAAGACGACAAAAAGCCGTTCCAGCCTGCGCGGGAACGGCTTTTTTGTCGGCGCTTTGTGCGCTCGCATCCTGAAAGGTCAAATCAGCACGAGATTGTCGCGGTGAATCAGCTCGGGCTCCAGCATATAGCCCAGCACCGACTCGATTTCGCCGCTCGGACGACGCTGGATCAGCTTGGTTTCCGCGCTGCTGTAGTTCGTCAAACCACGTGCGACTTCACGGCCCGACGCGCTCAGACACGCGATCACCTCGCCGCGCGCGAAAGCGCCCTGCACGCCGACGATGCCGATCGGCAGCAGGCTCTTGCCGCCGGCGGTCAATTTTTCGACCGCGCCGTCATCGATCACGACGTGGCCGCGCACCTGCAGGTGATCGGCCATCCATTGCTTGCGCGCCGCCATGCGCGCGGTGCGCGCGATCAGCTGCGTGCCGATCGCCTCGCCGGCCGCCAGTCTCAGCAGCACGTCCGCTTCGCGCCCACTCGCGATCACCGTATTGGCGCCGCTATGGGCTGCGCGCTTCGCGGCAAGAATTTTGGTCAGCATGCCGCCGCGGCCGAGGCTCGAGCCCGCGCCGCCCGCCATCGCTTCCAGATCGGGCGCGCCGGCATCGGCTTGCTGGACGAGCGTCGCGTTCGGGTTCTTGCGCGGATCGGCGGTGAAGAGGCCTTGCTGGTCCGTCAGAATGATCAGCGCGTCGCCCTCGATCAGATTGGCGACCAGCGCGCCGAGCGTGTCGTTGTCGCCGAACTTGATTTCGTCGGTGACGACCGTGTCGTTCTCGTTGATGATCGGTACGACACCGAGTCGCAGCAGCGTGAGCAGCGTGGAGCGCGCATTCAGATAGCGCTCGCGGTCGGCGAGGTCGGCGTGAGTGAGCAGGATCTGCGCAGTCTGGATGGAATGCTCGGCAAAGCGGCTTTCGTACACTTGCGCGAGGCCCATCTGGCCGACCGCCGCAGCCGCCTGCAATTCATCGATTTCACGCGGCCGCTTGGTCCAGCCGAGCCGCTGCATGCCCTCGGCGATCGCGCCCGAACTGACCAGCACGACTTCCTTGCCCTGCGCGCGCAGTGCGGCAATTTGCGCGGCCCAGCGGCCGATGGCCGCATGATCGAGGCCGCGCCCGTCGTTTGTGACGAGGCTCGAACCGACTTTGACGACCAATCGCCGTGAATCTGCGATGACGGAACGCATTGTGCGCTGTCTCCCAAGATGACGCGTGATGCATGCCGACACCCGCCGCAGGCGCCGGCGCTCGAGTTGTTATTCCTGCGGATCGGTGCCGGCTTCGCGGGTCGCGGCCGGTACTTGCGTCCCCTCTCGGAAACGCACGTCGGAGGCGAGGTCTTCGGCTTCGGCCGCGCGTTGCGCGTCCGAGTGCTCGGCGAGGTAGTCGAACACCGCATAGCAAAGATTTTCACAGCCCTGGCCAGTCAGCGCCGAGATCTCGAACACCGGACCGTCCCAGCCGAAACCTTCGAGAAAAGCTGCCACGCGCGCTTCGCGATCGTCCTCAGGCACCATGTCCAGCTTGTTCAGCACGAGCCAGCGCGGCTTCTGGTAGAGCTCTTCGTCGTACTTGCGCAGTTCGTTGACGATCGCCTTCGCTTCCGCGACCGGATCGATCGATTCATCGAACGGTGCGATGTCGACGATATGCAGCAGCAGCCCGGTACGTTGCAGGTGACGCAAGAATTGATGGCCGAGACCGGCGCCTTCCGCCGCGCCTTCGATCAGCCCCGGAATGTCCGCAATCACAAAGCTGCGGCTCGGCCCGACGCGCACGACGCCGAGGTTCGGCGCGAGTGTGGTGAACGGGTAATCGGCAATTTTTGGCTTCGCGTTAGACACCGACGAGATGAACGTCGACTTGCCTGCATTGGGCATGCCGAGCAGACCGACGTCGGCCAACACTTTCAGTTCGAGGCGGACCATGCGGCGCTCGCCCGGCTTGCCGTCCGTCTTTTGACGCGGCGCGCGGTTCGTGCTGGACTTGAAATGGAGGTTGCCGAGACCGCCGGCGCCGCCTTGCGCGATTTGCACGCTCTGGTTGTGCTCGGTCAGATCGGCGATCAGCTCGCCGGTTTCCATGTCCGTGATGGTAGTGCCAACCGGCATGCGCAGCGTGATGTCGTCGCCGCCCTTGCCATAGCAATCTGAACCACGGCCGTTTTCGCCGTTGCGCGCCAGATGTTTTTTCGCGTAGCGGTAGTCGATCAGCGTGTTGATGTTGCGGTCAGCAACTGCGATCACGCTGCCGCCCCGGCCGCCGTCACCGCCATCGGGACCGCCGAACGGAACGAACTTCTCGCGGCGCATCGACGCGCTGCCATCCCCTCCGTCGCCGGCGATGACTTCAATCCTCGCTTCGTCAATGAACTTCATGCGTTACTCCGTCCCGTGGTGTACTGCCCGATTCGATGCAGGGGCGTTACTGATTGGATACTTGCTATTTTGCCGCGCGCGCCGCGCGTTGATCAATCGACCGAACGGCATAGTCGCCGGTGATGAACTGCCGGCTGCGCGGCTTCGGCGCCACACGAAAGAGGCGCCGCAATAAAAAAGGCCCCGCGAACTTCGCGGGGCCTTTTCCGGTCCTGAAGCCCGTGCCTGATTAAACTCAGGCTGCCGGGACGACGGAAACGGTGTGCTTCTTCGCCGCGCCCTTCGTCGAGAACTGGACGTGGCCGTCCTTCAGCGCGAACAGGGTGTGATCCTTGCCCATGCCGACGTTCTCGCCAGCGTGCATGCGCGTACCGCGCTGACGCACGATGATGCCACCAGCGTTGATAGCCTGGCCGCCGTAAACCTTAACGCCGAGGCGCTTCGATTCGGAGTCGCGGCCGTTCCGGGACGATCCGCCTGCCTTTTTGTGTGCCATTTGATTTGCTCCTTAACCGGTGCGCTTACGCGTTGATCGCGTCGATGCGCAGTTCGGTATAGTTCTGGCGGTGGCCGCCATGCTTCTGGTAGTGCTTCCGGCGACGCATCTTGAAGATCGTCACTTTGGCGTGACGCCCTTGCGACACGACGGTAGCCTTGACGGAAGCCCCACTGACCAGCGGCGTACCGAACTTAATCGATTCGCCTTCGCCCACTGCGAGAACCTGGTCGAGCGTGATTTCAGCGTCAATGTCTGCCGGTATCTGTTCTACTTTAAGTTTTTCGCCGACGGCAACCTTGTACTGCTTGCCACCGGTTTTTATGACCGCGTACATTGAAAACCTCACTCTGTATTCATTTTTCCCACGCACCGCGCGCGGAAACTCTCAATTATACATAGAGTTAGCTGCTCGGTCAAAGCCTGCTTACCAAATCGCCTACCGTTCGGGCTCGCCCTCCCTCGCAGGCGCTCGCAGAGACTAAACCAGTGACGCGCGGCGGCCCGCAGACGCCCTTGGCGAGCGGCCCTCGCGCCATGCGGAAAGCATCCGCACCGCAGCCGACGACCCGGAAGCGCACCGATCGCCTTATAATTCGCGGCACTACCCAATTCAGCCATCATGTCGTCGACTGCCACCACCTCCCCCAACGTCGCCAGCCTGCTTGCTCCGATCGCCGAAGACATGCAGCAGGTCAATCGCGTCATCCGGCAACGTCTCGCGTCGGACGTGATGCTGATCAACCAGATTTCCGAGTACATCATCAGCGCCGGCGGCAAGCGGCTGCGGCCCGCGTTGCTGTTGCTGGTGGCGGGCGCGCTGGGCGACACGACGGGACACCGGCACGAGCTTGCCGCGGTCGTCGAATTCATTCACACGGCCACGCTGCTGCATGACGACGTGGTCGACGAGTCCGACCTGCGGCGCGGCCGGCAGACCGCCAACGCGCTGTTCGGCAACGCCGCGAGCGTGCTGGTCGGTGATTTCCTGTATTCGCGCTCGTTCCAGATGATGGTCGGCGTGGGCAAGATGCGCGTGATGGAAATTCTGTCGGAGGCGACCAACATCATCTCCGAAGGCGAAGTGCTGCAGTTGTTGAACATGCACGATGCCGACGTCGACGAAGCCCGCTACATGCAGGTGATCCGCTACAAAACCGCAAAGTTGTTCGAGGCGGCCGCCCAACTCGGCGCAGTGCTCGCCGGAGCGGACGCGAAAACCGAAGCCGCCGCCGCCGAATATGGCCGCCGCATCGGCACCGCGTTCCAGATCATGGACGACTGGCTCGACTACACCGGCACGGCCGAGTCGATGGGCAAGAACGCTGGCGACGATCTGCGCGAAGGCAAACCCACGCTGCCGCTCATCTATCTGATCGAACGCGGCACGCCCGAGCAATCGGCGCTCGCGCGCGAAGCCATTGAGCAAGGTGGCACCGACCGTTTCGATACGATTTTTGACGCGATCACGCGATCGGGCGCGCTCGACCACACGCTCGAGTGCGCGAAGCAGGAAGCGCAAGCAGCCGCGGCAGCAATTTCTTCGTTTCCCCATTCCATTTTCAAAGAGAGCCTGCTAGAATTATGTTCTTACTCGACGGCAAGACAGTCTTGAACGAGACTGAAACGCCGAATTAGTCCGAATCGAGTCAGCAGTACCAAATCGGGGTGTAGCTTAGCCTGGTAGAGCGCTACGTTCGGGACGTAGAGGCCGGAGGTTCGAATCCTCTCACCCCGACCAGATTCCCCCTTGTTAGCACAAGGTTCAAAAACCGCCGCAGCAATGCTCGGCGGTTTTTTGTTTTGCGCGGTACTTTTTTGCTGCTGTCGTGCTGCCTTTCGCTGCTTTCTTTTCCTCCGGCTAGACAGGCACAGCGCGCACGTCGCGACGTTGTAGTTCGAGCGGCGTCAGCCGCCGTTCACGGAGGAGCGCGTGGCCCCCTCTGCTATATTCTCTCCATCCTTTCCCTTATTTTTCACGACGCGTGGAACAACTTCCCTTATGGGCGCAGATCGGCGCCGTCCTTCTGCTGCTTGTCTGCTCCGCCTTCTTTTCCATTTCCGAGACAGCGATGATGGCGCTGAACCGTCATCGGCTCAAACATCTCGCCAGCAAAAACACCCTCGGCGCGAAAACTACCCAGGGACTGCTTGCGAAAACCGATCAGTTGCTGAGCGTGATCCTGATCGGCAACAACCTGTTCAACACGATCATTCCGGTACTGACTACATCGCTCGCGTTGCATACGTTCGGCCGCAATAGCCTCGTGCTGTCGATCGCGACCGGTATCGTCGCCTTCCTAATCATCGTGTTCGCAGAAATCACGCCGAAGATCGTCGGCGCAACCTTTCCCGAGAAAATCGCGCTGCCCGCGAGCCTGCTGATCGCGCCATTGATGCGCATCGGGAAACCGGTGATCTGGTTCGTCAACCTGTTCGCCACCGGCATCCTGCGCGTGCTGCACATTAATACGAAGGGCGCGCGCGATCAGCGACTGTCCACCGAAGAACTGCGCACCATCGTGCTCGAGTCGGGCAGTTTCATGCCGACCAAACACCGCAGCATCCTGCTGAATCTGTTCGACCTCGAAAACATCTCGGTCGATGACGTGATGATCCCGCGTCGCCGCATCGAAGCGCTCGACTTCGATGCACCGTTCGAACAGATCCTGCATCAACTAGAGACTTGCTATCACAACAAGCTGATCGTCTACCAGGGCGACATCGACCGAGTGCTCGGTGTGCTGCACGTGCGCAAGACCCTGTCAGCGCTGCACAACCAGGAGCTCGAACGCGATACCTTGCGCGAGCTGCTCGCCGAGCCGTACTTCGTGCCAAGCGGCACGCCGGTGTTCCCGCAGTTGCAATACTTCCAGGAGAGCCGGCACCGCATCGCGCTCGTCGTCAACGAATACGGCGAACTGCAAGGTCTCGTCACGCCGGAAGACATCATCGAGGAGCTGATCGGCGAATTCACCACGTCGATTCCGCGTGGCGCCAGTTCGCGCGGCGGCTGGAACGAAGCGGGCGAATGCATCGTCGCGGGCAGCATGCCGTTGCGCGAGTTGAACCGCTGGCTGCAACTCGCGCTGCCCACCGATGGCCCCAAAACGCTCAACGGCCTGATTCTCGAAATTCTCGAAGACATTCCCGACGGCGACGTCTGCGTGTGCATCGGCGACACCAAGCTCGAAGTGATGCGCAGCGACGATCAGGCAATCCGCACCGTCAAGCTGTTCAAACCGCCGTCGCGCACAAAGGCCGGAAAAGCAAGGTCAGGCTGAAACCCGCACAGTCGCTCGCTAATTCATGGTCAGCATTGCACAGGCTCGCGACGCCCGCCATTAGCCGAATGGCCGAATGGCATTCGGACGCCCTCATCGGGAAGATGAAGCCGTCATGTTCTACAGGCGGTTCATCACCGGTCTCTCATGCAAACCCCCTTTGCCACCGCTGCGGCATTGCCGCGCCCACTCGCTGCCGACGGCGAATCCAGCGCAACCAATCTAAACGATCCGGACAACGCCCCGGCCGTGCGTCTGTTGACCGACACGTTGCACGAAGCGACGCGGCGCAATGCGTCCGATATCCACATCGAGCCGGCCGAGCACGGCTGGCGTGTGCGGCTGCGCATCGACGGCGTACTGCATGAAATCCCGCGGCCGCCCGCGCATCTACGCGATGCCTTCGTCACGCGGGTTAAGGTGCTCGCGCGCATGGACATCGCCGAGCGACGCGTGCCGCAAGACGGCCGGCTACGCCTCGCGACGTCGCCCGGGCGACTCGAGGATTACCGCGTCAATTCACTGCCGACGCTGTTCGGCGAAAAGCTCGTGCTACGACGGCTCGACGCGCTGCCCGCTGATCTTTCGCTCGATTCGCTCGGCCTCGATCCGCGGCAGCGCGAAGCCGTCGATGCCGCGATCCGCGCGCCGCACGGTCTGATGCTCGTCACCGGACCAACGGGCAGTGGCAAGACGCTGTCGCTGTACTGCTTCCTGAATCTGCTGAACGGCGAGGCACGCAACCTCTGCTCAGTGGAAGATCCGGCCGAGATCCAGCTGGCCGGTATCAACCAGGTCAGCGTGCGCGAAAAAGCCGGGCTAACGTTCGCGGTCGCACTGCGCGCGTTCCTGCGTCAGGACCCGGACGTGATCATGGTCGGCGAAATCCGCGACAACGAAACCGCCGACGTCGCCGTGAAGGCCGCGCAAACCGGCCACCTCGTGCTGTCCACGCTGCATACGAACGACGCGCCCGCGGCCATCGCGCGGCTCATCGATATCGGTGTCGAGCCGTACAACCTTGCAGCCGCGCTGCGGATGGTGACCGCGCAGCGGCTGGTGCGGCGACTATGCGTCGCGTGCCGCGCACCCGCGCCGCATTCGGCGACGGCGCTCCACGCCGCTGGCTTCGGCGAACAAGAGCTCGACGGCTGGCAACCGTATGCGGCGACCGGCTGTGCGGCTTGCCATGGCATCGGCTATCGGGGGCGCGTCGGCATCCATCAGGTGATGCCCGTTTCCGACGCGATGCGCGAGCTGATCGTCGCAAGCGCGGGTGCGCACGAGCTGGCCCGCCTCGCGCAGACCGAACAGGTCGCGACTTTACGCGACGCGGCGCTAGCGCGCGTACGCGACGGCACCACCAGTCTCGCCGAAGCGCTCGCCGCCACGGAGGTCGCATGAGTACCGCCGCGCAGTCACCGACACGGCCAGTCTCAGCCGACCTGCGCTTCAGATGGCGCGGCGTCGACGCGGACGGCAAGCGCCATAGCGGCACGCTGATCGCGCCCGACGCGAGCGCCGCGCGCACGTTGCTCAAACGCGACAGCCTCTTTATCGTCGAACTCGCAACGCAAGGCCCGGCGCCACGCCCGAAGACCAGCGCGGCCGATGTCACGCTGTTCACGCGGCAACTTTCCAGTCTCCTGCGTGCCGGCTTGCCGCTCGCGCCCGCGCTCGAACTGCTCGCACAGACGCCGACGTCGGGGCAGCGGCAAGGCATGCCGCGCATCATCGGCACGGTCGCGCGCGACATCACCGCCGGCCTGCGGTTTTCGGCGGCCTTGCAGCGGCACCCGGCGCAGTTCAATGCGCTGTATTGCCAACTCGTGGAGGTGGGCGAAGCAGCGGGCGCGCTCGTCACCGTGCTCGCCCGCCTCGCCGACGACCGCGAACGCGCCGCCGCGCAGCGTGCAAAGGTGCGCGCGGCTCTCACCTATCCAGTCGCGATCCTGCTGCTCGCGATCGCGATAACCGCCGCGTTGCTGGTGTGGGTCGTGCCGACGTTCAAGCAGATCTTCGATGGCTTCGGCGCCAGGCTGCCAGCGCCGACGCAGTTCGTGCTGGCGCTCTCGGCGGGTGCCGCGCGCTGGAGTGTGCCGCTGTTCGTGCTGATGCTCGCAATGAGCTCGGCCATCACATTCGTGCTGCGTCGATCGATAAGCGCGCGCATCCGCTTCGCTCGCCTGTCGCTCGACCTGCCAGTGGCCGGCCCGCTGCTGCGCACGCTGTGCGCAGCGCGGTGGAGTCGCGCGCTCGGCACCCTGCTGTCCGCCGGCACACCGCTCGCCGACGCGTTCGATTCGCTCACGCAGGCAACCGGCAATGCCTTCTTCGATCGCGCGACCGCGAGCATCGCCATCAGACTGCGGCGCGGCGAAAGGCTCGCCGCGGCGATGCGCGCGGCCCGCTGCTTTCCTGCCGAGGTCGTGCAGCCCGTTGCGGTCGCCGAGGAATCCGGCGCGCTCGACGGCATGCTGCTCGATGTCGCGTCGCTTGCGGATCGCCAGGTCGACGACAGGATCGGCACGCTATCGAGCCTGTGCGAACCGCTCGTGATCGTCGTGCTCGGCACGCTGGTCGGCGGCCTCGTCATCGCGATGTATCTTCCCATTATTCAACTCGGCAACGTGGTGTAGCATCGCAGCCGAATCCAATTCATGACCATACAGGCTCCTCCACCGCTCGTGCCACAAACTTCCTCCAGCCTGCTCGCGGGCTTACTGCCAGGCCGCTTTGCAGGCGATATCGGCCTCGCGCTCGCGAGTCTGCCCGCCGGGGTGCAGATCGCGTTCGCGATCGTGCTCGGCCTCGTGATTGGCAGCTTCCTTAACGTGGTCGTGCATCGGCTGCCGATCATGCTCGAGCGTGCGTGGCGCGCCGAAATCAGCGAAGCCACCGACGCGCCGCAGCCCGGCGACGGACTGCCCGAGCGCTACAACCTGTGGGTGCCGCGTAGCGCGTGCCCGCATTGCGGCCACGTGCTGAGCGCGTGGGAAAACTTGCCGGTGCTGAGCTACCTGCTGTTACGCGGCCGCTGTTCCGCATGCGGCACGCACATCAGCGCACGCTATCCGCTGCTCGAAATCGCTAGTGCAGCTTTCGCCGCGGGCGCACTGATGGCCTTCGGCCCGACGCCGATGGCACTCGCGGCGTTCGGCCTGTGCGCGACGTTGCTTGCGATGAGCGCGATCGATATCGACACGCATCTGCTGCCCGATTCCTTGACCCTGCCGCTGTTGTGGGCCGGCCTGATCGTCAATTTCAACGGCATGTTCACGAACCTGCATGATGCGGTGCTCGGGGCTATCTTCGGATATCTGGTGTTATGGGCCGTGCATTGGGCGTTCAGGGTCGTGCGCGGTATCGAAGGCATGGGCTATGGCGACTTCAAACTGCTCGCAGCGCTCGGCGCGTGGCTCGGCTGGCCAGCGCTACCGCAAATCGTGCTGGTCGCCGCGGTGGCCGGTGCCGTGATCGGCCTCGCGGCGACGTGGCGCGGCCGTATGCGCTTCGAGGAGCCGCTGCCGTTTGGGCCATTTCTTGCGGCGGGCGGTGCGCTCACGCTATTTGCCGGCACGCCGCTTTACCTTGCTTTGGGAGGCTGAAGCATGTTCGTTGTGGGACTCACCGGCGGCATCGGTAGCGGCAAGTCGACGGTTGCCAATCTGTTCGCCGCGCGCGGCGTGCCGCTCGTCGATACCGACGTGATCGCGCATCGCATCACCGCGCCGCATGGCCTGGCGATGCCGCACATCGCCGCCGAATTCGGCGCGGAGTTCGTCGCCGCCGACGGCTCGCTCGATCGCGCGCGCATGCGCACGCTCGTGTTCAGCGACGACACCGCGCGCAAACGTCTCGAAGGCATCACGCATCCGCTGATTCGCGCGGAAACCGAGCGCGAAGAGCGCGAAGCGAAAGGACCGTATGTGATCGTCGTGGTGCCGTTGCTGGTCGAGTCCGGGACCTGGAAGAACCGTGTGAATCGCGTGCTCACCGTCGATTGCAGCATCGACACGCAAGTCGCGCGGGTGATGAGCCGCAACGGCTTCAGCCGTGAGCAGGTGCTCGCGATCATCGCGCGCCAGGCCACGCGCGAAGCGCGCCTCGCCGCCGCCGACGACGTGATCGTCAATGACAACGCGCCGCCCCTGGAGCTCGAAGCGCAGGTGGACGCTCACCATCAAGCGTATCTGTCGCTCGTGAAGGGTGAGGCCGAGTCGTAGCGCGCGGAGGCCTCAGGTCGGCCTCGCTGCAAGCATCAAGCGCACGATGCCCTGTGAAGGCAGATACGCATCTTCGGCACGCGTCGTCACCCACACAGCTGAACTTTGCGCGCGTGCGAGAGCCGAAGCGCTCATAACACCGGGAACTGACAAAAAAGTTGCGAAAGCACGCGGAAAGCGTGCGTGATTGCCTGGGTAGTCCCACGGCATTAGAATGTTTTGCATTCCTGTCACCGACCACGCCCGAGGCGAGCCCGCTTGATCCTTTACGAGTACCCCTTCAATGAGCGAATCCGGACGCTGTTGCGACTCGAAGATCTGTTCGAGCGCTTCACGTTCTTTCTGACTCAGGAAGACGCGCGGGAACATCACGTCGCACTGACAACGCTGTTCGAAATCTCCGAAGTAGCTGGCCGCGCGGATCTGAAGTCGGATCTGATGAAAGAGCTCGAACGCCAGCGGCAAACCCTTGCGCCGTTTCGCGGCAATCCGGGCATCGAGCAGAACGCGCTTGAAGCGGTGCTCGGCGAAATCGAGCAGACCCTTGCGGGGCTCACGCAGATGCAAGGCAAAACCGGCCAGCATCTTGCAGACAACGAATGGCTTGCAAGCATTCGCAGCCGCGCGATCATCCCCGGTGGCACCTGCAAATTCGACCTGCCCTCGTATTACGCGTGGCAACAGTTGCATCCCGATCAGCGTCGCCAAGACATCGCCAAGTGGGTCACGCCGCTTTTGCCGCTGCGCGACGCGGCCACGATCGTGCTGCGGCTCGCGCGCGAGTCGGGCCAGGCGTCGAAGGTGATGGCGATGCAAGGGAGCTATCAGCAAATGCTGTCGGGCCGCTCGTATCAATTGATGCAGGTTCGTGTCGCGCCCGAATTGCGCGTGATTCCCGAAGCGAGCGCCAACAAGTACATGCTTTGGGTGCGCTTCACGGTGCAGGACGGCGATCTGCGGCCGCGCGCGGTCGACGTCGACGTGCCGTTCCAACTCACGCTCTGCAGCCTGTAACCGCCTGACAATCGCCGCGCACCGAGCAGCGCACACCGGATTTGACCGAACGCGCCTTTGAAGCGGCGCGAAATAGCCCTATATTCGTTACTTGTTCCGTTTGCGATTGACCGTCCGACCGTATGCCTACCGTCGTCAAATGTCCTACTTGCGGTAAAGATGTCCGCTGGACCCCCGAGAGCCGCTTCCGTCCTTTCTGCTCCGAGCGCTGCAAGCAGATCGATCTCGGCGCATGGGCAGCCGAAAAATACCGGATTGGCGGCAACGAACAGGAAGGGTCTTCGTCCGAAGAGGAAACGCC
Source organism: Paraburkholderia sp. BR10954 (assembly GCF_040965775.1). Lineage (NCBI taxonomy): Bacteria > Pseudomonadati > Pseudomonadota > Betaproteobacteria > Burkholderiales > Burkholderiaceae > Paraburkholderia > Paraburkholderia sp. BR10954. Next base: position 29,259 of record NZ_JBFRCK010000040.1, read on the forward strand.
GCGCGGCGACTACAACCCGCACTGAGCGAGCCAGTAAAAAAGCCACGCGAACCGCGACGCTGCCGAGACAGCGCCCGCTATCGCGTGGCTTTTTCAGTCGCTCTGTTTCAACCAATCACCTGTTCTCGGCCGCGAGCCACTCCAGCACCGGGATTGTGGCCGGCAGCAATGGCGAGACGTCCGCAGGCAAGCTCTGCCACACGAAGGCCTGGCCTTCACGCCCGTGCGGCTCGCCCGACCACTGCGTCACCTTGCAGAAGAACAGGCGCACATAGGCGTGCGGATAATCGTGTTCGAGCGTATGCCACAGATGGCTCGCCTCGACCTCGATCCCCAGCTCCTCGTGCAGCTCGCGCGCAAGCGCGGCCTCGATCGATTCGCCCGCTTCCAGCTTGCCCCCCGGAAACTCCCAGTAGCCCTCGTACGGCTTGCCCGCCGGACGCTGCGCGAGCAGATAGCGGCCATCCGGCTGCACCAGCACGCCGACCGCGACTTCGGTGACGGGACGGCCGGCGCCGTTGGTGCCGGCACTATTGCCCGCGTTTTTGCTAGCGTCACTCATGCCGGCGTCTTACGGCCGGACCAGTCGCGCGCAAACTGCCACGCGACCCGCCCCGAGCGCGAACCGCGTTCGAGCGCCCAGACGAGCGCATCGCCGCGCGCCGATTCGATCTCGGCGTCGTCGCAACCGAAATGACGCAGCCAGTGCGCGATGATCGTCAGATAGTCGTCCTGCTTGAACGGATAGAAGCTGACCCACAGCCCGAAACGCTCCGACAGCGAAATCTTCTCTTCGACCAGTTCACCCGGATGAATCTCGCCGTCCGACGTGTGCTTGTAAGTCTCGTTGTCGCTCATGTACTCGGGCAGCAGATGGCGGCGGTTCGACGTCGCGTAGATCACCACGTTGTCGGACTGCGCGGCGACCGAGCCGTCGAGCGCGACCTTCAGCGCCTTGTAGCCCGACTCGCCTTCTTCGAACGACAGGTCGTCGCAGAACACGATGAAGCGCTCCGGGCGCTTCGCGATCAGATCGACGATGTCGCCGAGGTCGTGCAGATCGTCCTTGTCCACTTCGATCAGACGCAGGCCGTCTTTCGCGTACGCGTTCAGACACGCCTTGATCAGCGACGACTTGCCGGTGCCCCGCGCGCCCGTCAGCAGCACGTTGTTGGCCGGCTGGCTGCGCACGAACTGGCGCGTGTTCTGTTCGATCAGCCCTTTCTGGCGATCGATGTTCTGCAGGTCGTCGAGCGTGATCGACGAAATGGCGGGCACCGCCTGCAGGTAGCCGCGCCCCTGGCGCTTGCGCCAGCGAAAAGCGACCGCGGCCGACCAGTCGATGTCCGGCGCGGCGGGCGGAAGCATCGCTTCCAGGCGGCCGAGCACGGCTTCGGCCCGGGTCAGAAACTGTTCGAGTTTGTCCATGGTAAGTGGGCGGCCAGCGGCCGCGCTTTGAACCTGATTACGAGCGGTAGTCGGCGTTGATGCTCACGTAGTCGTGCGACAGATCGCAGGTCCAGATCGTGGCTTGCGCATTGCCGCGGCCGAGCACGACGCGAATGCCGATCTCGCTCTTTTTCATCACGCGCTGGCCGTCTTCTTCGCGGTAGGCCGGGTTGCGGCCGCCGGCAGTCGCGACCAGCACGTCGTCTAGATACAGATCGATCTTGCCGACGTCGAGATCGTCCACGCCGGCATAGCCGATGGCCGCAAGAATGCGGCCGAGGTTCGGGTCAGATGCATAGAAGGCCGTCTTGACGAGCGGCGAGTGGCCGATCGCGTAGGCGATCTGGCGGCATTCGCCGACGCTCGAGCCGCCTTCGACATGCACGGTCATGAACTTGGTCGCGCCTTCACCATCACGCACGATCAGTTGCGCGAGGCTCTGCGCGACCTCGGTCACCGCGTCGCGCAGCGCTGCATAAGCGGGCGAATCGGTGGACGTGATCGCGGGCAGGCTCGATTTGCCCGACGCGATCAGCATGAACGAATCGTTGGTCGACGTATCGCCATCGATCGTGATGCAGTTGAACGAGCGGTCCGCGACGTGCTTCACGAGATCGTCGAGCACGGGCTGCGCGACGGCCGCGTCGAACGCGAGGAAGCCGAGCATGGTCGCCATATTCGGCTTGATCATGCCGGCGCCCTTGCTGATGCCGGTCAGTGTGACCGTGTGGCCGTCGATCGTCACTTGGCGCGAGCTCGCCTTCGGCAGCGTGTCGGTCGTCATGATCGACTGTGCCGCGTCGTACCAGTTCGCTTCCTTGCGGTTAGCGAGCGCGGCCGGCAAACCGGCCTTCAGACGATCGACCGGCAGCGGTTCGAGAATCACGCCCGTCGAGAACGGCAGCACCTGCTCGGGCGCGATGTCGGCGAGACGCGCGAGTTCCGCGCAGGTTTCGCGCGTCGCCGCGAGGCCCTGCTCACCGGTGCCCGCGTTCGCGTTGCCGGTGTTGATCACCAGCGCGCGAATCGGCTTGCCGCCCGCGCGCACGCGCTGCAGGTTCTCGCGGCAGACCGTGACGGGCGCCGCGCAGAAGCGGTTCTGCGTGAACACGCCGCCTACCGTCGCGCCTTCGTCGACGGAAATGACGAGCACGTCCTTGCGGTTCGGCTTGCGGATATGCGCTTCCGCCCAGCCTAGCGTGACGCCGGCGACGGGGTGGAGTTGAGCGGGATCGATCGAGGGAAAGTTGACAGCCATGGTCGCGACCTGTCGAAGAAAATGCCGGCGGACGCCGGCATCGGGGAAACGGAACTGATGACCCGGGCGTGTTGCCGGGTCACCCGCGAAATCAAAACGGCCAAGCGGCACTCAAAAACGACGCGGCGCGCCCTGAAGCGCGCCGCGTCGGCAATTATGCGATCTTGCCGTGGCACTGCTTGTACTTCTTGCCGCTACCGCACGGGCACGGGTCGTTGCGGCCGACCTTCGGCACGTTATCGGTATGCATATGCACGGCCGCCTGCGGCGCTGCGCCGTGCCCGTGGCTCATCGCGTCGCCGATCATCGCGGCGGTGGCCGCTTCGGCTGCAACCGGCGCGGCGGCGCCGGCTTCTGCGAACTCGGCATGACGGAACTCGACGTTCTCCAGATGACCGCCCTGCTCTTCCATCTGTTCCGCGGCCGCTTCGAGCTGCTCCGGCGACTGGATCTGCACGTTCATCACGATGCGCGTAACTTCGAGCTTCACCGCGTCGAGCATCGCGGCGAACAGTTCGAACGCCTCGCGCTTGTATTCCTGCTTCGGGTTCTTCTGCGCATAGCCGCGCAGATGGATGCCCTGACGCAGATGGTCGAGCGCGGCCAGATGTTCGCGCCACGCGCGGTCGAGCGTCTGCAGCATGATCGAGCGCTCGAACGCGCTGAACGATTCGCGGCCGACCAGCTGGACCTTCGCCTCGTACCCCTCGTCCGCGGCGGCTTCAACCGCTTCGAGAATCTCGTCCGGGCTGATCGAGTTCGACTCGTTGATCATTTCCTGGATCGCGAGGTCGAGCTGCCATTCGTTGCGCAGCACTTCTTCGAGCTCGGGCACGTCCCACTGTTCTTCGATGCTGCCCACCGGCACGAACTGATGCACGATGTCGCTGATCACACCGTGACGCATCGCGGTGATGGTTTCGGTGATGTCGTTCGCTTCGAGCAATTCGTTGCGCTGCTGGTAGATCACCTTGCGCTGATCGTTCGACACGTCGTCGTATTCGAGCAATTGCTTACGAATATCGAAGTTGCGCGCCTCGACCTTGCGTTGCGCCGATTCGATCGAACGCGAGACGATGCCTGCTTCGATCGCCTCGCCTTCCGGCATCTTCAGACGGTCCATGATCGCGCGCACGCGGTCGCCCGCGAAAATGCGCAGAAGCGGATCTTCCAGCGACAGATAGAAACGCGACGAACCCGGGTCACCCTGACGGCCCGCACGGCCGCGCAGCTGGTTGTCGATCCGGCGCGACTCATGACGCTCGGTGCCGATGATGTGCAGACCGCCCGCGGCCTTCACCTGATCGTGCAGCGTCTGCCATTCGTCGTGAAGCTTCTGGATGCGGCGTTGCTTTTCGTCGTCGGAGAGCGTTTCGTCCTGTTCGATGAACGACGCCTGCTTCTCCGCGTTGCCGCCGAGCACGATGTCCGTGCCACGGCCGGCCATGTTGGTTGCGATCGTGATGCGTTGCGGACGGCCCGCTTCGGCGACGATTGCCGCTTCGCGCGCGTGCTGCTTCGCGTTCAGCACTTCGTGCGGCAAGCCGGCCTGCTTCAGCAGATGCGACAGCAGCTCCGAGTTCTCGATCGACGTCGTGCCGACCAGCACCGGCTGCCCGCGCTCGTAGCACTCGCGGATGTCGCGGATCACCGCGTCGTAGCGTTCCTTCGCGGTCTTGTAGATCTGATCCTGCTTGTCGATCCGCTTGGGCGGACGGTTGGTCGGGATCACGACCGTTTCGAGACCGTAGATCTCGTTGAATTCGTACGCTTCTGTGTCGGCCGTGCCGGTCATGCCGGCCAGCTTCGCGTACATGCGGAAGTAGTTCTGGAACGTGATCGATGCGAGTGTCTGGTTCTCGCTCTGGATCTTCACATGCTCCTTCGCCTCGACCGCCTGGTGCAGACCGTCCGACCAGCGGCGGCCGGCCATCAGACGGCCGGTGAATTCGTCGACGATGATCACTTCGCCGTTCTGCACGACGTAGTGCTGGTCCTTGAAGAACAGCGTGTGCGCGCGCAGCGCCGCGTACACGTGGTGCATCAGCGTGATGTTTTGCGGCGCGTACAGGCTTTCGCCCTCGCCGATCAGACCCCACTCGGAGAGCAGCCGCTCCGCCTTTTCGTGACCCGACTCGGTCAGGAACACCTGACGGCCTTTTTCGTCCAGCGTGTAGTCGCCCGGCTTCTCGACGCCGGTGCCGTCCGCCTTCTCTTCGCCGATCTGGCGCTCGAGCAGCGGCGGCAGCGCGTTCATGCGCACGTAGAGTTCGGTGTGATCTTCGGCCTGGCCGGAGATGATCAGCGGCGTACGCGCTTCGTCGATCAGGATCGAGTCCACCTCGTCGACGACCGCGAAGTTCAGGCTACGCTGCACGCGCGCGTCGGTCTCGTAGACCATGTTGTCGCGCAGATAGTCGAAGCCGAATTCGTTGTTGGTGCCGTAGGTGATGTCCGCGGCGTACGCTTGCTGCTTCGCCGTGTGCTCCATCTGCGACAGGTTGATACCGACCGACAGACCGAGGAAGTTATAGAGACGCGCCATCCATTCGGCGTCGCGCTGCGCGAGGTAGTCGTTGACCGTGACCACGTGGACGCCGCGGCCCGACAGCGCGTTCAGGTAGACCGGCAGCGTCGCGACGAGCGTCTTGCCTTCGCCGGTGCGCATTTCGCTGATCTTGCCGTAGTGCAGCGCCATACCGCCGATCAGCTGCACGTCGAAGTGGCGCATCTTCAGCACCCGCTTGCTGGCCTCGCGGCAGACCGCGAACGCCTCCGGCAGGATCTTGTCGAGCGATTCGCCGCTCGCGACGCGCTGGCGGAATTCACCCGTTTTGGCGCGCAGTTGGTCATCCGTCAATTGCTCGATCTGCGGCTCGAGCGCATTGATCGCCGCGACGGTCTTTTGATATTGCTTGACAAGCCGCTGATTACGGCTGCCAAAAATCTTCTGTAGAAAACCGGAGGTCATCGGATCGGTGTCTGCGTCGCGGCTTCGGCTGGCTCGCGGTGTGCGCTACATGCATACCGCGCCTGGGTCGGAAAGTCCTCGGCGGCTTAGTCCAAGAGTGAATTCGAATCGGGCATTTTAGCACGCGCCTCCAGCTGCGCTCGTGTCGGAGCCGTGACGGCACCGGCTCTGGCCGGCCCTGTCGGGCAACCTTCGGCGCGGCGCTGACCGGCATCGCAAGCTGCCCGCGCGGTACAATCGCGGCGTGAGCGCGCATGGGGCGAGCTCACGTGTCAATACCAAACATGAGCCGTTTTTCGTCCTTTTCAAGGCCGCCGAAGCAGTTCGATCTGCGCCGCCCGCAACCGCTCGCCGAGGTTCTCGGCCGCACGGACGCGTTCGCGGCGCTGCGCGCGGGCGTCGAGCAGATCGCCGCGCTCGAGAAGGACCTGCGCGAGCTTTTGCCCGATTATCTGGCGACGAGTGTCGAGCCCGGCTTCATCAAGGAGGGCGTGCTGGCCCTATTCGCCGCGCACAACGCGCTTGCGGCGCGTCTGCGGCATCTGGAGCCGCGGCTGCTGGTGGATTTGCAGCAGCGCGGCTGGCCCGTGCAGTCGCTGAAAATTCGCGTGCGGCCGCAGCCGCTGAAAGAACCGCCGCCCGTCAAGCAGGCGCGCATGACGCCGGCCGGCGCCGCCGCGCTGCAGGCGTTGAGCGAATCGCTCGAGCCGTCGCCGTTGCAGGAAGCGCTTGCGCGCATGGCCGCGCGGCATCGGCGCAATCGCTGACGCTGAACGAAAAAAACGGCCCCAAGGGGCCGTTTTTCATTTGCCTGCCTGTCACGCTGGCTTTATGCGAACGCCGTCTGCGTTTCGTACGCGAAGCCGCGCGGGGCTTTCTGCGTGTCTTCGAAGGTGACGATTTCGTACGAGTCTTCGTGCGCGAGCAGCTCACGCAGCAGCGCGTTGTTCAGGCCGTGGCCCGACTTGTACGCGGTGTACGACGCGAGCAGCGGGTGACCGACCACGTACAGGTCGCCGATCGCGTCGAGCATCTTGTGCTTGACGAACTCGTCGTCGTAACGCAGACCGTCGTTGTTCAGGATGCGGTACTCGTCGAGCACGATCGCGTTGTCCATGCTGCCGCCGCGCGCGAGGCCGAGTTCACGCATCATTTCCACTTCATGCGCGAAGCCGAACGTGCGGGCGCGCGCGATTTCGCGCACGTACGACGTGTTGGCGAAATCCACTTCCAGCGCCTGACCGGTTTTGTCGACGGCGGGGTGACGGAAGTCGATCGTGAACTTGAGCTTGAAGCCGAAATACGGATCGAGGCGCGCGAACTTGTCGCCGTCGCGGATTTCGACCGGCTTCGTGACCTTGATGAATTTCTTCGGCGCGTTCTGCTCTTCGATACCCGCCGACTGGATCAGGAACACGAACGAACCCGCGCTGCCGTCCATGATCGGGATTTCTTCGGCGGTGACGTCGACGTAAAGGTTGTCGATGCCAAGACCGGCGCAGGCGGACATCAGATGCTCGATGGTCGACACGCGCGCGCCGTCTTTCTGCAACACGGAAGCCAGACGCGTATCGCCAATCGCCATCGCCGACGCAGGAATGTCCACCGGCGTGGGCAAATCCACGCGCGAAAACACGATGCCAGTGTCCGGCCCCGCCGGACGGAGCGTCAGATTGACTTTACGGCCGGAGTGCAACCCGATGCCGACTGTCTTGACGATCGATTTGATTGTGCGCTGCTTCAACATGGTGGTCTTCTGTTCGATTGAAAATCCTAATCAGGATTTTTTATTCCATAGGCGCAATTATACTCCAATCCCCAGACCAGCGTCTTTGCGGGGAACGTGACAATCTGTTTCGCTGCATTACCCATTGGGCTTAGCGACGGAAAGCGTGACGGGCCGATGCCCCGGAACGGAGGCGTTTCCGGTCATCGGCCCGCGTAACGGCCTGTCACAAAAGCGTCGTAATCACCGTTGCCGTCGCGCCACGCGACATGAGCACGCGGGCCGCGGCGAAGGTGCGACGTCAGCAACTAGCTCAACGTGGCGAGGATACTCGCTGCATCGCTGACTTCGAATTTGCCGGCAGCCTCGACGTTCAGCGTCTTGACCACGCCGTCGTCGACCACCATCGCGTAGCGCAGGGAACGAATCCCCATGCCGCGCGCCGACAGATCCTGCTCCAGACCAAGCGCCCGTGTAAAAGCCGCACTACCGTCCGCCATCATGCGCACCTTGCCCGAGGTGTGCTGATCGCGTCCCCACGCGCCCATCACGAACGCGTCGTTGACGGACACGCACCAGATTTCGTCGATGCCGGCAGCGCGCAACTGCTCGGCATGCTCGACATAGCCCGGTACATGTTTGGCCGAACAGGTCGGCGTGAACGCGCCGGGCAATCCGAAGATCACCACGCGTTTGCCCGCTGTCTGCTCGCGCACGTCGAAACTGTTCGGTCCGATCGTGCAGCCCGCCCGGTCGTCTTCGACGTACTCGAAGAGCGTCGCGTTGGGCAGCTTTTCACCTTCCTTGATCATGCTCGGTCCTTTGCATCGATGCGAAGCACGCTCGCACGTCATCGTGTCGCAGTGAATATCGGTTCGGCCCTTTCAACTATAAGCCACACCGTGCGGCGACAGTCACTCCGTCCGCTTCGCGAATCCGCAGAGGGCAGTTGCCCCCGCCGCGAACCAGACGATACGCGACCTGCTTGCCGTTCACCCGCCACGCTCGTGCATTCGTCCGCCAGCGCTGCACCTGCGATGCGACTCGCAGCGCGGCAACGAAGCCTGCCCGTGCGCTCAGTCCGCCTGCTTGCGCAGGAATGCCGGAATGTCGTACGTATCGACGCCCTTTTCCTGCAGCGCCTGCACGTGCGAGGCCGCCGTGTCGCGCGACGTGCGCCACACCGCCGGCGTGTCGAGCGCGCCGTAGTCGGCCGTGCTCGCATGGCCTGCCGCCGGTGCGTACGCTGCGTGCGCCATCGCGCCGACCGGCTGGTTGTCGGTGCCGGTGCGCAGCAGCGTCATCGGTGCCGATTGCTGCTTCTTCGCCGCACGGCCGAGACCCGTTGCCACGACCGTCACGCGCAGCGCGTCGCCCATCGCATCGTCGTACACGGCGCCGAAGATCACCGTGGCATCTTCCGCGGCATAGCTCTTGATCGTGTTCATCACTTCGCGCGTTTCCGACAGACGCAGCGAACGGCTCGACGTGATGTTGACCAGCACGCCACGCGCGCCCGACAGATCGACGCCTTCCAGCAGCGGGCTCGCGACGGCCTGCTCGGCCGCGAGACGCGCGCGATCGACACCGGCGACCGTCGCCGTGCCCATCATCGCCTTGCCCTGCTCGCCCATCACGGTCTTCACGTCTTCGAAGTCGACGTTCACGAGACCGTCGACGTTGATGATTTCCGCAATGCCCGCTACCGCGTTGTTCAGAACGTCGTCAGCGCACTGGAAGCACTTGTCCATCTCGGCGTCGTCGCCCATCACCTCGAACAGCTTGTCGTTCAGCACGACGATCAGCGAGTCGACGTGATCCTCCAGTTGTTGCGAACCGGCTTCCGCCACGCGCATACGCTTGCCGCCTTCGAATTCGAACGGCTTGCTGACGACGCCGACGGTCAGAATACCCATTTCCTTTGCGATCTGCGCCACGACCGGTGCCGCGCCCGTGCCCGTGCCGCCCCCCATGCCGGCGGTGATGAACACCATGTGCGCGCCGCGCAGCGCGTCGGCGATGCGCTCGCGTGCTTCTTCAGCAGCCGCGCGGCCCATTTCCGGCTTGGCACCTGCGCCCAGACCCGTGTTACCGAGCTGGATCACCGCGGTGGCGCGCGAGCGCGACAGAGCCTGCGCGTCCGTGTTCATCACGATGAAGTCGACGCCTTGCACGCCTTTGTTGATCATGTGCTGAACGGCATTGCCGCCAGCGCCACCGACTCCGACGACCTTGATGATGGTGCCGCTCGTTTCGGTTTCCAGCATCTGGAATTCCATGTTGCCTCCGTCAAGATAAAAAGTTACTGCCACTCGGCGTTATCCGGCAGGAGATCGGGCAACCTCCTGTCGCGCACCGGCCGCCGGCACCAGCGCGAATTTCTCGAAACCCTTGCTCAGAAGTTGCCGAGGAACCAGTCCTTCATGCGCGAGAACACCTGTCCCATCGACCCCGACTGCACCGCAACCTTGCGCCCGCGCATACGCTGCGAGCGCCCTTCGACGAGCAGGCCCATCGCCGTCGAATAGCGCGGATTGCGCACGACGTCGGCGAGACCGCCCGCGTACTCCGGCACGCCAATGCGCACCGGCTTCAGGAAAATGTCCTCACCGAGCTCGACCATGCCGATCATCATCGACGCGCCGCCCGTCAATACGACGCCTGAGCTCAGCAGTTCTTCGTAACCCGACTCGCGCACCACCTGCTGCACGAGCGAAAACAGTTCTTCGACGCGCGGCTCGATCACGGCCGCCAGCGCCTGGCGCGACAGCGTGCGCGGACCGCGCTCGCCGAGACCCGGCACTTCGATCATCTCGTCCGGATCGGCGAGCGCCTGCTTGGCGATGCCGTAATCGACCTTGATGTCTTCGGCATCCGGCGTCGGCGTGCGCAGCGCCATCGCGATGTCGCTGGTGATCTGATCGCCGGCGATCGGAATCACGGCGGTGTGGCGAATCGCGCCTTCGCTGAAGATCGCGATGTCCGTCGTGCCGCCGCCGATGTCGACCAGCACCACGCCCAGTTCCTTTTCGTCTTCCGTCAGCACCGCGAGCGACGACGCGAGCGGCTGCAGGATCAGGTCGTTCACTTCGAGGCCGCAGCGGCGTACGCACTTGACGATGTTCTGCGCCGCGCTGACCGCGCCGGTGACGATATGCACCTTCACTTCGAGGCGGATGCCGCTCATGCCGATCGGCTCGCGCACATCTTCCTGACCGTCGATGATGAATTCCTGCGTGAGGATATGCAGCACCTGCTGATCGGTCGGGATGTTGATCGCCTTGGCCGTTTCGATCACGCGCGCGACGTCGGCCTGCGTGACTTCCTTCTCCTTGATCGCGACCATGCCGCTCGAATTGAAGCTGCGGATATGGCTGCCGGCGATCCCGGTGAACACGTTCGTGATCTTGCAGTCGGCCATCAGCTCGGCTTCCTCGAGCGCGCGCTGAATCGACTGCACGGTGGCTTCGATATTCACCACCACGCCCTTCTTGAGCCCCTTCGATTCGCTCTGGCCGAGACCGATCACCTCGTAGTGACCCTCGCCCTTCAACTCGGCGACGATGGCCACTACCTTCGACGTCCCGATATCGAGGGCGACCAGCAGATCCTTATAGTCTTTACTCATAGCGTGCTCAGTGCGTGTGATGTCCGTTTACTTCTTGCCCTTGTCGGGTTCGCTGATGAAGCGCATGCCAGCGGCACGAATCGCGAAACCGTTCGGATAGCGCAAGTCCGCATTCTCGATATCCTTTCCCCAACGTTGCGTCACCGCGCCCCATGCCGCGGTCAGGCGTTTGCTGCGATCGGCCAGCGTGTCCTGATTGCGTTCGCGGCCCAGCTCCACCTGCGTGCCGTTCGACAGCTTCACCGTCCACGCATAGCGCGGCGACAGCGTTACTCCCTCGGGCGTCGCGTTGATTGCCGCGAACCACTTCTGAAAGTCGTGATACCGCGCGACGACTTCCTTCGCCGTACCGTCCGGGCCGTCGAACGCGGGCAGTTCTTCGTCGAGCTCGCCCTGGTTCGCGGTGAACAGCTCGCCGTCCTCGCTCACCAGTTGATCGCTGCCCCACGTCCCTAGCGGCTTGTACTCCTCGAGCGTGACAGCCAGTGCATTCGGCCACACGCGCCGCACGCTCGCGTGACGCACCCACGGCATCTGTTCGAACGCCTGCCGCGCCGCGTCGAGATCGACCGTGAAGTAGTTGCCCTTCAGGCGCCCCACCACGCCGGCGCGCACCGTCGGCGAATTGATGTGCTCGGTGTCGCCGTCGATCTGGATTTCGCGCAGCGCGAAATTCGGGCGCTGGATCAGCCAGTAACCGCCCGCCGCCAGCAGCACGAGCACCAGCAACGCGTGCAGCGCGTTGGTGGCGAGATTGAGCTGGCGAACGTTGTTCCACATGGTGTTGCTTGCGGTTGCCTCGGTTAATCCTTCAAGGTCAGCGCCAACACGCCGACCACCAGTTCCTGATAGCTGATGCCGACCGCGCGCGCCGCTTTCGGCGGCAGCGAGTGATCGGTCATGCCAGGCGCCGTGTTCACTTCGAGGAAGTACGGCTTGCCTTCGCCATCGAGCATGAAGTCCGCGCGGCCCCAGTCGGTGCAGCCGAGCACGTCGAACGCGCGGCGTGCGAGCACCTTGAGGCGCGCCTCTTCCTCGGCGCCGAGACCGCAGGGGATCAGGTACTGCGTATCGTTGGCGATGTACTTCGCGTGGTAGTCATAGAACTCGCCGGCCGGCACGATGCGGATCACCGGCAGGTCCAGATTACCGGCGATGCACGCGGTGTATTCGCCGCCGCCTTCGATGCTCTTCTCGACCACGACGATGCGGTCGTGCTTCGCCGCTTCGATCAACGCGGCCGGCAACGCGTCCGCGCTCTTCACCTTGATCACGGCGACGCTCGAACCTTCGCTCGCCGGCTTCACGAACAGCGGCAGACCGAGCTTCGCGACGATTTCTTTCGCGCGCGCTTCGTAGTCGTCACCGCGCAGCACCGCTTCGAACGGCGGCGTCGGAATGCCGAGCTGCTGCCACACGAGCTTGGTGCGGAACTTGTCGAGACCGAGCGCGGAGCCGAGCACGCCGCTACCGGTGTAGCGGATGCCGTAAAAATCGAGCGCGCCCTGGATCTGCCCGTTTTCGCCGTAGCCGCCATGCAGCGCGTTGAACGCGCGCACGAAGCCTTCTTCCTTCAATGCCGACAACGGACGCTCGGCCGGATCGAACGGATGCGCGTCGACGCCGGCGTCGCGCAGACCTTGCAACACGAGGCGTCCGGAATTGAGCGACACTTCGCGCTCGGCGGAATTACCACCGAGCAGCACGGCCACCTTGCCGAATTGTTTGGCGAGTTGATCCTGATTAATACTGCTCATCTCACACCTTCAGTTCCTGAGCGAGGCGACCCGGCACACCGCCGATCGAACCCGCGCCCATCGTAATCACCACATCACCGTCGCGCACCACTGTAGAGAGCGCGTCCGGCACTTCATCGACCGTATCGACGAACACCGGCTCGACCTTGCCCGCGACACGCAGCGCGCGCGCCAATGCGCGGCCGTCCGCGGCGACGATCGGCGCTTCGCCGGCCGCATAGACTTCGGTCAGCACGAGCGCGTCGACGGTCGACAGCACTTTCACGAAATCCTCGAAGCAATCACGCGTACGCGTGAAGCGGTGTGGCTGGAACGCCAGCACCAGGCGCCGGCCCGGAAATGCGCCGCGCGCCGCCGCCACCGTGGCGGCCATTTCGACCGGGTGGTGACCGTAGTCGTCCACCAGCGTGTAGGAGCCCGCGGCCTCACCGTCACTGACGACCGGCACTTCGCCGTAACGTTGGAAACGCCGGCCGACGCCGTTGAAATCCGCGAGCGCTCGCTGGATATCGGCATCTTTCACTTCAAGTTCAGTCGCAATTGCAATTGCGGCCAACGCGTTCTGCACGTTGTGCTCGCCCGGCAGGTTCAACGTGACGTCGAGCGGCGCCGCGTCTTCGCGCATCACGGTGAAATGCATGCGGCCTTCGCGCGCTTCGACGTTGACCGCGCGCACCTGCGCCTCGGCAGCGAAACCGTAGCGGATGATCGGCTTCGACACGAACGGCAGGATCTCCTTCACGTTCGGATCGTCGACGCACAGCACCGCGATGCCATAGAACGGCAGACGGTGCGTGAATTCGATGAACGCCTGCTTCAGACGCGCGAAGTCGTGACCATAGGTATCCATATGATCGGCGTCGATGTTCGTGATGACTTCGATCACCGGGAACAGGTTCAGGAACGACGCGTCCGATTCGTCCGCCTCGGCGACGATGAAGTCGCCGGTGCCCAGACGCGCATTCGCGCCTGCACTGATCAGCCGGCCGCCGATCACGAAGGTCGGATCGAGCCCGCCCGCGGCGAGCACGCTCGCGACCAGCGACGTGGTCGTGGTCTTGCCGTGCGTGCCGGCGATCGCGATACCCTGCTTCAGACGCATCAGTTCCGCGAGCATCACCGCGCGCGGCACGATCGGAATGCGGCGATGACGCGCGGCCAGCACTTCCGGGTTGTCGCTGCGCACCGCGGTCGACACCACCACCGCGTTCGCGCCTTCGATGTTCTCCGCCGCGTGCCCGATCGAAATGCGCGCGCCGAGCCCGGCGAGGCGCTCGGTGACCGCGTTGCCCGACAGGTCCGAGCCGCTCACCTGATAGCCGAGATTGACGAGCACTTCGGCGATGCCGCTCATGCCGACGCCGCCGATACCGACGAAATGAATGTGTTTGACGATGTGTTTCATTGCTTTCCTTCTGGGCTCACGCCCGCCATCGAAGCCGCGCCCGCCACCGTCGCGCAGATCTGCGCGACCTGTTCGGTGGCATCCGGTTTCGCGAGCGAGCGCGAACGCTCCGCCATTTCCGCGAGACTTTCCCGCGTCTGGCTGCGCAACCAGTCGGCGAGCTTTTCCGCCGACAGGTCCCGTTGTTGCACGACCAGCGCCGCGCCGTTGTCGGCGAGAAACGCTGCATTAGTGGTCTGGTGATCGTCGACCGCGTACGGGAACGGCACGAACAGCGCCGCGACGCCGACCGCCGATATCTCCGACACCGTCATCGCGCCCGAGCGGCAGATCACCAGATCGGCCTGCGCATAGGCGCTCGTCATGTCGTCGATGAACGGCACGAGCGACACGTCCGCGCCTGCCTGCAAGCCTGCGGCCGCATAGTTCTCGCGCAGCGCGTCGATATGCTTCGCGCCCGCCTGATGAACGATGCGCGGTCTTTCATTGGGCGCTAACAGCGCGACCGCACGCGGCACGACTTCGTTCAACGCGGCGGCGCCGAGACTGCCACCCACGACGAGCACGTTCAACGGACCGTTACGCTGCGCGTAGCGTGCTTTGGGTGCATTCGCGCGCGCAAGTTCCTCACGAATCGGATTGCCGGTCCATTCGCCGTGCGGCAGCGCATTCGGAAACGCGACCAGAACGCGTTTCGCGAGCTTCGCGAGCACCTTGTTCGCGAGACCGGCGATCGAATTCTGTTCGTGCAGCACGAGCGGGCACCCGCTCAGCGCGGTCATCAGCCCGGCCGGGAACGTGATGTAGCCGCCCATGCCGAGCACGACGTCGGGCTTCACGCGACGCAGCACACTCAGGCTCTGCGTGCACGCGCGCAGCAGGTTGACCGGCAGCATCAGCTTGGTCTTCAGCCCTTTGCCCCGCACGCCGCCGAAGCGCACGTACTCCATCGGAATGCCGTGCTTCGGTACCAGCGTCGCTTCCATGCCCGCGGGGTTGCCGAGCCATACGACTTTCCAGCCCCATGCCTGCATCAGATGCGCGACCGCGAGCCCCGGGAACACGTGTCCCCCGGTGCCGCCGGCCATCACCATCAGCGTGCGTTGTGGCAGAGCCGTCATACCTTGCCCCCGCGCATCAACACACGATTCTCGTAATCCACTCGCATCAGCACGGCGATCGCGACACAGTTCAGCAAGATGCCCGACCCGCCGTAGCTGACGAGCGGCAACGTGAGGCCTTTGGTCGGCAAAAGACCGAGGTTCACACCCATGTTGATGAAGGTCTGCGCGCCGAACCAGATGCCGACGCCCTTCGCGACCAGCCCCGCGAACGTGCGATCGAGCGCGAGCGCCTGGCGGCCGATCTCGAACGAGCGGCGCACGATCCAGTAGAACATCAGGATCACGACGAGCACGCCGACGAAACCCAGTTCCTCGCCGATCACCGCGAGAATGAAGTCGGTATGCGCTTCGGGCAGATAGTTGAGCTTCTCGACGCTGCCGCCGAGACCGACGCCAAACCACTCGCCACGCCCGAACGCGATCAGCGAGTGCGTCAGCTGATACGCCTTGCCCTGCGCGTAGCGATCGTCCCACGGATCGAGGTACGCGAAGATCCGCTCACGACGCCAAGGCGACGCCCACACCAGCAACGTGAAAGTGCCCACCGCGGTCGCGACGAGGCCGCCGAACAGCTTGCCGTTCACGCCGCCGAGGAACAGCACGCCCATCGCGATCGCCGCGATCACCATGAACGCGCCCATGTCCGGCTCGAGCAGCAGCAGCGCGCCGACCAGGCCGACCGCGACCGCCATCGGCAGAAAGCCCTTGGCGAAGCTGTGCATGTATTCCTGCTTGCGTACCGTGTAGTTCGCCGCGTAGATCGTCACCGCGAGCTTCATGATTTCCGACGGCTGCATGTTCGTGATGCCGAGCGGAATCCAGCGGCGCGCACCGTTCACGCCCTTGCCGACGTGCGGGATCAACACGATCACGAGCGCGACGAGCGAGATCAGGAAGAGCTTCGGCGCGTACTTGTCCCACGTCGAAATCGGAATGCGGAACGATACGATGCCGACCGCCGAGCCCATGAGCACGAAGACGATCTGGCGCACGAGGAACGCCCAGTCGCGGTACGACGCGTACTTCGGCGAATCGGGCATCGCGATCGACGCCGAGTACACCATCACGATGCCGAGTCCGAGCAGCGCGACGACGACCCACAGCAGCGAGTGGTCGTAGTCGAGCATGCGCGAGCGCAGCGGCCGCACGCCGTTGACCGCGCTCGCGAGACCGCTGCCGCCCGTGCGGGTGGTCGTGCGGGTAGACGTACCTGCGGCGGCGCCGTTGCCGCCGGTGGCTTCACGCGAGCCGAAACGTTCCGACCAGCTCATATCATCGTCCCCCGTTCGGCCGCGATATCTTCGACCGTGCTGCGGAATACCGCCGCACGATGTGCATATCCCTTGAACATGTCGAAGCTCGCGCACGCGGGCGACAACAGCACCGCGTCGCCGGGCTGCGCGATGGCGGCGGCCGCGCGCGTCGCTTCTTCGAGCGTCGCGTGATCGGTCATCGCGACGCCGCAATGTTCGAGCGCCGCGCGAATCTGCGGCGCGTCACGGCCGATCAGCATCACCGCGCGGCACCAACGCATCACCGGCGCGGCGAGCGGCTCGAATTCCTGGCCCTTGCCGTCGCCGCCCGCGATCAGCACGACGCGTTGCGCGAGACCATCGAGCGCGGCGACCGTCGCGCCGACGTTGGTGCCCTTGCTGTCGTCCACGTAGTCGATGCCGTCGATCGACGCGATCAGTTCCACGCGATGCGGTTCGCCGCGGTATTCGCGCAGGCCGTGCAGCAGCGGCGCGCCGGGCAGACCGATCGCACGCGCGAGCGCGTACGCGGCTAATGCGTTGGCGGCGTTGTGCAGGCCGCGGATGCGCAGCGCGTCGGCGGGCATCAGACGCTTCAGCGCGATGTCGGGCGTTGCGGCTGCTTCGTTCTTGCGACGGCGCTTCGGCGTGGATTCGTCGGTCGCATCACGATCTTGTGCTTCGACGAGCCACACCATGCCGTTCTCGCGCAACAGGCCGTAGTCACCGTCGTTCTTCGGCTCGGTCACGCCGAACGTGACGACCTCCGCCTCGCCGCTGGTGGGCGCAAGCGACATCACACGGGCGTCGTCGCGATTCAGCACGCGCACCGTTCGTGTACCGAAGATGCGGCCCTTCGCGGCCGCGTACGCATCGAGTCCACCGTGCCAGTCCAGATGATCCTGCGTGATGTTCAGCACGACCGCCGCGTCCGGCGTAAAGGTATGCGAGGTCTCCAGCTGGAAGCTCGACAGTTCGAGCACCCACACGTCGGGCAGCGCGGTCTGATCGATCGCTTCGGACAGCTTGTCGAGCAGCGACGGGCTGATGTTGCCCGCCACCGCGACCTTCTTGCCCGCGCGTTCGCACAGCAGGCCGGTCAGGCTCGTGGTCGTGGTCTTGCCGTTCGTGCCGGTGATCGCGATCACCTTCGGCGCGTAGCCGGATTCGCCGAGCGTGCGCAGCGCCTGCGAGAACAGTTCGAGCTCGCCCCACACCGGAATGCCCCGCTCGCGCGCCGCCGTGATCAGCGGCAGCAGATCGGCGGCGAGCGGCGACAGCCCCGGGCTGATCGCGACCAGTTCGACACCTTCGAGCAGCACCGGCGAAAACGGACCGCCGACGAAATCGGCATCGACACCATGCGCTTCGAGCGCGGACAGGTTCGGCGGCACTTCGCGCGTATCTGCCACGCGCAGCCGACAGCCGTGCCTGGCGCACCAGCGCGCCATCGCGAGACCGGATTCACCCAGTCCCAGCACGAGCACCATCGGCTTTTGCCGATCCCGAAACTTCTCGCCGAACATCGCCTGCTTCCTTAAATACTGCTGCTTAACGCAATTTGAGAGTGGACAAACCGAATAGGCACAACATCAACGTGATGATCCAGAACCGCACGACTACCTGTGTTTCCTTCCAGCCCGACAATTCGAAATGATGATGCAGCGGCGCCATCTTGAAGAACCGCCGCCCTTCGCCGTAACGGCGCTTCGTGTATTTGAACCACGTGACCTGCAGCATCACCGACAGCGTTTCCGCAACGAAAATGCCGCCCATGATGAACAGCACGATTTCCTGACGCACGATCACCGCGACCGTGCCGAGCGCGCCGCCGAGTGCGAGCGCGCCGACGTCGCCCATGAACATCTGCGCCGGGTGCGTGTTGAACCACAGGAACGCAAGCCCCGCGCCACCCATCGCCGAACAGAAGATCAGCAATTCGCCCGCGCCGGGAATGTGCGGAAACAGCAGGTATTTCGAGTAGACCGAGCTGCCCATCACGTACGCGAATACGCCGAGCGACCCGCCGACCAGCACGACCGGCATGATCACGAGGCCGTCGAGGCCGTCGGTGAGATTCACCGCGTTGCTCGCGCCGACGATCACCAGATACGTCAACACGATGAAGCCCCACACGCCGAGCGGATAAGTGATCGACTTGAAGAACGGCAGCAACAGGTCGGCGCGCGCGGGCAGGCCCATCGACAGGCCACTGCGCACCCACGCCATGAACAGGTCGAACACGCGCACGTTGCTCGCCTCGGACACGCTGAATGCGAGATACACCGCCGCGAACAGGCCGATCACCGATTGCCAGAAATACTTCTCGCGCGATGACATGCCGCGCGGGTCCTTGTAGACGACCTTGCGGTAATCGTCGACCCAGCCGATCACGCCGAAGCCGAACGTGACGAGCATCACGATCCAGATGAAGCGGTTGGTCAGATCGGCCCACAGCAGCGTGGCCACGCCGATGCCGAGCAGGATCAGCACGCCGCCCATCGTCGGGGTGCCCGATTTGACGAGATGAGTTTGCGGGCCGTCCTTGCGAACGGCCTGGCCGACCTTCATCGCGGTCAGCTTGCGAATGACCGCCGGGCCGCAGACGAGCCCGATCAACAACGCGGTGATGGTCGCCATCACCGCGCGAAACGTCAGATAACTGAACACGCGCAAGAAGCTTGCGTCATTCTGCAGCCATTGCGCCAGCGCCAGTAGCATGCCTGGATCCTTCTTTTAATGTGCGGCGGGCGTCGAGCCCGCGGCGTTGGGTTGTGGACTCGTAACGGCGTCCACCACGCGCTCCATTTGCATGAAACGCGAGCCTTTCACGAGAAGCGTTGCGGCAGCGCCGAAACCGGCCTGCTGCAGTTGCGCGACCAGCGCGCCGACATCGGCGACGTGGTGCGCGCCCGGGCCGTATGCGGTGCAGGCGTCGCGCGAGGCGTCGCCCATCGCGTACAGCGCGTCGATACCTCGCTCTTTCGCATACGCGCCGATTTCGCGGTGAAACGCCGAGCCGTTGTCGCCGACTTCGCCCATGTCGCCCATCACGAGCACACGCGGCGATTCACGCGACGCGAGCACGTCGATTGCGGCGCGCATCGAATCGGGATTCGCGTTGTAGGTGTCGTCGATCACGGTTGCGCCCGCGAGCGAGCCGAGCGCGGCCTGCTTGACCTGCAGACGGCCCTTCACCGCGCCGAACGATTCGAGTCCGCGCTGGATCGCGTCGAGCGACACACCCGCGGCCAACGCGGCCGAGGTCGCCGCGAGCGCGTTGTGCGCGTTGTGATCGCCGAGCACCTGCAGCGTCACGTCGAGACGGCCTTGCGGCGTGTCGATGCTCAAACGCTTGCCGTCGAAGTTGCCCTGCACCGAGGCTTCGGTCGTGCGCTCGGCGCTGTTCAGCGCGAAGTCGATGATGCGGTTGCCGGTGGCGGCGACGCGCCAGATGCTCGCGTACGCGTCGTCGGCGGGGAACACTGCCGTGCCTTCGGGCGACAGCGCGTGAATCACGCTCGCGTGTTCGAGCGCGACCGCTTCGACGGTCGCCATGAATTCCTGGTGCTCGCGCTGCGCGTTGTTGACGACGGCGACCGTCGGCTCGGCAAGCTTCGCGAGCAGTTCGGTTTCGCTCGGATGATTCATGCCGAGCTCGACCACCGCGAGCCGATGCGCGGCATGCAGACGGAACAGCGTGAGCGGCAGGCCGATGTCGTTGTTGAAATTGCCGGCGGTCGCGAGACGCGCGTCCGTGCCGACCGCGGCCGCGAAGATCGACGCGATCATTTCCTTGACCGTGGTCTTGCCGTTGCTGCCCGTGACCGCGACGAGCGGCAGGTCGAACTGACGACGCCAGCCGCGCGCGAGCGCGCCAAGCGCTGCGCGCGTATCGGCGACGCGGATCGCCGGCACGCTCCAGTTCTCCGGCGTGCGCGCAACCAGCACGGCCGCGACGTTGCGCTCGGCGACTTGCGGCAGGAAGTCGTGCGCGTCGAATCGATCGCCCTTGATCGCGATGAACAGATCGCCGGGGCCGGCGCTGCGGCTGTCGGTCGACACGCGTTCGAAGCGCACGCTGTCGTCGCCGGTGACGCTCGCACCGGGAATCTGCGCGGCGGCTGCGCGTAGCGAGAACATCGTCATTCGCCACCTCCGCGAGTTTGCGTGGCCCGCGCGGCGAGCGCGAGGCGGGCGTGGTCCTGATCGGAGAAAGCGCGTTTCTTGCCCATGATTTCCTGTGTGGCTTCGTGCCCCTTGCCGGCCAGCACGATCACGTCTTCACGCGCGGCGCCGCGAATCGCCTGCAGGATCGCGCTCGCGCGGTCCTCGACGCGGCGCGCCTGCGACGCATCCTGCATGCCCGCGGCAATTTGCTCGATGATCGCGAGCGGATCTTCGCTGCGCGGGTTGTCGCTCGTCACGACGACGTTGTCCGCCAGCCGCTCGGCGATCGCGCCCATCAGCGGACGCTTGGTCGCATCGCGGTCGCCGCCGCAGCCGAACAT
Organism: Paraburkholderia sp. BR10954; assembly: GCF_040965775.1. Taxonomy (NCBI): domain Bacteria; kingdom Pseudomonadati; phylum Pseudomonadota; class Betaproteobacteria; order Burkholderiales; family Burkholderiaceae; genus Paraburkholderia; species Paraburkholderia sp. BR10954. The sequence goes on from NZ_JBFRCK010000040.1 coordinate 50,341, forward strand.
GCAGACGAGTTCGCCGCCGCGCGCGGTCGCGATCGGGCGCAGGGCCTCGAGCGTTTTTTCGAGCGCGTCGGGTGTGTGCGCGTAATCGATCACGACGAGCGGCTCGTCGTTTTGCAGTCGGCCGCCCAGACGCTGCATGCGGCCGTTCACCGGTTCCAGCTTCGCGAGTTCGGCGAGCGCCGCGTCGAACGGCACGTCGGCGGCGAGCAGCACGCCGAGCACCGCGAGCAGATTGCTCACGTTGAAGAGGCCGAGCGTTTGCACTTCGACGTCGGCGTTGCCCCAGTCCGACGTGCTCAGATGAAACGCGGTGCCGGTCGCGGTCGCACGCACCTTCGATGCGGTCAGCCACGCGTCCGCTTCTGGCGCATTCGTGGCGCCGCCGTCGCCGTGCTCGCCCTCGATGCCATAAGCGATGGTACGAGCGTGACCACGCGTGCTCGCGAGCAAACGCCGGCCGGCGGCATCGTCGCGATTGATCACGGCTGCGCGCAGCTCTGGCCATGCGAACAGGCGCGCCTTGGCGGCTTCATAGGCCTCGAACGTGCCGTGATAATCGAGATGGTCCTGCGTCAGATTCGTGAACACCGCGATGTCGAAAGCGGTGCCGTTCACGCGCCCCTGATGCAGCGCATGCGACGACACTTCCATCGCCACCGCCTGCGCGCCTGCGTCACGCAATTGCGCGAGGCTGCGCTGCAATTGCGGCGCGTCGGGCGTCGTGAAGCCGGTGTGCACGAGCTGGCCAACGAGGCCGGTGCCAAGCGTGCCGACGATCGCACAGCGTGTGCCGCGCGCGGACAGCGCCGCGGCGACCCATTGGCTGCAAGATGTCTTGCCGTTCGTGCCGGTGATGCCGACCGCGAGCATCGCGTCGCTCGGATCGCGATACCACGAGCTCGCGATCGTGCCGGCGAGTTCGTTCAATGCCGGTACCGCATGCGCGACGGACGCGTCGAGCTTGCCGGCGAAGCCTTCGGGTTGCACGAGCACGGCGGCCGCGCCGCGCTCGATCGCCGCGTCGATGAACGCGCGATTGTCCGCGCCATCGACCGCGTACGCGAAGAACGCGTCGCCGGCCGCGAGCGAGCGCGTGTCGGCGTGCAGATGCGCGCCTGGCTGCACGTGCGCGTGCAGCCAGGCGAGGGCGTCGGCGATCTGCCGGTGCGCTGGATGTTGCTCTCGCAGCGCGCTCATCGCTCGACTCCTGGATGGGTTTTCGGGTTGGCGGAAATGGTCATCTTCTTCACGCCGGGGTTCGTCGTCAGCTTCTTCGCCCCGGCCGGCGCGGACGGGGCGCCGGGCGCGGGCGGCGCCGAATCGTCGGACACCACCATCTGCTTGACGGGCATGTCGGGCGGCACGTTCAGCGCGCGCAGCGTATCGCCGACGATGCCCGAGAACACCGGGCCCGACACCTGGCCGCCAAAGTGGCTACCCGCCGTCGGCTCGTCGACCGACACGGCGACGACGATGCGCGGATTCGGCATCGGCGCCATGCCGACGAACGACGCGCGATATTTGGAGTGGTCGTAGCCGTGCGGCCCGTGCTTGTACGCGGTACCGCTCTTGCCGCCGACGCGATAGCCGGGCACCGCCGCATCCGGCGACGTGCCTTGCGCGGACACGACGGTTTCGAGCATCGCGCGCACTTCACGCGCGGTGGTCGGCGAAAAGATCTGCGGACCGGTGGCCGGCTGGTCGCCCGGCGCATGGAAAATCGTCACCGGCATGATCTGGCCGTCGTGCGCGATCGCGGTGTACGCGCGGCCGAGCTGGAACAGCGACACCGACAGGCCGTAGCCGTACGACATCGTCGCCTGCTCGATGCGACGCCAGCTCTTCCACGGACGCAGGCGGCCCGCCGCCGCGCCAGGAAAACCGACCTTCGGCGCCTGGCCGAGACCGATGCTGGTATACATATTCCACATTTCTTCGGGCCGCAGCTGCATCGCGATCTTGGTCGCGCCGATGTTGCTCGACTTCTGGATCACGCCGCCGACCGTCAGCACGCCGAAGCCGCTGTCGTCGGTAATCGGCGCGCCGTCGAGTACGAAGTGACCGTTGCCCGTATCTACCAGTGTAGTCGGCGTCACCCGGTGCAGATCGAGCGCGAGCGACACCGTGAACGGCTTCATGATCGAGCCCGGCTCGAAGGTGTCGGTCAGGATGCGGTTGCGCAGCTGTTCGCCCGTCAGGTGCGAGCGGTCGTTCGGGTTGTACGTCGGGTAGTTGACGAGTGCGAGCACTTCGCCGGTGCGCACGTCGATCACCATTGCCGCGCCGGCCTTCGCCTTGAATTTCTCGACGGCCGCTTTCAGGTTCGTATAGGCGATGTACTGGATCTTGCTGTCGATCGATAGGTCGACGTCCTTGCCATTGTGCGGCACGACCTGCTCGTCGACATCCTCGATGATGTGACCAATCCGGTCCTTGATCACGCGACGGCTGCCCGATGTGCCCGCGAGCAGCTTCTGGTCGCCGAGCTCGACGCCTTCCTGGCCCTCGTCCTCGACGTTGGTGAAGCCGATCAGGTGAGCGGTGATCTCGCCTTCCGGGTAGAAGCGCTTGTACTCGGCGCGCGAGTAAATGCCGGGGATGTCGAGCGCCGCGACTTTGTCGGCGACGTCGACGGGCACCTGGCGCTTCACGTAGACGAAGGTCTTGTCTTCCGACAGCTTCGAGCGCAATTCCTTCGCGGTCATGCCGAGCAGTTTGCCGAGCGCGTCGAGCTTGTCGGCGCCGAGGTCGTCCGGCACCGATTCGGGAATCGCCCAGATTGCGCGCACCGGCAGACTCGTGGCGAGCACGAGGCCGTTGCGGTCGAGAATCTTGCCGCGCGTGGCCGGCATGTCGATGCGGCGCTGATAGCGGATTTCGCCCTGCTTCAGATAAAACGCGTTGCCCGGCCCCTGAATCCAGAACGCGCGCGCGGCGAGCGCGACGAACGCCATGAACAGCAGGAACACGACGAGCTTCGAGCGCCACATCGGCAGGCGCACCGACAGAATCGGGTTGGCCGAAAACGCAACGCTCTTGTGCGCCGACGATTTTTTCATCGCGTGGCTCCGCGACGGGTCGCGACCGGCGCCGAGGCGGGCGCGGAGGTCGGAATGGGAGCGTCGATCGCCGTTGCGGCACCCGGGGTGAGCGTAAGGTACTGCGTGCGGCCCGTGGTGGCCGACTGCATCTTCAGCGAGGCGGTGGCGAGTTGCTCGATGCGCGACGTTTTGGACAGCGCGCTCTGCTGATATTGAAGCTGCGAATAGTCCTGCTGCAGCTGACGCTCCTGCGACTGCGCGCGCTGCAGCTGGATAAAGATCTGACGCTGCTGATTGGTCGCGTTGACGACCGACAAGGCACAGCCCATCACGATGATCAGCAGGAAGATATTGAGGCGGTTCATGGCGCGATCCGCTCCGCCACGCGCATCACGGCAGAACGGGCGCGCGGGTTGTCGGCGACTTCTGCGTCGCTCGCAAAGACGCGGCCGATGATCTTGAGCGGAGGGCTCGGCAGGTCGACCGCGCGGATCGGCAGGCGGCGGTCGACCGCCGGCGTACTTGCGTGCGCCTGCATGAATCGCTTGACGATACGGTCCTCGAGCGAATGAAAGCTGATGACCACCAGCCGCCCCCCTTGCTCCAACAACGACAACGCTGCTTCTAGAACGACTTGCAGCTCCGCAAGCTCTTGATTGACGTGAATCCGTATAGCCTGAAAGGTGCGGGTTGCCGGGTCCTTGCCCTTCTCACGGGTTTTGACGACGTTAGCCACGATTTGGGCAAGCTCGCCCGTGCTGACGAGAGGCCCAAGACGGTCGGACTCTGCCCGGCGAGCAACAAGCGCCTTTGCAATCTGAAAAGCAAACCGTTCTTCCCCATAATCTCGTATCACCTCCGTCAGTTCCTGCACCGTAGCCCGCGCGAGCCAGTCAGCCGCGGATTCGCCGCGCGTCGGGTCCATCCGCATGTCGAGCGGGCCGTCGGCGCGGAAGCTGAAGCCCCGCTCCGGATCGTCGACTTGCGGCGACGACACGCCCAGATCCAGCAACACCCCCGACACACGCCCTACCCCGCGCTCCGCCATCGCGGCGCGCAGTGAAGCAAAACTCTCGTGGACGATGGCAAAGCGCGGATCGGCGATCTTCTGCGCAGTCGCGATCGCGAGCGGATCTTTATCGAACGCGATCAATCGCCCCGCTTCGCCGAGCCGCTCCAGCACGAGGCGGCTATGGCCGCCACGGCCGAACGTGCCGTCCACATACGTGCCGTCGGCGCGCGTGACCAGCGCATCGACCGCTTCGTTCAACAGCACCGTGCGATGCTGCAATTCGTTTCTCATCGCAGAAGCCATATAAATAAGCCGCGATCAGAACGTGAAGTCTTTCAACGCGTCGGGCATGCCCTCGGCGATCGCCGCCTGTTCCTTCGCCGCGTAAATCTGTGCATCCCACAACTCGAAGTGACGGCCCATGCCGAGCAGCGTCACTTCCTTCTCCAGCGAGCCAGCCGCGCGCAACTCGGGCGACACGAGCACACGGCCTGCGCCGTCCATATCCACATCCATTGCATTGCCGAGAAAAATGCGTTTCCACCAGGCTGCGTTCATGGGCAGCTTGTCCACCTTGTCACGGAAGATTTCCCATTCGGGGCGCGGAAAGAGCAACAGGCAGCCGTCCGGATGCTTGGTGATCGTCACCCGGCCCTCTGCCTGTGTTTGCAGCGCATCCCGATAACGAGAGGGAATCGACATCCGCCCTTTCGCATCGAGCGTCAGCGCCGACGCCCCTTGGAACACTTCGCTCTCCCCTATCGCGGTGCTGTTTGCGCCGCCCGCCCGGTCCGTGAAAATCTACCTGAAAGTGATGCCGAGAACACACAAAAATACACTTTCTCACACTGTCTCCCACTTTAGAGGAACGCTAAACACGGGTCAAGGGAGCGGCCGGCTTTTCGGCCGGATTTTGTTTGTTAGAACAAGGACTTAGCGCGACTCCTTCACGTCCCGCATAAAACGGAAAACCGTTATAAATGAATGGGCTAGTGCAACTTGTGAAGGTGATACGTGAACAGTGCGAGGAAACAGCGCGGATTGAAAGAGATCGTTAAGGGAATCTGAAAGGGAAAAGGCGGCGCTGCGGGGACGGTTGACGAACGGCGTGCGCGGCGCCGTCCCACTTGCGAATAATGCGTTCAGCGATGGTCGACGCGATACGCGCGGTGCTCCGGCCGGCGAAGCAAAGCAGGCGAAACGCTCATATGTAATAGGCGGTGCGCGTCATCACCTTCGACATCGCGCGCATCACCGCGCGCGCCGGAAACGGCAACTCGATGCCGCCCGCGTCCATCGCTGCCTTGCCGTGCTGCGCTTCATCGGCGCGCATCTGCTCGACGATCGCGCGCGATTCGTGGTCCGCGGCCGGCAGCTGATCGAGATGACTGTCGAGATGCTGCTCGACCTGGCGCTCCGTTTCGGCCATGAAGCCGAGACTCACGCGATCGCCGAGACGTCCCGCGGCGAGCCCGATCGCGAGTGCGCCGGTATACCACAGCGGATTGAGCAGACTCGGACGCGAGTCGAGCGCCTCCAGGCGCTTGGCGGTCCACGCCAGATGATCCTCTTCTTCCGACGCGGCGTGATCGAACATGGCGCGCAATGAAGGCGAGTCGGTAGCGAGTTTCTGCGCCTGGTAAAGCGCCTGTGCGCACACTTCGCCGACGTGGTTCACCCGCATCAAACCAGCCGCATGCGCGCGCTCCGCGGGCGAGAGTTCGGGCGCCTCGGCCGTCGCCGCGGAAGCCTGCGGAAGCGGCAGCGGACGGCTCATCCGCGACACCCCCGTCAGTGATCGTAAACCCCGATCAAACTCGCCAATCAACTCGTCCAGCAACATAAAGCGCTCCCTGATTCGACAACCGCCGCATCGTTCCGGAAGGTCCGTGCGACAAGGCCTTGCGACGCGAAACCCGCGGTCCGACAGGCATCAATCCGCATGAAATGGGCGGTTAATTTCGGATTTTAGACCATGTTGCGTAAACGAAACAGCGGCCGTCCGCAGCGCCTCCTTTTTCTTTGTCCCATGTATGCCTTTTGTTACATTACGTGGCAACTTCTCGCGAAGTTGGACAAGCAAGGCCTCAGCGCTAACTAAATATTTCGCCTTGAACAAAAGATTCGTATTCCTTGGAGATCATTCGATGAAAAAGTCGCTTCTCGCTCTCGCAGCACTGGGCGCATTCGCAGGCGTCGCTCATGCGCAGAGCAGCGTGACCCTGTACGGCATTGTTGACGTTGGTATCAACATGAATACCAACGCTGGTGGCTTTCACAAGTACGACATGTCCAGCGGCGTCCTGCAAGGCTCGCGTTTCGGCCTGCGTGGCACGGAAGATCTGGGCGGTGGTCTGAAGGCGCTGTTCGTTCTGGAAAACGGCTTTGACGTGACCAACGGCAAGCTCGGTCAGGGCGGCCTGATGTTCGGTCGTCAGGCATATGTCGGTCTGTCGAGCACCTTCGGCACGGTCACGCTGGGTCGTCAGTACGACTCCGTCGTCGACTACGTGGGTCCGTTCGAATCGGGCGATCAGTGGGGCGGCTACATCGCCGCTCACCCGGGCGATATCGACAACTTCAACAACGCGTATCGCACCAACAACACGATCAAGTACACGAGCGCGAACTACAACGGCCTGACGTTCGGCGGCACGTATAGCTTCGGCGGCGTCGCTGGTGACTTCACGCACAACCAGATCTGGTCGTTGGGTGCTGGCTATAACAATGGCCCGCTGGCATTGGGCGTTGGTTACCTGAACGCACGTACGCCTGCAGCATCGGGTGGCCTGTTCAACAACGGCGGCACGATCGCAACGAACACACCGGCCGTGGGTACTACTGCGGCTAGCTTCGCAGTCACGAGCCCGATTTACGCTGGCTTCGCATCGGCTAACACGTATCAGGTCGTCGGCGCAGGCGGTGCGTACACGTTCGGCGCGGCAACCATCGGCCTGACGTATTCGAACATCCAGTTCGGCAACCTGGGCAAGACCTTCACGTCGCCGTTCACTGGCCAGAAGGCTACGTTCAACAACGGCGAAATCAACTTCAAGTACCAGTTGACCCCGGCACTGCTGGTCGGCGCAGCGTATGACTACACGCGCGGCACGCAGATCGAAGGCCAATCGCGTGCTCAGTACCACCAGGGCGCACTGGGCGTGGATTACTTCCTGTCCAAGCGTACCGACGTGTACCTGGTCGGCGTGTATCAGCACGCTCTGGGCGACACGGTCAACGCAACGGGCCAGGTGGTCGCAGCAACGGCAGGCATCAACGGCCTGACCGGTTCGTCGACCAACAACCAGTTCACGGCCCGTGTTGGTATCCGCCACAAGTTCTAATAAGTCGTAAAAAAGCGGTTTGCCTCAAAGGCGCCTTCGGGCGCCTTTTTTTATGCGCGGGTTTTGACGGCGCAACGAAAAAGCCCGGCGCACTTTCGTGCGCCGGGCTTCTGTTCTTCGCTCGCTTAAGCCCTGCCGTCGCGCAACTCGCGGCGCAGGATCTTGCCGACGTTGCTCTTCGGCAGCTCGGTGCGGAATTCGACGACCTTGGGCCGCTTGTAGCCGGTCAGTTGCGTTTTGCAGTACGCGAAGATCTGTTCGTCGGTCAGCGACGGGTCCTTCTTCACGACGAATAGCTTCACGGCCTCGCCGGAATGCTGATCGGGCACGCCGACCGCCGCGACTTCGAACACGCCCGGCAGCTTTGCGACGACGTCCTCGACTTCGTTCGGATACACGTTGAAGCCGGACACCAGAATCATGTCCTTCTTGCGATCGACGATCTTCACGAAGCCGTCCGCGCTCATGATGCCGACGTCGCCGGATTTAAAGAAGCCGTCAGCCGTCATCACCTTGGCGGTTTCGTCGGGCCGGTTCCAGTAGCCCGCCATCAGCTGCGGGCCGCGGATGCAGATCTCGCCTGCCTGGCCGGCCGGCACTTCGTTGCCTGCGTCGTCGCGAATGGAAATCTCGGTCGACGGCAGCGGCAGGCCGATCGTGCCGCTGTATTCGGTGGCGGTGACAGGGTTGCAGGTCACGCATGGCGACGTTTCCGACAGCCCATAGCCTTCGACGATCGGCGTGCGCGTCCGCTCGAACCAGCGCTTCGCGACCGCCTCCTGCACCGCCATGCCGCCGGCGTTCGCGGTCAGCAGCTTCGAGAAGTCGAGCTTGTGGAAGTCGGGGCTGTTCAACATCGCGTTGTACAGCGTGTTGACGGCGGGAATCGTCGTGATCGCATAACCCTCGAGCGACTTGATCATGCCGGGGATATCGCGCGGATTCGGGATCAGCACGCCGAGACCGCCAGTGCGGATCGTCAGCAGCCCGCACACGGTCAGCGCGAACACGTGATACAGCGGCAGCGCGACGACCGTGATGAACTGGTCGATATCGGTGCGGTTCGCGCGCACCGGATTGAGCCAGACCTCCGACTGCAGCACGTTCGCGATCAGGTTCCGGTGCAGCAGCGTCGCGCCCTTGGCCACGCCGGTGGTGCCGCCCGTGTATTGCAGAAACGCGATATCGTCAGGGCCCTGCTGGACCGGCTTGAACGTCAGGCGCGCGCCCTCCGAGACCGCGTCGTTGAACTTGACGTGCCCAGGCAGGCTCCACGCCGGCACCATCTTCTTGACCTTGCGCACCACGAAGTTCACGAGCGGGCCTTTGATGCCCATCAGGTCGCCCATCGTCGCGACGACCACATGCTTGACCGGCGTATTGCGCACGATTGCCTGCAAGGTCCCCGCGAAATTCTCGAGCAGGATGATCGCCTCAGCGCCGCTGTCCTTCAGTTGGTGTTCGAGTTCGCGCGGCGTATACAGTGGATTCACATTCACGACCACATAGCCCGCGCGCAGAATCGCGGCAATTGCGACCGGATACTGCAGCACGTTCGGCATCATGATCGCGACACGCGCGCCGCGCGGGAGCCCTTTCGACTGCAGCCACGCCGCAAGATCGCGCGAGAGCTCGTCGAGTTCACCGTAGCTGATCTGCTTGCCCATGCACACGAATGCCGGCTTCGTGCGGTGTTCGCGAAAGGCTTCCTCGAGCAACTCGGCCACCGACGAATAGCGTGTCGGGTCGATCTCTGCGGGAACGCCGGGCGGATAAGACTTCAGCCAGATTTTCTCCATGCAGCGTCTCCTTAATTATTTTCGAATGATCGTGCTAAAAACGCATCGTAGCATGGGCATAGTGCGGCCAATGGCCAAACCGATGGGGTTAGACGGCAGCCTCGAACTTGCGAGGCTCGCCGTCGGCTTCAAGGCGCGGTGCGGCTTTCAGGCCCGCTCGACTTCGACGAGACAGTCGTAAAACGTCGCGGAACCGCCGAGATCGGTCAGTGCCTGGCTCGTCAACTGGTTGGCGTTGCGGCCGTCCGGCGCGAGCTTCTTCCACCAGATCGACAACCCGACGACGAGACCTTCGCGCGCGCGGTCCGTCACGCGGGCCCGCGCCTGCATCGAGCCGCGGTCGTTGAAGATGCGCACCTGATCGCCGTCGCCGATGCCGCGCGCGTGCGCGTCGGCAGGGTGGATGTCCAGATGCGGCTCGCCTTCCGTCGCGCGCAGACTCTCGATGTTCACGAAGGTGCTGTTCAGGAAGTTGCGCGCGGGAGGCGAAATCATCGCGAGCGGATAGCGGGCCGCCAGTTCGGGCGCGCCGTCGGCCGATTCGTAGGGTGGCAGATAGTCCGGCAGCGGGTCGAGGCCCTGTTGCGCAAGGCGCTCGCTGTAGAACTCGCACTTGCCGGATGGCGTGCGAAAACCGCCGTCGGCAAATGGCGCGTCGGGCAGATTGAGACGGGCCCAGCCGGCTTGCTTCAGCATCGGCCAGTCGACACCGTCCAGCGTTTTGTCTTCCCAGCGAAATGCGGCTTGCGCGACGGCTTCGTCGCTGTCGAAGAGTGACGGTTCCGTCAAGCCCATGTGGCGCGCGAGGCCGCGGAAGATCTCGGTATTCGGGCGTGCGTCGCCAAACGGCGCGATGGCGGGCAGGTTGACCATCACGTGCGTGTGGCCGTATGACTTGTGCACGTCGAGATGCTCGAGCTGCGTCGTGGCGGGCAACAGCAGGTCGGCGTAGTCCGCGGTGTCGGTCTGGAAATGCTCGAGCACGATCGTGAACAGATCCTCGCGCGCAAAGCCAGCCGCGACGCGTTCGGAGTCCGGCGCGACCGCGACCGGATTCGAGTTGTAGACGACGATCGCCTCGACCTTGGGACCGAACGTCGCGTCGCCCGGATGTAGCAGCGCATCGCCGATCGCATTCATATTGATCACGCGGCTCGGCTTCGAGGGCCAGCCCGGCATCAGGTCGGGGCGCTGCAACGCGTGCGAGTCTACCGGCGCCCAACCGCTCGACGACAACAGCGCCCCGCCCGCGCGCTCGCGCCATGCGCCGGTCAGCGAAGGCAAACACGCGATCGCGCGCACTGCATTGCCGCCGCCGCGCACCCGCTGCAGACCATAGTTCAAGCGGATCGCGGCTTTCTTCGTGCCGGCGTAAAGTCGCGCAAGTTCGGCGATTTCCCCCTCTTTAACGCCACAAATTTCGCTAACGCGTGACAGTGGATAGCTGAGCGCGCGCAGCTTCAAGGCAGCGAAGCCCAGCGTGTGCGCGGCGATGTACTCGTGGTCGAGCAGATCCTCGGTGATCAGCACGTTCATGATGCCTAGCGCGAGAGCCGCGTCGGTTCCGGGCTTCAGCGCGATGTGCTGATGGCATTTCTCCGCGGTCAGCGAGCGATACGGATCGATCGCGATCAGCCGGGCGCCGCGACGCTTGGCTTCCTGCGCGCGCGTCCAGAAATGCAGATTCGATGCGATCGGATTGGCGCCCCAGATCAGGATCACTTCGCTTTCGGCGAAAAACTCGGTGTGCATACCGACGCCGGCGCCATACGTGTATTTGAGGCCAGCTGCGCCGGCGGCCGCACAAATCGTTCGATCCAACTGCGATGCGCCGAGCTTGTGGAAGAAGCGTTGCGCGATGCTATCGCCCTGCACCAAGCCCATCGTGCCAGCGTAGCTGTAAGGCAGAATCGCTTCCGGCGCGCGACGGGCAATTTCGCCGAGGCGGTTTGCGGCAAAGTCCAATGCTTCGTCCCAGCTGACCGGCGCGAAGCGGCCCTCGCCCTTGCGGCCGACACGCTTCATTGGCGTCGTCAATCGGTTCGGATGGTATACACGCTCCGCGTAGCGGCTGACCTTCGTGCACAGCACGCCCTGAGTCGGCGGATGGTCGGGATCCCCGGCGATCTTGATCGCGCGTCCGTTGTCGACGGTCACGCGCATCGCGCAGGTGTCGGGGCAATCGTGCGGGCACACGGCGCGCGCGAATTCGGTCGGGGCGTTCATCGGCAAGGCGTCCTGGCGAGCAGTAAGCGATCGGGCAAAATGGAATTTTATTACGTCAATGGGCCGCCGACCCGGGTGGTGCCGCCAAAAATGCCTTCGGCGTAGAATGAATTATCCGCAGTGCCCGGGCCGACGCGGTCCGCGGCGATCTCATGCTCGTCGAGCACAAACGCATAATCACTCCATCATGAAACTCATCCCCGAAATTCAGGCCGCTCGCGGTGAAATCCAGACCCTTCGACGAACCATCCATGCCCACCCGGAACTGCGCTACGAAGAGACGGCGACCGCTGATCTCGTCGCGCGTTCGCTTGAGTCCTGGGGCATCGAGACCCACCGTGGTTTGGGCAAGACGGGCGTGGTCGGCGTATTGAAGCGCGGGAACGGCTCACGCGCGATTGGTTTGCGCGCCGACATGGATGCGCTGCCGATTCAGGAGCTCAACAGCTTCGATCATCGTTCGACGAACGACGGCAAGATGCACGCGTGCGGGCATGACGGACATACTGCGATGCTGCTCGGTGCCGCACGCTACCTGGCCAAACATGGTGATTTCGACGGCACGATCGTGTTCATTTTCCAGCCGGCCGAAGAGGGAGGCGCGGGCGCGAAGGCGATGATCGACGACGGCCTGTTCACCCAATTCCCCGTGGACGCCGTGTTCGGCATTCACAACTGGCCGGGCATGCCGGCGGGCCACTTCGGCGTGACCGAAGGCCCCATCATGGCGTCGAGCAATGAATTCCGCATCGAAATCAAGGGCGTCGGCTCGCATGCGGCACTACCTCACAATGGCCGCGACCCGGTCTTTACGGCAGTGCAAATTGCCAGCGGACTGCAAAGCATCATCACGCGCAACAAAAAGCCGCTGGACACCGCGGTACTGTCGATTACGCAAATACATGCCGGCGATGCGGTCAATGTCGTGCCGAACGACGCCTGGATCGCGGGAACGGTGCGGACTTTCACTACAGAAACGCTCGACCTGATCGAGTCACGGATGCGCAAGATCGCGCAGAGTACAGCCGAAGCATACGATTGCTCCGTTCAGATCCAGTTCCACCGGAACTATCCGCCGACGATCAACAGCAGCGAGGAAGCGCGTTTTGCGGCGTCGGTCATGAAAGAGATCGTTGGCGCGGAAAATGTCGATGACGCAGTTGAACCGACGATGGGCGCCGAGGATTTCTCGTTCATGCTGCTGGCGAAACCGGGCTGCTATGCGTTTTTGGGCAACGGCGATGGCGGCCACCGTGAAGCCGGCCACGGCGCGGGCCCTTGCATGCTGCACAACGCGAGTTATGACTTTAACGACGAGCTATTGCCGGTGGGGTCGACGTATTGGGTTCGACTGGCGCAAAAGTTTCTGGCTCAGGGTAAGTAGAGGGTTGAGACGCATTGAGGCGGGTGGAGGGTTTCGCTTACTTCAATGCTGTTTGTTAATTTCGACGCGTAAACGCAAAAACCCCACCGCTGCGGGTGGGGTTTCTGGCTTTTGGGGGAGCCTGACGATTACCTACTTTCACACGGGCAATCCGCACTATCATCGGCGTGGAGTCGTTTCACGGTCCTGTTC
>NZ_JBFRCK010000041.1:0-59824 GCF_040965775.1 Paraburkholderia sp. BR10954
GATGTCATGCGCAACGCCAATCCAGCCATCCGGTCCGCTCGGTCACGTTCCCGAAATAACCGGTCACGTTGCCGAAATCGCCGGTCACGATCCCGAAACGGCCGGTCACGTTCATCCGAAATACGCATTACCCGCTTCCTTCGACGAAAACGTTTGCTGGCGACCACTTGCGCGCAGATTGCCGGCATGTCGCGGCGTCCGTAGTCGAGCGGATTGACACCTAAATCGCTCGCGGTGCGCAATTCGCTACCCTCGAATCCAGCGGTTTTCCCTCCCATCCTCGCCCACGGAAAGGCGTCGCCGCATTGCCGCCTCGCGGACGTCCGGCCGTCAGCCTCGGCCAAACCTCTCTATCATGACAACTGGAACAACGCCGACCAGCAAGCCGGAACGGAGCAAGTCCCGTCGGCAAGCGCCATCCAGTTGCGTTCGACCCGGGAAGCATCGAAGCGGGCTCCACGCGGCGAACCGCATCGGGCGCGCGATCATGCGCCGCGTCGCCGCGCCACGGTCGGCTGGCTCGAGGTGTCTGTCCTCGACGGATGTGACCAGCGGCGCGGGCAATGACGCGGTCTGTTTCGCGCGCATCAGACTCAGCGCGACGATCTTCGTTCCGTGCAAGGACGGCATCAGCCACGACGAAATCGAGGACGCGCGCCGATCATCTGGAAGCCGGCTTCAAGGTGCTGCTGCAGGTGATGCTGAGCGCCGCGTCGAGAACAGGGAGCGTACGCGTATGAAGATCCTGATCGCACGAATGAACCACGAGACCAACACGTTCTCGCCGGTAGAAACCCCGCTGGCCGCATTCGGCCGCACCGGTCCCAGCTACGGCCGCGCCGCGTTCGACGAAAACAAGGGCATGCAAACGGCGATGGCCGCGTTCATCGACGCCGCCGAGCGCGTGCACGCCGAAATCGTGACGCCGATCTCCGCCATGGCGAATCCGAGCGGGCCGGTGGACGCCGTAGCCTACGATACGATCTGCGACGCGATCCTGGCAGGCGCGACGGGTTGCGACGCGGTGATGCTCGATCTGCACGGCGCGATGGTCGCCGAGAACTCGGCCGACGGCGAAGGGGATCTGCTCGCGCGCGTGCGTGCGTCGTTGCCGCACGCGCGGATCGCGGTCGCACTCGATCTGCACGGCAACGTCACGCAAAAGATGATCGACAACGCCGACATCATCGTCAGTTTCAAAACCTATCCGCACGTCGACATGTACGAGACTGGCGCGCATGCGGCGCGCCTGCTGTTCGACATGATCGACGGCCACGCGAAGCCGGTGATCGCGTGGCGTCAACCGCCGCTGCTCACGCACACGCTGCGCAGCGCGAGCGCCGACGGCGCGATGAAACGCGCGCTCGACGCCGCGCGCGCCGCCGAGGCCGATGGCATGCTCGCGGTGTCGGTGCTGGCGGGCTTCTCGCTCGCCGATATCGACGCGCCATGCATTAGCGTCGTTGTAGTGGGCAATGGCGAGCGCGCGGATGCCGAGGCGGTCGCCGAGCGTGTCGCGCGACAGATCTGGGACGAGCGCGACGATTTCGTCTATCGCAGCGCGCCGCTTGCCGAATCGGTCGCGCGGGCGGCGTCGCTCGCGCGCGGCGCCGACAAACCGGTGCTGCTGCTCGATCATGGCGACAACTGCATGTCAGGCGGCACGTGCGACACGATGGATCTGCTCGAGGAAGCATTGAAGCAGGGCCTTGAAGACATCGTCAGCGGGCCGTTGTGCGACCCGCAGGCGGTCGCGGCCCTGGCGGCTTCGGGGGTCGGAAGCACGGTCACGCTCGCGATCGGCAACAAGCTGACAAACGATGCTTTGCCCTCGCGTTCGCCGCTCGCCCTGACGGGCGTCGTGCGCGCGCTGACGGACGGCGAATACGTGATCAGCGGTCCGACCTACACCGGCCAACGCGCGTACATGGGGCGTGCGGCAGTGCTCGACGCCGGCACGGTGAAACTCGTCGTGACCGAACACACGCATGAGCCGTGGGATCTCGGCGTGTTCGAGAGCGTCGGCATCGATCCGCGCCGCGCGCGTTTTCTGCTGCTCAAATCACGCATGTATTGCCGGCCGGTCTTCGTGCCGATCGCGGCGGCGCTCGTCGAATGCGATAGTCGCGGCGTCACGAGTTCGGACTACAGTCTGTTCAGATTCGAGCGCGTGAAACGGCCGGTTTATCCATTGGACCCTGACACCGAATGGACCGCGACCAACTGATCAACACGCATGCGATTCGATAAATCGCCGCAAGGGCTTGTGAAGTCTGCAACGAGTCTCTATAATTCGCGCCTCTAAAGGCTCGTAGCTCAGTTGGTTAGAGCACCACCTTGACATGGTGGGGGTCGTTGGTTCGAATCCAATCGAGCCTACCAACGCATCTGTGACGTAGACGAAAGCGGTTCCGCTTTCGTCTACGGACCAGTCAAATCCATCCCGTCGTTCCCGCAGTTTCGCCGTTCGGCATCACGTCCCCTTCGTTTTCGTTGTCCGCTCGTGGCTCGCAGCTCGCGCACATTCACGCGTTTTCTGCCGCTGTTGCGTCGTCGTTCGACAATGCGCGGTACAGTTAGTCCTTCCGCTTTCGCCGACGACCCGACTGCCGTTGCCATCGCATCATTCGATCATGCGCTGCCGGCAGCATCCAACGGAGCTGACGCAATGAAGAAGCTCATCAACGATGTGTCCACCGTGGTCCCCGACATGCTCGACGGGCTCATCGCCCTCAATCCCCAGCTCTCGCTGTTGCAGGGCGGCACGATCGTGTTGCGCGCCGATGCCGAGGCCGTGGCCGCGCGTGGCGAGGTCGCGCTGATCTCCGGCGGCGGCTCGGGCCACGAGCCCGCGCACGGCGGCTACGTCGGCCACGGCATGCTGAGCGCGGCGGTGGCCGGCGAGATCTTCACCTCGCCATCCACCGACGCCGTGCTCGACGCAATCCGAGCGGTGGCCGGCCCCGCGGGCGCGTTGCTGATCGTCAAGAATTACACGGGCGACCGCTTCAACTTCGGCCTCGCGGCCGAAATCGCGCGCGCCGAGGGCATTCCCGTCGAGATGATGATCGTCGCCGACGACGTCGCGCTGAGCGCGAGCGGCGATCACGCGGGCCGTCGCGGACTCGCAGGCACGGTGCTGGTTCATAAGATCGCGGGCGCGGCGGCCGCGCGCGGATTGCCGTTGCCCGAAGTCGCGCGGATCGCCAAAGAAGCGGCCGCGTCGCTCGGCACGATGGGCGTCGCGCTGACGCCGTGCACGGTGCCGGCCGCGGGCAAGCCGGGCTTCGAACTGGGCGATCGCGAAATCGAATGGGGCCTCGGCATTCATGGCGAACCCGGGGTGGCGCGCGGTGCGCTGGAACCGGCCGATGCGATGGTCGGCAAGCTGCTGGCAAAGATCATCGACGATCTCGCGTTGCAGGCCGGCGAGCGCGTCGCGCTGCTCGTCAACAATCTTGGCGGCACCCCATCGAGCGAGCTCCACGTGGTAGCCGGCGCCGCGCTGCGCGAGCTCGCCGGGCGCGGCATCGAAGTTGCGCGCGCGTGGGCCGGCACGTTCCTGAGCGCGCTCGAAATGGCTGGCGTGTCGCTGACGCTGCTGCGGGTCGATGACGAACGGCTGAGTCTGCTCGACGCCGCCTCGCATACGAGCGCATGGCCCGCGCTGAGCGGCCGCGTCGCGCAGGTCGCGGTGCGTGCGGCGCCACCCGCGCCGCCAGGCGCGAGCGGCGCGACGCTCGCGCGTGACGCGACGCTGCGGCGAGCGATCGAAGCGGTCTGCGAGTGCCTGCTGGCAGCCGAGCCGATATTGACCGAACTGGACCAGCGCGTCGGCGACGGCGACCTCGGCATCAGCCTCGCGCGCGGCGCACGCGCGGTGCAGCTCGAACTCGATTCCTACGCGTCCGCAACCACGCCGAGCGCGGTGTTGCGCGGCGTCTCGGCGACGCTGCGGCGCGTGGTGGGCGGTACGTCGGGTCCGCTATACGCGGTGATGCTGCTGCGCGCGGCGGCCGCGCTCGAACCGTCGGGCGGCGGGGCCACGGCACGGCAATGGGCGACGGCGTTCAGCGCCGGTGTCGATGGATTGATGGAACTCGGAGGCGCGACGCCGGGCGATCGCACGATGGTCGATGCGCTGAAGCCCGCCGCCGGCGCGCTGTATGACGCACTCGCTCAGGGAGCGTCGACGGATGCCGCATTGCAAGCCGCCGTCTGTGCGGCAATCGATGGCACGTCGCGTACCGCTTCGATGCATCCGCGCCGCGGGCGTTCGAGTTATGTCGGCGAGCGAGCGATCGGTCATGTGGACCCGGGCGCGCACGCGGTAGTGTTGTGGCTCGCGGCGATTGGCGAGGCCCTTTCCGGTTAGGCGCGGGCGAACGCGAACGCTACTGCGAACAACGACCCCTTCAAGGCGGCAGCAGATCGAACCCAGCGAAAGCAACGACGCCGCTCAGCGCGATCAGCGCCACCGAGTGCTGTCCAACGTACAGCAGCCCGGCGGCGGACCAACACGTGACGGCGAAAGCGGCGATACGTTTCATGCTTCCTTCTTCTACGACTCGAACTCGAATACCGGCTCAAAAGCCCAGCGCAACGGCCAGCAAACCACTGACGACACCGCACACCACCACCGCACAGGCCACCCCCGTCAGCACGCGCCGCGGAAACGACCGCGCGAGCATCGCGAGCGACGGCACGCTGACTAGCGGCAGCGTCATCAGCAGCGCGCCGGCGGGGCCGGCGGCCATGCCGAACGACAGCATCGCCTGAATGATCGGCACCTCACCCGCGGTCGGAATCACGAACAGCGTGCCGGCGATCGACAGCGCGATGATCCACAGCAAGCTGTTGTCGACGTCCGGGCCGACGTGCGGAAACAGCCATGCGCGCGCCGCGCCGAGAATCAGCACGAGCACGATGTATTCCGGCACGAGCCGCAGCGTCATGCGCCCGAGAATCGAGACCCAGCGCGAGAACGCGGTGCCCGGATCGTCGGCGCTGACCAGTTGCGCGACGGCCTCTCGCGACGCTTGCGCTTCCTGCGGCGTGATCATGCGGTTCACGAGGTAGCCGAGGCCGAACACCATCACGATGCCGAGCGCGAGGCGCAGGCCCATCCACTGCCAGCCGAGCACGAAGCCCATGAAAATCAGCGTCGCGGGATTCAGCGCGGTGTTACCGAGCCAAAAAGCAATCGCCGCGCCCGGCGCCGCTTCGCGCGCGCGCAGGCCGGCGACGACCGGCGCCGCGCAGCAGGTGCACATCATGCCAGGCAACGACATCAGGCCGCCTTTGACGACACTGTTGAAGTCGGCGCGACCGAGCGCACGCGCGACCCACTGCGGCGGAATCAGCGCTTGCACCGCGGAGCCGAGCAGCAGGCCAAGCACCATCGCCTGCCAGATCGCCTTGCCGTACGCGAGCGCGAAGTCGATCGCGGCCTGCCACGAGGCCGCCGGCGCACTCGCGGACGTGCCCATCAGGATCGACTTGCCGATTGAATGCTGGCTCGCGGCGACGAACGCGCGGTTGTAGTACGGAAACCACTTCACATAGAAGAGGCCGACGACGGCGATCAGCAGGAAGACGATCCAGCCAAACGTAACCCGAGGTTGCCGAAGGGTTGATTGCATGATGGTTCTTAAATGTCGTTGTGAGTCAACCGAGGACTAGCGTACGGGTGTCGAGCTGCGCGAGCAGCGTTTTCGCCTGCTCGACGACGTCGGCGTCGTTCGGGCGGAAATGGAGTTGCAGTGCAGTCGGCAGCTGATCGAAATGCTGGCCGCTGCTGCGCGCGTACGCGGGATCGTAGTGAAGTTCGATCAGTTCGTGCGCGAGCTCGGCGCGCCGGTTGTCGTCGACGAGCCGCTGCCAGCCCGCGACCCGCTCGCGGCTGTGCAGGCCGATCAGCCGTTCCAGCTGTCCCTTGAAGTAGTCGGGATGCTCGAACAGATGCGCGTAATCCTGCAGTAGAAACGCCGCGCGATCCTCGCGGCTCGAACGCACCTCGACGCACGCGCCGCGATGAAACGTTTCGAGCAGCGCGAGCGGCAGCGTGACGGAGCCGATGCGCCGGCTTTCCGCCTCGACGAACACCGGCCGGTTCACGTCGAAGTCTTGCAGCGCGGTGACGAGCAGCGTGTCGAAGCGCTTTTGCGACGGCTGCTGCACGCCCGTGTACGCGCCGAGCAGCGAGCCGCGATGCGAGGCGAGCGCCTCGAGGTCGAGCGTTTGCGCGCCGGCCTCATGCAGCGCCGACAGCAGCCGTGTCTTGCCGCTGCCGGTCGGGCCGACGAGCGCGATGTAGCTGAAACGGCGCGGCAGGGTTTCGAGCCTCTCCAGCGTGGCGCGCCGGTAGCTCTTGTAGCCGCCCTCGAGTTGCCGCGCCGACCAGCCGATCATGTTGAACAGCGTCGTGACCGACCCAGAGCGCTTGCCGCCGCGCCAGCAGTAGATCAGCGGGCGCCAGTTGCGCGGCCGGTCGGCGAAGGTGGTTTCCAGATGATGCGCGATGTTGCGCGCGACGAGCGCCGCTCCGAGCCGCGTGCCCTCGAACGGCGACACCTGCTTGTAGGTCGTGCCGACCAGCACGCGTTCCTCGTTGCTCAGCACTGGCGCGTTGGTCGCGCCCGGAATATGGTCTTCCTCGAACTCGAGCGGCGTGCGAACGTCGACGATTTCATCGAAATCGCCGGCTTTATCGAGGCTGACTAGAAGACTTTTCAAGGGAGTAGGGACGAACCGGACCGCGGGAAGACCGAAATTATCGCATGCGCGGCTCGTTCGGGCCGGTTATGCGTCCTTTCAGGCGTTCTCTAGTGACGCGTTCCTTCAACCGCCTGCCTCAGATGACCTCGACCCGCGCTTCACCGCTCACAAGTTCGCCAATCACTCGCGCGTCGGCGAAGCCATCGGCGCGGAACAGTGCGAGCACCTCGTCGACCGCCTCGGGCGCGCACGACACCAGCAGCCCGCCCGACGTCTGCGGATCGGTCAACAACGCACGGCCGGCCGACGGCAACGTGGCGGGCAGCACCACGTCGCGGCCATAGGCATCCCAGTTGCGGCCCGATGCGCCGGTGAAAATACCGGCTTCCGCGAGGCTCGCGACGTTCGGCAGCCACGGCAGGTCCGCATAGTGCACGCGCGCGGTGAGCTTCGAGCCGCGCGCCAGTTCCAGCGTGTGGCCGAGCAGGCCGAAGCCGGTGATGTCGGTCAGCGCATGCACGCCGTCGAGCCGCGCCAGCTCGGCGCCCGGCCGGTTCAGCTTGGTGGTCGCGCCGATCATGGCCGCGTAGCCGGCCTCGTCGAGCCGGTCTTTTTTCAGTGCCGCGGACAGAATGCCGACGCCGAGCGGCTTGCCGAGGATCAGCACGTCGCCGGCCCGGCCGCCCGCATTGCGCTTGACGCGCTTCGGATCGACGATGCCCAGCGCGACGAGGCCGTATATCGGCTCGACCGAATCGATCGAATGGCCCCCCGCGAGCGGGATGCCCGCGTCCGCGCACACCGATTCGCCGCCTTTCAGCACGGCCGCAATCACGTCGTGCGGCAGCACGTTGATCGGCATGCCGACGATCGCAAGCGCCATGATCGGCTTGCCGCCCATCGCGTAGACGTCGGAAATCGCATTAGTCGCGGCGATGCGGCCGAAGTCGAACGGATCGTCGACGATCGGCATGAAGAAATCGGTGGTCGCGACGATCGCCTGGTCCTCGTTGAGCTTGTAGACGGCGGCGTCGGCGGTGTCGTTGCCGACCAGCAGGTCGGGGAAAAACGGCAGCGGCGCGCTGCGCTTGAGCAGATCGGCGAGCAGGCCGGGCGCGATCTTGCAGCCGCAGCCGCCGCCGTGCGACAGGCTCGTAAGGCGGGGCGACTGGCTTGCTTGGACTTGGGTCATGAGGGCGGGAGTTCGGGTTCGTCGAATGACCGCATTATGAGGGTAGTTTTCATACTGTGCAGCGTCGACGCGGGCCGCAAACTGGCTTAATGCCGAAGCGGTATATCCGAACGATAAACGCCCGCGTAGAAAGTACCAATGCCGAAGCAAATGCAAACGGCAAGTGCGCGCAATGAAACGAATTCTTCACGCGCTAACACAATTGCGCACCGCCGCGTGAATTGATCGCCGTCGACAATTAGCAAACCAATTACCGCACGATTGCAAAGCCTTATTTATTGCTGCCTGCGCCGGTCCCATACAAGCCATTGTTAAATCCGCCAGCGCCCTCGGCTTTTTGTCCCTGGCCGGCGGTTTTGCCGCGCGCGTTACCTTGCCCGCTGTCTTTCGACTGAGGTTTCAGTGATTCGTGGACCGCCGACGCGCCCGGGTCGGGCGTCGAACCCATCCCAGACGAGCGGCTTTCCATGTGCGAAGAGCCGCCCGACTGGGGAATCTGCGCAAGGCTGGGGGAGTTCGCGGCCAGTAGTGCGGCGCCGAGAAGCGCAAGCGAGGCTGCGCCGGCTGCCACGCGACAGGAGTAAGGAGAGGAGTTCATAGGAGCGCAATAATCCGTCGAGAAGGTCAATTGAATTCACCATTCGCGGATTCAGCATGAACGGTGCCCGGCGCCTGGAATAAATCGTGCATACAGAGAGCGCCGTTCATTCAAGCGACTTTCGCATGTCTGATTTACCCGGGTGGCGAATGCACTACGATCGAGCTACGTGTCGTGCAACGGCATCTATAATCAATTTGTTCCCAAAAGAGCCGAGGCCATGCAATGACGCAAATGACTCGGCGACAATTCCTGAAGGTTTCTGCCACCTCGCTCGCCGGATCGAGCCTAGCCCTGATGGGCTTCTCGCCGACCCCCGCGCTGGCCGAAGTCCGTCAGTACAAATTGTCGCGTGCTACCGAAACCCGCAACACCTGCCCGTACTGCTCGGTGGGCTGCGGCGTCCTGATGTACGGCCTCGGCGACGAAGCCAAGAACGTGAAGACGAGCATCTTCCACATCGAGGGCGACCCCGACCATCCGGTCAATCGCGGCACGCTGTGCCCAAAGGGCGCGAGCCTGATCGACTTCATCCATAGCCCGAGCCGTCTGCGCTATCCCGAGTACCGCGCGGCCGGGGCGAACGAGTGGAAGCGCATCTCGTGGGAAGACGCGCTGGACCGCATCGCGAAGCTGATGAAGGAAGACCGCGACGCGAACTTCGTCGAGACGACCGCAGACGGCAAGAAGGTCAACCGCTGGCTGACTACCGGGATGCTCGCGGCGTCGGCCAGCAGTAACGAGGTGGGTTATCTGACGCACAAGACTGCCCGCAGTCTTGGCATGCTTGGATTCGACAATCAGGCGCGTGTCTGACATGGCCCGACGGTGGCAGGTCTTGCCCCGACGTTTGGCCGTGGAGCGATGACGAACCATTGGGTCGACATCAGAAACGCGGACTTGATTCTCGTGATGGGCGGCAATTCGGCCGAGGCCCACCCATGCGGATTCAAATGGGTCACGGAAGCGAAGGCGCACCGCAAGGCGCGCCTGATCGTGGTCGACCCGCGCTTTAATCGCACGGCGTCGGTCGCGGACTACTACGTGCCGATCCGCACCGGCACGGACATCGCGTTCCTCGGCGGCGTGATCAACTATCTGCTGACGAACGACAAGATCCAGCACGAGTACGTGAAGAACTACACGGACGTGTCGTTTATCGTCCGTGATGACTTTGCGTTCAACGACGGCCTGTTCTCCGGCTACAACGCCGACAAGCGCAGCTACGACAAGACCTCGTGGGACTATGAGCGCGGCGAGGACGGCTTCGCCAAGGTCGACCCGACGCTGCAGGACCCGCGCTGCGTCTATCAGCTGATGAAGAAGCATTACTCGCGCTACACGCCCGAGCAGGTCGAAAAAATCTGCGGCACGCCGAAGGACAAGTTCCTGCACGTGTGCGAGATGCTCGCGGCGACGTCGGTGCCGGGACGTGCGACCACGATCATGTACGCGCTCGGCTGGACCCAGCACTCGATCGGCTCGCAGATCATCCGCACCGGCGCGATGGTACAGCTGCTGCTCGGCAACATCGGCATCGCGGGCGGCGGCATGAATGCGCTGCGCGGTCACTCGAACATCCAGGGCCTGACGGACCTCGGCCTGATGTCGAACCTGCTGCCTGGCTACATGACGCTGCCAACGGAAGCGGAGCAGGACTTCGACGCCTACATCGAGAAGCGCACCCAGCATCCGCTGCGGCCGAACCAGCTGAGCTACTGGCGCAACTATCGCGCGTTCCACGTGAGCTTCATGAAGTCGTGGTGGGGCGACACGGCGACCGCCGAGAACAACTTCGCGTTCGACTATCTGCCGAAGCTCGACAAGTCCTACGACCTGCTCCAGGTATTCGAGCTGATGAGTCAGGGCAAGATGAACGGCTACATCGCGCAGGGCTTCAACCCGCTTGCCGCCGCGCCGTACAAGTCAAAGAACGGCGCGGCTCTGGCCAAGTTGAAGTGGCTCGTGATCATGGATCCGCTCGCGACCGAAACGTCGGAGTTCTGGAAGAACCACGGCCCGTTCAACGACGTCGACAGCGCATCGATCCAGACCGAGGTGTTCCGTCTGCCGACCACCTGCTTCGCCGAGGAACGCGGCTCGCTCGTCAGTTCGAGCCGCGTGCTGCAATGGCACTGGCAGGGCGCGGACGGCCCGGGCGAAGCGAAGAGCGACCTCGAGATCATGGCTGGGCTGTGGCTGCGGATTCGCGACGCTTACCGCAAGGACGGCGGCAAGTATCCCGATCCGATCCTGAACATGAGCTGGCCGTATGCGAAGCCGGACAGCCCGACGCCGGAAGAGCTCGCGATGGAGTTCAACGGCAAGGCGCTCGCGGACGTCACCGATCCGAAGGACCCGACCAAGGTGCTCGCGAAGAAAGGCGAGCAGCTCGCGAGTTTCGCGCTGCTGCGCGACGACGGCTCGACTTCGAGCGGCTGCTGGATCTTCTGCGGGGCGTGGACCCAGGCGGGCAACCAGATGGGCCGCCGCGACAACTCGGACCCGACCGGCATCGGCAACACGCTGAACTGGGCGTGGGCATGGCCGGTGAACCGGCGGGTTCTGTACAACCGCGCGTCGTGCGATCTCAACGGCAAGCCGTTCGATCCGACGCGCAAGCTGATCGCGTGGAACGGCAGCACGTGGTCGGGCGCCGACATTCCGGACTTCAAGGTCGACGAGCCGCCTGACAGCGGCATGAATCCGTTCATCATGAATCCGGAAGGCGTCGCGCGGTTCTTCGCGCGCGACGCGATGGTCGAAGGGCCGTTCCCCGAGCACTATGAACCGTTCGAGACGCCGCTCGGCTACAACCCGCTGCATCCGGACAACAAGCTGGCCGTCAGCAACCCGGCGGCGCGCGTATTCCCGGCCGACAAGGCCACGTTCGGCACGCACGAGAACTTCCCGCATACGGCGACCAGCTATCGTCTGACCGAGCATTTCCACTACTGGACGAAGCATGCGAAGCTGAACGCGATCATCCAGCCCGAGCAGTTCGTCGAGATCGGCGAAGACCTCGCGAAGGAGATCGGCGTGGTGGCCGGCGACCGGGTCAAGGTGAGCTCGAACCGCGGGCACCTGATAGCCGTCGCGGTCGTGACGAAGCGCATCAAACCGCTGACTGTCGAAGGCAAGAAGGTGCAGACCGTCGGGCTGCCGATTCATTGGGGCTTCATGGGGCTCGCGAGGCCGGGCTATCTCGTCAATGGGCTGACGCCCCCGGTGGGCGACGGAAACTCACAGACACCGGAAACCAAGTCGTTCCTCGTCAAGGTCGAAAAGGCATAAGGTAAAGAGATGGCACTGCAATCACTAGACATCAGACGCGTCTCGGCCACCACCACGCAACCGCCGGTGGCTCGCGCGCCGGCCACCGGGCAGGTCGCGAAGCTGATCGACGTATCGAAGTGCATCGGCTGCAAGGCGTGTCAGACGGCCTGCATGGAGTGGAACGATCTGCGCGACGAGATCGGCGTGAACGTGGGCGTCTACGATAACCCGCCCGATCTGACCGAGAATTCGTGGACCGTCATGCGCTTTGCGGAGTACGAGAACTCCGCCGGCGATATCGAATGGCTGATCCGCAAGGACGGCTGCATGCACTGCGAAGACCCGGGCTGTCTGAAGGCCTGTCCGTCGCCGGGCGCGATCGTGCAGTACACGAACGGCATCGTGGATTTTCACGAGGAGAACTGCATTGGCTGCGGCTTCTGCATCGCCGGCTGCCCGTTCAACATACCGCGTATGTCGAAGAAGGATCGCCGCGTGTACAAGTGCACGCTGTGTTCGGACCGCGTCGCGGTCGGCCAGGAGCCGGCCTGCGTGAAGACCTGCCCGACCGGCGCGATCATGTTCGGCACCAAGGAGGACATGAAGCTGCAGGCCGAGGACCGCATCGTCGATCTGAAGGAGCGCGGTTTCCAGAACGCTGGCCTGTATAACCCGGAAAAGGTCGGCGGCACGCATGTGATGTACGTGCTGCATCACGCCGACCGGCCGTCGCTGTATCACGGCCTGCCGGACGATCCGCGCATCAGTCCGATGGTGACGTTGTGGAAGGGTATAGCCAAGCCGATCGGACTCGCCATCATGGGGATCGCCGCGCTCGCGGGCTTCTTCCACTACACGCGCGTCGGTCCGAACGAGGTGACCGAGGCCGACGAAGCCGCCGCCGTCAAGGAAGCCGAAGAAGCGCGCCGTTCGCGGGAGGGTAAGCAATGAACCACTCTGAGCACACCGACTTCACGGACGTAAAGGGCAACCGCCTGATCGTGCGCTATACGCCGAACGAGCGCACGAATCATTGGATCACCGCGATCTGTTTCATCCTGCTCGCGCTGTCCGGTCTCGCGATGTTCCATCCGGCGATGGCGTTTCTGTACTTCGTGCTTGGCGGCGGACAGTGGACGCGAATCCTGCACCCGTTCATCGGCTGCGTGATGTTCATCTCGTTCCTGATTCTTGCGTTGCGCTTCTGGCATCACAATTATCTCGACCAGGCGGATATCCAGTGGATGAAGCAGTACCGCGACGTGCTGAACAACCGCGAGGAGCGCCTGCCCGCAATCGGCAGGTACAACGCCGGGCAGAAGCTGTTGTTCTTCGTGATGGTGATCTGCATGCTGCTGTTGTTGTTGAGCGGCATCGTGATCTGGCGGCGCTACTTTTCGCTCTACTTCCCGATTGACCTGATCCGGCTCTCCGCGGTCGTGCACGCGGTGACGGCGTTTTTGCTGATCGTCGGCATCATCGTGCATGTCTATGCGGCGCTGTGGGTCAAGGGCTCCATAGGTGCGATGACGCGCGGCACCGTTACTTATGGCTGGGCGCGCAAGCACCATCCGAACTGGTTCAGGGAAATCATCGGCAAGTAAAGTATGCTCAATCGGCGCTGCCCCAGTGCGTGTTTCAATGCGCCGCACGCCGCACGCCGCACGCCGCACGCAGCACCCCGCGCACCGGGCCGCCGCGCCGCGTCGATGACGGGCGGCGGCTCTTCCGTTTTCAGAGGTCGATAACTTGGCTCAACGAATTCTCGAAGCCGCCGACATCGAGTCGCTCGATCCCTCGGCAATCCCCCGCATCCGCATGCCGGAGCGGCTCGCGGTGTTCGCGCCGCGCGCCGCGCGCCTGCGCCAGCTAGCCTCGCGCGGCAATCCGATTGCCGGCTACCTGCGGCTGATGGCGGCGCTCGCCGATGCGCAGCAGGCGGTGCTCGCGCACTTCAAGGCGCAGCCGCCGAGCCCCGAGCTGATCGCGAGCGCGCAGCAGTATTCGATGCCGCTGATTCCGGCGCTGTCCGGCGCGCGCGATCCGGCGTGGCGCGACGTGCTGCTGCAACTGCTCGACAAGATCGAAGCCGCGGGTCCGTTGACGCCGCCGCTCGTCGCGGTGTTCACGCAACTGCGCTCGCTCGACGTCGCCACGCTCGAAGCGCAGGCCGACGCGATCTTCGCGCAGCGCTTCGCCGACGTCGAGCCGGCGAGCGCGCCATTCATCATGGCCGCGCTGCAAGTCGTATGGACCGACCTCGCCGCCGACATCGACAAGCGCGCCGTGCCGTACCTCGACACACCGGGCCTGTGCCCGGTATGCGGTTCCCATCCGGTGGCCAGCACGCTGCGCATCGGCGGCGCATACGACAACTATCGCTATCTGCAATGCGGGCTGTGCGCAACCGAATGGCATATGGTCCGAAGCAAATGCTCGAACTGCGATTCGACGAAAGGCATTGCGTACCACGTGGCCGGCTCGCCCGACGCCGACACGGCCACGCGCGAAGCCGAAACGAAAAACGCCGTGCTGAAGGCGGAGTCGTGCGACGAATGCCATACTTACCGCAAGATCGGCATCCAGGCGAAGGACTACGAGTTCGATCCATTCGCGGACGACCTCGCGAGCCTCACGCTCGATCTGCTGATGGGCGCGGAAGGTTACCGGCGCGCGTCGCCGCATCCCTGGCTGTGGCCGGAGCAGACGGCCGGCGCGACGGACGCGGAGGACGACGAGTCCGCCTGACGGCGACCTGGCCGGACGCAAGTTCAACACGACGTAAGGATTGCTCGTGAGCGATGTGAGCGGCTCGGAATTGCGCGCGCTGATGGCGCGCGTGCCATCGGTGGACAAGGTGATGGCGTCGGCCGAATTCGCGCCGCTGATCGGCGAATACGGCCGCACTCAGGTGCTCGATGCGTTGCGCGACGCGCTCGACGCGTGGCGTATCAACGCGCAATCGGGCGATGCGGCGGCCAACCCGGCGGTGAGCGCGCTCGAAACCCCGCAGCTGCATGCGACGGTCGCTGCGGCGCTGCTCGCGCGCAACGCGTCGCGGCTGCGCAGTGTGTTCAATCTGACCGGCACTGTATTGCACACGAACCTCGGCCGCGCGCTGCTGCCCGACGAGTCGGTGCGCGCCGTGATGACCGCGCTCACGCAACCGGCGAACCTGGAGTTCGATCTCGCCACCGGCATGCGCGGCGATCGCGACGACCTGATCGACGATGTGATCTGCGAGCTGACCGGCGCCGAGGCGGCAACCATCGTCAACAACAACGCGGCCGCGGTGCTGCTCACGCTGTCCGCGCTCGCGGCGAAGAAGGAGGTGGTGGTGTCGCGCGGCGAGCTCGTCGAAATCGGCGGCGCGTTTCGCATTCCCGACATCATGAGCCGCGCGGGCGCAAAGCTGCGCGAAGTCGGCACGACGAACCGCACCCATCTGAAGGACTATGAACAGGCGATCAACGCGCGCACCGCGCTGCTGATGAAAGTCCACGCGAGCAACTATGCGATCAGCGGCTTCACGAAGGAAGTCGGTATCGACGAGATCGCGCCGCTCGCGCACGAGCGCGGGCTCGCGGTCGCCGTCGATCTCGGCAGCGGCACGCTGGTCGATCTCGCCGAATGGGGCTTGCCGCGCGAGCCGACGGTGCGCGAGACCGTCGCGGCCGGCGCCGATGTCGTCACCTTCAGCGGCGACAAACTGCTCGGCGGACCGCAGGCCGGGTTGATCGTCGGGCGGCGCGATCTGATCGCTAAGATCAAGAAGCATCCGCTGAAGCGCGCACTGCGCGTCGGCAAGCTGACGCTCGCGGCGTTGGAGCCTGTGCTGCGGCTGTATCGCGCGCCCGAGAAGTTGGCGGAGCGGCTGACCACGCTACGGCTCCTCACGCGTCCCGCCGAGGACATTCACGCTGCCGCGCAGCGCGTGCTACCGGCGCTGCAGCAGGCGATCGGCGCGCGCTACACCGTGGCGGCGGAGCCGATGTTCAGCCAGATCGGCAGCGGTGCATTGCCCGTCGACGTGCTGCCGAGCCATGGACTCGTCATCAGGATGACCGACGGCAAGCGCGGCGGCCGTCATCTGCTCGCGCTCGAAAAGCAGTTGCGCGAGATGGCGCGGCCGGCGATCGGCCGGATCGCGGACGACGCGTTGCGGCTCGATCTGCGCTGCCTCGAAGCCGCCGATGAGGCGCAATTGATCGCACAGCTAATCGCGCAACCGAAGAGCAACTGAAGGACAGGCACGCATGATCGTCGGTACAGCGGGGCATATCGACCACGGCAAGACCAGCCTCGTGAAGGCACTGACCGGCGTCGATACGGACCGGCTCAAGGAAGAAAAAGCGCGCGGCATTTCGATCGAGCTCGGTTACGCATACGTGCCGCTCGAGAACGGCGACGTGCTCGGTCTGATCGACGTGCCGGGCCACGAAAAGCTCGTGCATACGATGACCGCGGGCGCGAGCGGCATCGACTTCGCGCTGCTCGTGATCGCCGCCGACGACGGCGTGATGCCGCAAACGCGCGAACATCTGGCGATCGTCGAACTGCTCGGCATCCGGCGCGGTGCGATCGCGTTGACGAAAGTGGATCGCGTCGACGAGGAGCGACTGCGCGAAGTGCACGACGAAGTGAGTGCGTTCGTCGGCAATAGCGTGCTGCGCGACGCGCCGGTATTCGATACCTGCGCGACTCGCGCGGGCGATGCGGGCGTCGCCGCGTTGAATGCGCATCTGCGCGAGCAGGCCGCCACATGGCGTATGAAGCGCGACGACGGCCTGTTCCGCCTCGCCGTCGATCGTGTGTTCACGCTCGCGGGGCAGGGCTCGATCGTCACCGGGACCGTAGTGGCAGGCAGCGTGAGCGTCGGCGACACGATGCTGCTCGCGCCGAAAAATCAGCCGGTGCGTGTGCGCAGTATCCACGCGCAGAATCGCCCCGCCGAAACCGGCCGCGCCGGCCAGCGCTGTGCGCTGAATCTGGCGGGCATCGACAGGAGTGCGATCGAGCGGGGCGACTGGGTTGTCGATCCGCGGCTGTCGCAAGCGAGTGAGCGTATCGACGTCTCGTTGACGCTGCTGCCCGACGCGCCGCACCCGCTCGAACACTGGACGCCGCTGCACGTGCATCTCGGCACGCAGCATCAGGTTGCGCATGTCGCGCTGCTCGAAGGCGACACGCTCGCGCCCGGTCAGCGCGCGCGCGTGCAACTCGTGTTCGAGCGGCCGCTGTGCGCGGTACCGGGCGATCGCTTCGTCGTGCGTAACGCTCAGGCCAATCGCACGGTGGGCGGCGGGCATGTGCTCGATCCGTTCGCTCCGGCGCGCAAGCGGCGCTCGGCGGAACGCTTCGACTGGCTCGACGCGATACAGACGCTGCTCGACACCGGCTCGCTCGATGTGCCGTTCGCGCGCGCGCCACACGGTTTGTCGCGGGCGTTGCTGGAGCGCCTGACGGGGATGCCGGCAGCCGCGCTCGCGTTGCCCGCCGGGACGCGCATGATCGAACTGCCGGGCCATGACGCACTGCTGCTCGCGGACGCGGCATGGCATGCACTGGCCGGGCGCGTGACGAGTGCGCTCGCGCAATACCACGAGCGCTTGCCGGATGAGTTGGGCCCGGACGTGTCGCGCTTGCGGCGCATCGCGGCGCCACTGGTCGACGACGCACTGTGGCGCGCGTTGGTCGACGATGCGGCGGCGCGTGGCGAGCTGATCAGACGCGGACCGTGGCTGCATTTGCCCGGCCACACCGTGACACTCGATGCCGCCGATCAGGCGCTTGCCGCGACGCTGCTGCCCGAGATCGAGGCGGGACGTTTCGATCCGCCGTGGGTGCGCGAGCTCGCGAACGGGCACGGTGTGCCGGAGGAGCGCGTGCGTCAGTTGCTGCGCAAGCTCGCGCGTCAGGGCGAGCTGTTCCAGGTCGTGCATGACCTGTTCTATCACCAGCAGGTGATTCGCGAACTTGCGTCGATCGCGGCGACGGAGGCGCACAAGAACGCTGGCACCGTGGCGGCCGCGCCGTTTCGCGACGCGACAGGACTCGGCCGGAAACGCGCGATCCAGCTTTTGGAGTTCTTCGACCGGGTTGGGTATACTCGCTTCCACCGTGGCCTGCACCTCGTGCGCACGGATAGCCGCTGGCTCGATCTGCGTTGATCTGGCTTCTGCGGCCTGTTTCTATCGGGCACGCGTCATTCAATCACCGTAGGAAGGCATTCGTATCCGGTGGTGCGGCTGGGCTTCAAACCCAGTTGAGGGCGTCAGACGCTCTCAGGTCGGTTCGACTCCGGCTGCCTTCCGCCACAAGACTTTGCGGGATTTTGACGTTCCTCATTGTAGAGGTAACCATAAAACTTCCGCCTGGAAGTTAATTGGTTTAAAAATCGCCTGCCCAATTTACGTTTTGTTACGCATGACGGTAGCCGCCTGCATTCTGGCAGTCGATACGGTCGTTCCCTGCGATGGTGGCCATTGGAATCATAGAAATCAGGCGGCTTGCTCCGGCTTTAGCCTTCGCTATCTTCGTTGTGTGAAACCAAGGCGCGGATTGCATGAACCATTCTTTACCGCAACGTCACAGACTCATTGCCGGCGCGTGATCCCGGAATGCCTATACCGGTTCTCGAGCGCGCCAGCCTCGAGTATCTGGCCGGTTCGGTGCAGTCCGAAATGCTGCATGAGGACAATGCCAGTCCCATCGGCATGCTGTGCAACATCCGGCTGAACGTCCCTTCAGGATTCGCGGATCACTGGGTGCGGAGGATGTCGTCTGGGGCCTCAAGTTTCTTGGCGAGGACGAGAACTTCGCGTGGGCGAAATGGCTGGAGTGCTGAACCGCTTTTCACTGTGAAAACCCACGCTCGTTTCACGTGGGGTGTGCTGCAAACATGTGGCCACCTACGGAGCGACAACAGGCATTCACGGTTTACCTCGATACCCGCCGGAGTCGCGTCTCGTCGCGCCTTGCCACGGGGTGCCAGTCACCGGTCGTCCCGAATCGAAGGGTGTTATGACGCCGTGACGGTGGCGTTGGCGTGCAGCGTGGTTGCGATGGTGTTGATATCGCCGAGGGCAGCCGCTTTCATTGCGGGTCAACACAGATGGGGAATCGCGGCGCATCTCTCCGCCTCCGACTCATCAGATAAGTGACGGCGATACCATTGTCGACGCCGCGTTGTCCGGACTCGGAATTTGCCAGATGCCGATGTCTCTGCTTCGACCGGGCTTGAAGAATGGAACACTCGTATCGGTGCTCGACAAGGTATCGAAGGACCTTATCGACGTGCACGTTGTATGGCCCAAGGTGGCGCATCTCCGGCCAAAAGTCCGACACGTTGTTGATACGTTGGTTGCGCTGGCCGCAGAAGGGGCGCTCGACTGATCAGTCGTTTCCGTTTCTGTAAGTGTGCGACGAGATTCAGGGGACGACGATATTGGCGTGGGCTGAAATGGCAGCAGGGGCGGGAAGTTAGTGCGAAGGACGTCAAAGAGCAGCTGAAGACGATCGGTGACGCCGAAGGTCTGCAAAAGTCCTGGCATTGACGCCTCGTTCAGCCATCCTGGAAGCGCGAATTGGTTGAGGAGAAGAGTAATGTCGCAGTTGGGTCTTGGCCTGGATCGGTCAACCAAGCGGCCTTTCACCCAGCGCCGGATCGCCATACTGCCTTGGGAAGATCTGGCCGTCACCGGCGCGGGCCGGTTGATGATTCGGGACTATTGGGCGAGATATCCTCCGTCAATTACCAGTTCGCTTCCGGTGACAAACGACGCTTCGTCGCTCGCCAGAAACACACATCCTGCCGCGACCTCGTGAGGCGTGCCGATTCTCCCCATGGGAGTACTGGCAATGATGCCGCCATTCATATCGTCTGACTGTGCCTCGACGAGTGGCGTTCGGATCAGTCCCGGATGCACAGAGTTGACTCGCACATTCTCCGGCGCGTAGGTGACGGCCGCATTCTTCGTCATGTTGCGCACGCCGCCTTTCGCTGCGTTGTACGCTGCCGCGCCTGGAACGCCTACGTTGCCCAGATCGACGAGAAGTTGATTGTTGGACCTTGCTTTGCTCGACGCATGAACGGTAGCACCGCCTGCATGCCAAGAAAACTCCCCGTCAGGTTGACTGCGAGCACGCGTTGCCAACTTTCGATATCCGTGCCATGCACGGGTTCGTAGCACGCCACGATGCCGGCGTTGTTGACGAGTACATCGATGCGACCATGGGTCGCTATGATCTCGGCCACGACGCTTTGCCAGTCATCGCTGGACGAGACGTCGAGTCGGACAGGTTTGATCCCTTCCGCTTCTTTGCCGGTTTGCACATCACCAGCGAAAACGACAGCGCCTTCGCTTGCGAATGCCTGTGCGACAGCGAGGCCGATTCCTTGCGCAGCTCCGGTCACGAGTGCGATTTTTCCTTTAAGGCGATCCATGTTCTGTTCACCGATTCAGTTTGCCAAAGCTCCATGGGTGGGCGACGACCTTCGCGTATTGGTTATGAAGATCGAAAGGCCGGGAGCCCCGGACTTCACGAGGGCATGGATACGAGAATCTTGAGCTTGGCGCTGCCTGGCGTGAGCAGTGCGTCGAAGCCATCCTCTTTAACGCGTTGCATTGTTACCTCTGCGTCGACGACCTTCTCGACCGGAAAGGCGTCCACCACCGCGGCATCCTGCCGAGCTGGCCGATCATGTGTTCGTCACGGTGCCGCCCTCGATGCATAAGCCAACCCTGACGTTCCAGATCGACCACGAAACCGTCGCAGTCCAGATCAAATACGAGATCGCCTCGAATAACCCGATATTCAATCGCGACATCATTCTCGAGGGATACGGTGTGGGTTTGCTTCCCTTCGCGCTTGTGGCACAGGACATCAAGGTTGGCCGGCTAATACGTCTGCCTGAAGGCTTCGAGATCGTCGATACGGCGGCTGAAGTCCGACTGGCTTATATCGGCCGCACGCTGTTACCCACAAAGGTCAGGGCATTCATCGACCATAGCGCTGAGTTCTTTGAACGGGGCATGTGAGCGACTCACCGCTCAGTCGCGTTGCGAAAGGATTACATCTGCAATTCGCGCAACATCATTTGGTAATGCTTCCGCAAGAGCGACGATGCATTCTACGACCGACGGCCAAAGACCACAGCCCATGTGGCAAGAAAGCGAGAGGTTCATGGTGCAACTGACTGCGATCGGAATCAATCACCAAACGGCGCCCGTCGCCTTGCGCGAACGCGTGGCGTTTCAGTTCGAACAGATCAAGCCCGCTCTCGCCCTGTTCAGGGCAGCATGGTCCGGGAAGCGCTCGCTGAGCGCGCCGGAAGCCGCCATTCTCTCCACCTGCAACCGCACCGAACTGTACTGCGCGACCGATGCGCAAATCTCACGCGACGAAGCCGTGAGCTGGCTGGCGCAGTATCACGGTATCCGCACGGAGGAGCTCACGCCGCACGTCTACACGCTGCCGCAGTCCGAAGCGGTCCGTCATGCATTCCGGGTGGCTTCGGGGCTCGACTCCATGGTGCTGGGCGAAACGCAGATCGTCGGCCAGATGAAGACCGCGGTGCGCACCGCGACCGAAGCCGGCGCGCTCGGCACCTACCTGAACCAGCTGTTCCAGCGCACCTTCGCCGTCGCAAAGGAAGTGCGCAGCACCACTGAAATCGGCGCGCAGTCGGTATCCATGACCGCCGCCGCAGTACGCCTCGCCCAACGCATTTTCGACAAGATCGCGAACCAGCGCGTGCTGTTCATCGGTGCGGGCGAAATGATCGAGCTCTGCGCGACGCATTTCGCCGCGCAGCATCCGCGTGAACTCGTCGTCGCGAACCGCACGGCTGAGCGCGGCATGCGGCTCGCCGAGCGCTTCAACGGCCGCGCCATTCCGCTCTCCGAGTTGCCCTCCCGGATGCACGAGTTCGACATCATCGTGTCGTGCACGGCGTCCACGCTGCCGATCATCGGTCTCGGCGCGGTCGAGCGCGCGATCAAGTCGCGCCGTCACCGGCCGATCTTCATGGTCGACCTCGCGGTGCCGCGTGACATCGAGCCAGAAGCCGGTCAGCTCGAGGACGTGTTCCTGTACACCGTCGACGACCTCGGCGCGATCGTCCGCGAAGGCAATGCGTCGCGCCAGGCCGCGGTCGCGCAGGCCGAAGCGATCATCGAGACACGCGTGCAGAACTTCATGCAATGGCTCGACGCGCGCAGCATCGTGCCGGTGATCCGCCACATGCACACGCAGGCCGACATACTGCGCCGCGCGGAAGTCGAGCGCGCGCAGAAAATGCTCGCGCGTGGCGACGACCCGGCCGCGGTGCTCGAAGCACTGTCGCAGTCGCTTACCAACAAGCTGATCCATCCGCCCACGTATGCACTGACCTCGGCGCCTGCAAATGAGCGCTACCTGCTAAAGGAAATTGTCGGACGCTGGTACTCGCCTCGCTGACCGGGGCCGCTTCCTGCATCGATAGAAACCGCACGCATTCGCTGCCCGCCGACGTGCCATGAGATCAAGGGTAAGCAGCCAACGGCTCTGGCCGTATCGACGGCTCCGTTAAGGCCGCGACGCCTGGTGCTTCGGTTTCCCGTGCAAGTTCGCTCAAGGCCGCCTCGTCATTGTCAAGACGGGGCGGGAGCCAGTCGCAGATGAAATCGATCCACGATCGGGTGCGCGCATCGATAAACCGGCGGGACGGATAGAGAATGCAGATTTCGCGGGTCTCGATGGTGTATTGGGGCAGTACGCGCACGAGCGTGCCGTCGCGCAATTCGTCGAGCGCGGCATAGGCGGGCAACGGCGCAATCCCCATGCCCTCGCGCGCAGCCGTTGCCAGCGATTCCGCAATGTTGATGCTGACCACGCTGTCGACCGCGAGCGTGACGCTCACCCGGTCGCAGCCCTCGAGGCACCAGCGTTGCGACGACGCGGTGGCGGTGCGCAGCGTCAGGCAGTCATGCAACTGCAGATCGTCGGGCGATTGCGGCACGCCGCGCGCGGCGAGATATCCAGGTGAGGCGCAAAGAATGCGCTGCGACCAGCCAAGCTGGAGCGACGCAAGGTCGTCGTCCGGCGGCGGCGAGAAAGCGACGATTGACGTATCGCAGCTGCCGTCGAAGAGATTGGCAAGCGCCTGCGACAGGCTCAGTTCCACGTGGACGTCGGGATAGCGAGCCCGGTAGGCCTGGATCGCAGGCATGATGTGCCGATGGCCGAGACTCGCGAAGCTGTGCACGCGCAGCAGTCCGCTCGGGTGGTCGGCGGCGAGGGCGGTGTCGTCTTCGGCCCGCGCTACGTCGGCCAGAATCCTGCGGCAACGTTCGGCGTAGGCCAGTCCTTCGCGCGTCGGGGAAACGCGGCGCGTGGATCGGTGCAGCAGCCGCGTGCGCAGATGCTCCTCCAGTTCACTGACTGCCCGCGACGCGGTACCGAGGCTCACGTCTAGCGAGGCCGCTGCGGAGGTGAAGCTGCCCGTATCTATCAGGCGGACGAGGATCTGCATGTTTTGGAAGGTGTTCATGCGACGGTGTGCAATCTCAAGTTTGGATGTGCCGGCTGCCAGCCGCGAGGGTTGCCGAGGCTCGCGAGCGCAGCTTGATCGCGTGCGAGCGCGGGGGGCAGATACTCGCGCATGTAGTCCAACCATGTCCGCGTTCTGGCGTCGACGTAGCGGCGCGATGGAAAGAGAGCGCAGATATCCTTGCTGTCCAGCGTGTATTCCGGCAGCACGCGCACGAGTGTTCCCGCGCGCAAGCCGGCGAGCGCCGAGTAGACGGGCAGGGGCCCGATGCCCATGTGCGCGCGGATTGCCGCGGCCAGCGACTCGGCGATATTGATGCGAAATACGCTGTTGATCTCAATGTTTTCGGTTTTGCCACTGCCCGCCTTTTCGAGCACCCACCCGCTCGACGAACACGTAGGCCTGCTAAGGGCGAGGCAGTCGTGATCGATCAGGTCGCCGGGATGCAACGGCGTGCCGCGCCCGTTCAGATAGCGTGGTGAGGCGCACAGGATGCTGCAGCTCGAACCCAGCCGGTGCATGACGATCTCCGAGTCCGGCAGGCCGGAGACCGCGAGAATTGAGGTGTCGCATTTACCGTCGAACAGGTCCGGCAAGTTTTGCGAAAGCTGGAGATCGATCGTCACTTCGGGGTATAGGCGGCGATACGCGTGAATGGCGGGAACGAGGTAGTGCTGTCCGAAGCTCGCGAAGCTATGGACCCGCAACATGCCGCGAGCGAGACTGCCCGCCTCGGAGACCTCGTGCTCCGCTTCGTTGACTGCACGTACGATCAATCGGCAGTGGCCCAGGTAGGTGCGCCCTGCATCGGTCAATGCAATGCGGCGCGTGGAGCGCGTCAGCAGCCGGACCTTGAGGTGTTGCTCCAGTTCGCTGACTGCTCTCGATGTCGAGGCCGCGCTTAAATCGAGCGAATCAGCCGCCGCCGTGAAACTGCCCGTGTCCACGACGCGCACGAATATCCGCATGTTCTGCAACAGGTTCATAAACCGTTCCTGAGGGCTGGAGGTTGGCGGCGCGCTTCGCCCCGGCATCAGCGCCGGCGGGCGTTCGAATCGCCGCGGGATGGGCGAAAGTTTGCAGGTGCGCGATTACTGCGTTGTTTCGCGCCACGCACGGCGGTATTGCAATTGAAATCGGGCTTGACGGGACGCGGCTCGGCAGCGCTTAGGGGGTGCCGCCGAGACTAACCTCAGCGCAGAAGGCGGGCGCGCAGCAGCTGTGCGACACACGCGCTTTCGGTAACTTCGCGTTCGATCTCGCGCGCGTGGCACGACGATGCGTGAGGTGCCGAGTCGTCTCCCGGATGGTGGAGAAGCTCGTCGGTGCAGGTATCGCGCGTGAGCCTCGCGTGCGCCTTGTGAGCGAGTGCGGCCAGTCGTGCGCGTTCCGTGTCATCGAGCAACGCATCGACGTATTCGAGTGGGCAAAGCGCGCCAACCAGCGTTCGCAGGCGCTGCATCAGCACACTCGCGCACGCAGCCCGTTGATTCACGACCAGCGACTCGAACCGCGTGGCGCCGATCGTGGCTTCCAGCGTGTCGATATCGAGGCAGGCGCGTCGCCGCAGCGCTCTGAGTGTTTCGCCTCCGCGAGCCACCGGCTGAGCGAGACTGCGCGCAACCGCGTCGAAATACGCGGCCGTGCCCTCCAGCGCGCGCGCCGCGCTGCTGCCGAGACGATGATGGTCGCGCTCGGGCCACGCG
Organism: Paraburkholderia sp. BR10954; assembly: GCF_040965775.1. Classification (NCBI taxonomy): domain Bacteria; kingdom Pseudomonadati; phylum Pseudomonadota; class Betaproteobacteria; order Burkholderiales; family Burkholderiaceae; genus Paraburkholderia; species Paraburkholderia sp. BR10954. The sequence goes on from NZ_JBFRCK010000041.1 coordinate 25,023, forward strand.
AAGAGGCTCACGACGAAGCCGACGAGCACACCGGCCACGCTGAGCTCCGCCCGCGCGACAGCCAGCGCCCAAGGCGCGCCGGCGGGCGTGCCGAGATGCGCCACCAGGATGAAGTGTGAGGTGAGGAACAGGATGTACGAGAGGTAGCTCACTGCGCGCGCCGCCAACGTTCCGGTGGCCAGCGGGAGCACAACGAGGGCGAGCAGCAGCGGGTCGTGAAAGATAAACGAGAACGCCGTGGCCAGCACCGCGCCAAGCAGCGTCCCGCCGATGCGCAGACCGGACACCTTCACCGTTTGCGCAAGCGTGGGCTGCAGGATGAACATCGTGGTGAGGGGCAGCCAGTAACCCTGATGCATGCCCGAGAGGCGTGCGAGCGCGACCGCGAGCATGGCTGCGACGGACAGGCGCGCAGCGTACCGGGCGTAGGCATGGCCGGCGGCGAGTTCCACTATCCGCGCGGCCAAGCGGCCAGGTCGCGGACGCTCGTGCGGCGCTCCGTGCGGGCCGGCTGCAACTCCCGGTGCAGCATCTATGCGCAAGTCGCGAGCGAGCAGTACGGCGAGGCGCTCGAGGAGATCGACATTCGCCCGCAGCCACGTCAATCCCTCGCCGGGCTCGTGGGTCGCCAGCCAGGCGCGCTCGCAGCCACCCAAGGTTTGTTGCACGCGAGCCAGCCGTTGCTCGACGTCGCCCGGCAATGCGCGAGGACCGCGGCGCAAGCGTGCCGCGCTCGCGTCGATCTGCAAGGCGAGTTGGGCGTAGGCGGGCGCGAGAAGGCTGGCTGCTTCACGCCGGGCCGCATCGTGGCCGCCGTCGAGCAGCGTTTCCAGGCCCGCGAGCAGGGCGATGGCCTGCTCCGCGTCGTCGATCCACCGGCCGCACGCCGAAGGCGCCTCGCCGCAGCAGTTCGCGATGGCCGCTGTCATCGCGCCGAGCTTCGGGCGCAGCTCCGCGCGCCCTTGCTCGAGCCGTGCCCGGTTGCCGTGGGCCGCCTGTCCGAGGCGATCGACGAGCGACGACATTGCATGGAGATACGCAAGCGTTGCCTGCTGCGCGCGTTCGCCGGCGCTGGTTTGCCAGAGCGTGCCTCCCGCGACCGTCGCCCATACGCTTCCCGCAAGATAGAAGGCGGCATAGCGCGTCGCGGCGTCGATGCCGTGCGCCGGAAAGCATGCGGATACCGCACACGCCGTTGCCGTGAGCAGGCCGCGCAGTCCCGACGCCGGACCTCGTGCGCGAACGCAGGCGCCCGCGTAGACAACGACACCGACCACGGCAATCGGGAGCACGGGCAGCGCTTGAGCAGCGATCGCGCAGGCCGACGCAAGGGCGCCGGCCATACCGAACAGGAGCCCCTTGCAACGGCGCTCGACGCCCGGGCGGCCGGGCTCATCTGCGAGGCATGTCCAGAACGCGGCGATCGCGGACCAGCACAGCAGCGGCATGTGCAGCACTACGGCTAGCACGGCGGGCACGACGCAGATCACGCCGCCCCGCAGCGCGTCCGTCGTGGGCAACTGGTGGCGGCCGTGGTGCCAGAAACGCAGCAGTTGCGCGCGTGCGCTCACGAAGAGTTGCATTGTCGTGGGTCCGGCTATCGGGTCGCGTTGGCTCGCGGCACGGGAATCACGGTCAGCGACCGGATGCCCTGGGCCCCGCGAATGAGCACACCCTCGATATCCGCCGTTGCGGATGGGCCGCTCATCAGGCATGCGTAACGGGCCTCGAAGAACTCCCGCCGATGATAGGCGTGGTGAAGATTGTCGACGATATCGGACGGATCGACGAGCGCCACGAGGTGCTGCGACAGATAGCCGAGCGCATTGACGCGATACTCGTGCTCGCTCAGCCAGATCGAGCCGGTTTCCGCGACCGCGAACGCGGGACGCACGATGCCCACGTCCACATCCTCGAGATCGTGCGGACGCTCGACATCCTCGATGCGGCGGGTGCCCTCGACCTCGGGCGCGGCGGAGCAGACTACGCGCGCCTGCGGGAAGCGCGAATGGATCCAGGCTTCGAGATGGCCATCGGCGGGCATGTCGCACCAGGTGCCGCCAAGACGCGCGAGCGACTTCTTGAACGTCTCGAGCGTGGGCGGAAGATGCTGGTCGAACATCGGCACTTCCGGCAGCGGACGCGGCGCGGGCGCCACTTCGCGAAGACGGGAGAGAATCAGGTCACGGCTGCTCATTTCTTGTTCCTCTTCAGGTACCAGTCACGGAAGGTTTCGCTCGGCGCTACGGGCACCTCGCGGTGCTTGCCCCATTCGTTGAGCGGGTTGTAAAGCACCACGCGCGGCAGCGTGGAAACGGCCTTGTTGGCGGTTTTGATCGCGGCGCGGTAGAGCTTCGGGTGCGACAGCACCTGGCCTGCGACCTTCATGGCTTCCTGCTTGACGAACGGCAGCTCGTGCTTTTCGGCGATGATCTGCCGCCACTTGTAGATCTGCTCGTGAATGTTGATCTTCACCGGGCAGACGTTGGTGCAACTGCCGTTCATCGTGGAGGCGAATGGCAGCGAGCTGTACTTCTTCAGGTCGTAGGTCGGGTTGATGATCGCGCCGATGGGGCCGGAGTACACGCCGCCGTAGCTCAGGCCGCTGCTGCGCCGGTACACCGGGCAGGTGTTCATGCATGCACCGCACCGGATGCACTTGAGCGAGTACCAGAAGTCGTCCATCGCGAGCCGCTCGGAGCGGCCGTTGTCCACGAGCACGAAATGCATCTCGCCGCCCTCGCGCGGCCCGCGAAAATGCGACGTGTACTGGGTGATGGGCGAGCCCAGCGCGTTGCGCGACAACATGCGGATAAACAGGCCGAGATGCTCCAGCTTCGGAATGAGCTTCTCGATACCGATCGAGGCGATATGCAGCGGCGGCACGTTCGCGCTGAGGTCGGCGTTGCCCTCGTTCGTGCAGACCGTGACGCCGCCCGTTTCCGCCACGGCGAAATTGCAGCCGGTCATGCCGGCGTCCGCGTTCAGGAACAGCGGGCGCGTGGCGTTGCGCTGCGCTTCGGCGAGCTTCGGAATGTCCTTTTCATTCGGATCCGTGCCGAACTTCTCGGCAAAGGTCCTGGCGACGTCGGTGGCCAGCTTGTGGACCGCCGGCACGACGATGTGCGAAGGCATCTCGTCGTCGAGCTGCTGGATCTGCTCGCCGAGGTCGGTCTCCACGACGGTGATGCCGCGCTCCTCGAGATACGGACGCATCTCGCACTCTTCGGTCAGCATCGACTTGCTCTTGACGAGAACCCGTGCGTTACGCTCGCTCAGGATCTCGTACACGATGCGATTGTGCTCCTCGGCATCTTTCGCCCAATGCACCTTCACGCCATTGGCGGTGGCGTTGCGCTCGAACTGCTCGAGATAGTCAGGCAGATGCGTGAGCGTGTGCTCCTTGATCGCCGAGGCGAGCGAGCGCATTTCCTCCCATTCGGGAATGCCGTGGACTTCGATGTCGCGGGCGCTGCGCAGCCCCCACAGACGCTTGTCGTGGAATTCGATGTGCTTTTCGTCCGCGATGAACTTCTTCGAAAAGCCCACGTGATCGACGCGTTTCATGCTCGTGCTCCATTCAGGATCTGGGCGATATGGATGAACTTCAGACCGAGCCCGAGGCGGTCCGCGCAACCCTTCTGGTGCATCAGGCACGAGGAGTCGGCCGAGACGATGTACTCGGCGCCGTTGCGCTTGTGGTCGCGCACCTTGTCCGCGCCCATGCGGGCCGACACGGGCTCCTCGGAGACACAGAACGTGCCGCCGAAACCGCAGCATTCGTCGGGCCGGTCCGGCTTAATGAACTCGATGCCCTTGACGCCGCTCAGCAGCGTCATCGGCTTGGAAAAGACGGGCCCCGCGATTTCCGACATGCTGGCCGTCTTCAGGCTGCGCAGCGTGCCGCAGCTGTTGTGCAGACCGACCTTGTGGGGAAACTCGGCCCACGGAAATTCGCGCACCTCGAGCACGTCGTGGATGAACTCGACGAGTTCATAGGTGTTGCGGCGCACCTTCCGGGCGTCGCTGGTCTGATCGGCCGCCGTCAGGTTGTCGCGGACGTGGTGCACGCAGCTGCCGCTCGGCGCGACGATGTAGTCGTAGCCTGTGAAATTGCGCACGAAGAGATTCTCGGTGGCGGCGGCTTGATTCTCGCAACCGCTATTGCCCATGGGCTGACCGCAACAGGTCTGATCGAGCGGATAGTCGACGTCGCAGCCGAGGCGCTCGAGCAGCTCGAGCGTGGCAATGCCGACATCGGGAAAAAACGAATCGATGAAGCACGGAACGAACAGGGCGACCTTCATGGCAGCATTTCCTCAAATGGAAGGGTCGATTCAGTGATAGGCATGGTCGCTGGAGACGCGGCCGCGGAATACCGCATAGGCCACGTACGTATAGGCGACGATGAGCGGCAGGACGAAGAGACCCGCGCCCCAGAACATGAAGGTTTGACTGGAGGCCGGTGCGGCTGCCTGGTCGATCGTGAGATCGAACGGAACGACGTACGGCAGGTAGGATGCCGCGAGCGTCACGAGAAGCAGCGCGCAACTGAGCGCCGCAAGGACGAAAGGTGTGCGTCCTTCACCACGGCGCGCGGCGAGCGGCAGGCCGACCTGCGTCGCGAGGCTCAGCAGCGGCAGAACGAAGAGCGCCGGGTGAAGCTGCCAGCGCGCCTCGATCACGCGATGGTCGAAAAGCGTGACGGCGAACATCGCGGCGAGAACAAGGACCGTCATCGGCGTCAGGCGGTTCAGAGCCGAGCAGCCAAACTGGCGCAGGTCGTGCTCGCCCTTGAGCACCAGCCAGCCGGCGCCGAGCAGACCATAGGAAAGGACCGCGCCGAGACCGCACCACAACGGGAACGCTGAGGCCCACTCGAAGCCGTTGCCGGTGTAGTGCATGTTCTCAACAGGGACGCCCTGCGCGTACGCGCCGAGCGAAACACCCTGTGCGAATGCGGCGAGCAGCGAACCCGCGAACAGCAACACGTTCCACACCCAGCGCGAACCGTGCGCCTTGTGGCGGAATTCAATTGCGACACCGCGCATGATCAAGCCAGCCAGCATGGCGGAGAGCGGAGCGTAGAGCGCCGGGAGCGCGATCGAATAGATCGACGGAAACGCTCCGAACAGGATGGTGCCCGCGATCACGAGCCAGGTCCCGTTGCCGTCCCAGACGGGCGAGATCGAGGCGACCATCTGGTCGCGCCGGGCGGTGCGCGCGGCGAAGCCGCTCAGAATGCCAACGCCGAGGTCGAAGCCGTCGAGCACGATATAGGCGGCGAGGGCGAAGGCGAGCTCGAAGAGCCAGAACCAGTCAAGCATTTTGTTCTCCCTATTAGTGATTGGACGATGAAGCGCGCGTTGTCGCGGGCAGACGGGGTTCGTACGTCTGCGGAATGACGTGCCCGTTCCAGACGGTGAGCGCCTTGCCGCTGAAAACGCCGCTGCGGATGATGCTCAGGATGTAGTAGACGCCGAAGCAGAAGATGAAGCCGTAGACGAGCACGTACATGATCAGCGACGCGAGGGCGAAGTGAGCGGAGAGGCCGGGCGTCACGGCGTCCGCGGTGCGCAGCACGCCCCAGATGGTCCAGGGTTGACGGCCGACTTCGGCGGTGAACCAGCCGGTGAGGATGGCGACGAAGCCCAGCGGGAAGCTCAGGGCGACTGGCCACAGCAGCCACTTGCGTTCCTCCAGCTTGCCGCGCCGTGCAACGTACGTGCCGATCCAGGCGAGGGCGAGCATCAGCATGCCGCAGCCGACCATGATCCGGAATGCGAAGAAAGGAACGAGGATCGGCGGCCGGTCGGCGACGGGGAAATCCTTGAGGCCGACTTCGCGCGAATCGAGCGTGCCGGAGGCAATCACGCTGCCGAGCACCGGGATCTTCCACTCGTAGCGATTGCGTTCGGCCTTGGCGTCGGGCACCGCGAAGATCACTTCGGCAGCCGGCTGCTCGTCGACCCAGCGGCCTTCGACGGCCGCGAACTTGGTGGGCTGGTCATCATGGATGTAGTCGCCCGTCAGGTGGCCGAACAGGATCTGCAGCGGCACGAGCACGGCGGCAAGGCCCAGCGCCATGCGGAACATGACGATGGCCTCCACGCGGCTCGTGTCCTTGAGCAGGTGCCAGGCGCCGACGGCCGCGACGCAGAACGCCGTGGTCAGATAGGCCGCGAGCAGCATGTGCGGAAAGCGAACCCAGACCACGCTGTTGAAGACGATGGCGGCCCAGTCGGTGGGAACATAGACACCGTTCTGCACGACATAGCCGACCGGATGCTGCATCCACGAGTTGTTCACGAGGATCCAGAACGCCGAGAGCGTGGTCCCGAGTGCCACGAGCATGCACGACATCAGATAGAACCACGGCTTGACGCGGCTACGTCCGAACAGCATGACGCCGAAAAACGTGGCTTCGAGCGCGAACGCAGTGAAAGACTCATAGCTGAGCAATGGCCCCTGAATCGGACCGCTTGCACGCGACAGCTCGCTCCAGTTCGTGCCGAACTGGAAGGCCATGACGATGCCGGACACCACGCCCATGCCGAACGCGACGCCGAAGATCTTCAGCCAGAAGTCGAACACGCGCCGGTAGACGGGGTTGCCGGTCGCGAGCTGCATGGCCTCCAGCACGGACAGCCACGCGGCAAGGCCGATGGTGAACGACGGAAAGATGATGTGAAACGAAACCGTCGCGGCGAACTGTATCCGCGATAGCAGCAGTGCGGAGGTTTCCACGTGCTCGCTCCAGTGAAGTGGTGTTGGCTGGAGTTTGGGTCTCGCATGTTGCTGGTCGGTTTCGAGGCGGCGCTCGCGCGTTACAGCTGTAACTCTGTGCCGATTCCGCCGCGAGCCGCTAATATGTGCGTACGATCGAATCGATACCCCGACTTTTCCCTTACAGGAGAGTCGCCGGACTATCGGACATTCGAAATCGCTTGAGCTAGCTGCCAGGCCTTTACTGTCGTGAGGTTTCCAGTCATGGCCGACATCACCTTGCCTCACATCCTCGTCGTCGACGATGACCCCGCAATTCGTGACATAACGACCGAATACCTCGGACAAAACGACTTTCGCGTGTCCGCCGTGGCTAGCGGAGCAGAAATGGCCGCCGTGCTCGGAAACGGTGCGGTCGATCTGATCATCCTCGATCTGCGCATGCCGGGCGAAGACGGTATCCAGATAGCCGGCCGCATCCGTGAAAAATCATCGCTCCCGATCTTGATCCTTTCGGGTCGCCTGGAAGAGGCAGACCGCGTGATGGCGCTCGAGCTGGGAGCGGACGACTACATGACGAAGCCGTTCAGTTGCCGCGAGCTGCTGGCGCGTGTTCGTGCCCTTCTGCGCCGATCCAGGAACACGCAAGTTGCCACCGGGCGGCAGGCAAAACCGCGAGGCTACCGTTTTGCGGGTTGGGAACTGAACATCAACACGCGGCGCCTTGTCTCCCCAGCGGGTCGCACGGTGGGATTGACCAACGGCGAGTTTTCGCTGCTTGCCGCGTTTCTCGCGGCGCCCGGCCAGATCCTGACGCGTGACCAACTGCTCGAATCCAGCCGCCTGTACGACGAGGTCTACGACCGCGCCATCGACGTGCAAATCCTGCGGCTGCGCCGAAAAATCGAGGAAGACCCGTCTAACCCGCGTTACATCAAAACTGAACGCGGCGCGGGCTACGTCTTCACCGCGCAAGTCGAAAAACTGCCCGCGCCGGTCGAGTGGGAAACGCGCTGACCGGCAGTTTTCTCGCCGCGTCTCCTGCGCTTAACATGCAGTACGCGATTAGCGGGACTTTTCGGTCGCAATCGATGTAGCCCGAAACGGAAACGGCTGAGTCATTGCCGGTAATTGTCCCCATCGAAAATGCTCGCGGCAATACGGCGTGGCCACGTTTGTCCAATCGTCGCGAACTGAACACAAGAGCCTCGATGAGCAAGGAAAGAATCAGGCGCAGGTTTGCATGGCCGCATCAGTACAGGTTGTTGGCAGCAGGGTGTCTGCTGGTACTCCTTTTGTGGATCGGCGCGGTCACAGAGAGCTTTCGATCGCGCCAACTGGTGCTTCAGTCCAACGCCAGGGAACTGTCGAGCCTCGCGAGCGCGCTCGCAGAGCAAACAGCCCGATCGCTGCAGGGCGTCGAATTCATTCTCCGGCGCACTTCCGGCTGGTCGCACGACGCAAAGTACCCAGCGGACGGGCAGGCAATGAACCGCTTTCTTCGCGAGGAAATCGCCGGCGTACCGCAGATCAGGCAACTCGATATCGTCGATGCCACGGGCCAGCGGATAGCAACGACCCTCCCGGGCAACCCCGCCGCCAATGTCTCACAGCGGCCCTACTTCAAGGCGGTGCAGCGCGCATCTGGCGACGCGATGGTGGTGAGCGAGCCGCTCGTCAGCATGGTCGACGGGCGCCCTACGTTTGCGGTGGCTAGCCGTCTCGAGGACGCAGATGGCCGATTCGCAGGCGCCGTTGTCGCCCTGATCGAAGACGGCTACTTTCGCGACTTCTACAGGCGGATCGATCCAGACGAACGCACCCGCATCACGCTCCGGCGCGACGACGGTGCGCCGGTGGTGGCGTCCGTAAGCGGGAAGCAAGCCGCTGAGCGCGGTCTGCCGGTACTCGCCGCCCGCAAACAGGTACCTGGATTCCAGTTGACGGTCGACGTCATCCGTGACGAAGCGCTCGCGCTTCAGACATGGCGCATATCGACCATTTACGACTTCATCGGCGCCAGTGCGCTTTCGCTACTCGTCGCGGCGCTCGGCATTGCGCTGATGAGGAGGATGCATCAACTGGGACGCTTCACGCGCCGGCTACAGTCGAGCCAGCGACGCTGGAGAACGGTGTTCGACAACGCCCCGGCGGGCATCATGCTGCTGCGGCCGCGCGGGCGATACATCGCCGCGAACCCCGCGTTTCAACGCATGGTCGGTTACTCGTCAATGGAACTCCAAAACCTGACCGAGGCCGACATCGCCCACCCCGAAGACGTCGAGCTCACCCGCAAGCATGTCGAGCGGCTGTTGCGAGATGGCTTGCCAAGCATTCGCTTTGAGAAACGCTACCAGCACCGCGACGGATACACTGTCTGGACAGACGTGCGGCTCGCGCGCATTACTGTGTCGGACGAGACGACGGATAAAGACCCGGAACGCCAGGAAGATATCATCGTGGCGACCGTGGAAGACGTCACGCAGCGCCGCGAGGACGAGCAGGCGCGCCGTCAGCTAGAAAGCCAGCTCAGGCAATCGCAGAAGCTGGAAGCGCTAGGCACGTTCGCCGGCGGCATCGCCCATGACTTCAATAACATTCTTGGCGCGATCGTCGGCTATGGCGAGCTCGCGATCGAGGCACTCGCGGACCAGACGCCGCAGCACCACTATGTCGCGCAGATGCTCAAGTCGGCTGACCGCGCACGCTCGCTGGTCGAGCGGATTCTCACCTTCAGTCGCAGCGGACTCACGACCCGGCAACCCGTACAGGTTCAGCCCGTCGTTCACGACTCGATCGAAATGCTGAAGGTGCGCCTTCCCGCCGGCATCCGACTGGAAGTCGAACTGAACGCACCGGAGGCCCACATCGAAGGCGATCCGGCGCATCTCGACCAGCTGGTGACCAACCTTTGCGTCAATGCGATCCACGCCATGCCGGGCGGCGGAACGCTCAGCGTGGTCCTCGACACGCTCGAGCTCGACGCAGCATGCTCGCTGTCGCACGGCGCCGTGGAAGCGGGGCATTTTGTGCGGCTCGGCGTGTCGGATAGCGGTGTGGGCATGACGCCCGATCTGCTCGAACGCATTTTCAATCCGTTCTTCACGACGCGCAAAGCCGGTGAGGGAACCGGGTTGGGACTGGCGCTCGTCGACGGGATCGTTCGCGAATATGGCGGCGGCATCGACGTCCGGACGGTGGTCGGTGAAGGCAGCCAATTCACGCTTCTGCTTCCAACAATCGATTCGCATGCCAGTCAAGCACCCGGGGACAAAGAGGCTTGCCCCCACGGTGAAGGGCAGACCATCCTGCTCGTCGACGATGAAGAAGCGCTGGTGCGGATCGGCGAGGAGCGCCTCGCGGAACTGGGCTACGAGCCGGCAGGCTTCGTCTCCAGCGACGCGGCGTGGCAGGCGTTCCGCGCCGATCCTCAGCGCTTCGACGCGGTCGTCACGGACCAGACGATGCCCGGGATAACCGGCGTCGAACTCGCCCGGATGATCCGCTCTGTACGCGCCGAGATACCCATCATTCTCGTCAGCGGATTCAGCAGCCCCGCGCTGGAAAGCCAGGCGCGCGAGGCTGGCGTCAACGCGCAATTGCGCAAGCCGTTGCCTAAGGCAGAACTTGCGCGCACGCTGAAGCAGCTACTGCCCGGCTAGGCGCTCGCATCGCCATAGCCGTCTACGGCGCCACGCCTCGTCACCCAGAGCCCTTCGCGCCCCGGTCGATCAACGCCGCAGCGGCTTGTAACAACGCTTCGCGCTTGAACGGCTTGGCCAGCGCCCGTTCTACGCCGAACCGGCTGGCAAGCATCGACATGGCATGAGCCTGTGTCGGGAAATAGCCCGAAATCGCGATGACGGGCACCGACGGAAAGGCAGTCCGAACGACAGCGATCCGCTCCGGATGCATCGCCTTCGGCTGATTGATATCGATCACCGCAAGATCAATCGGGCCTACCAGCAAATCCGGGACGTTCGCGCCCGCTGACTCCAGCACGTCATAGCCCGCATCCCGGAACGTGAGGGAGAGCAGCGCCCGCATTGACGTGTCGTCCTCCATCACCAACACCCTTTTTCGATCTTCCACAATCGATCCTTTACGGTTTTCACGAATTGGCCTGAGTGCGCCATCGACCTGCCTGCGCGTCACTGGTCAGCCGATTTCCCGATGCTGCCAAACATCCTTGCTGCCACGATCCCGAGCTCGTAAAGGAGCACGAGCGGGCCGGCAAGGAGCAACTGCGATACGACATCGGGCGGTGTCACGATTGCGGCGACGACGAACGCGCCGACGATTATGTAAGGACGAATCTGCTTCAATTTGGCGATATCCACGAGCGCACTGCGGACCAGCACGACGATGACGACCGGCACCTCGAAAGCCACGCCGAACGCGATGAACAGGCGAACGGTAAAGCGCAGGTAATGGTCGATGTCCGTCATCATCTGAGCGCCGAGCGGCGCGTTATAGTGCGCCATCACGTGAAGGATCGCGGGAGATACAAGGAAATATGAAAAGGCCATCCCGGCGAGAAACAGTACATAGCTGCAGACCACGAGCGGCCCGATGAGCTTCCTTTCATGCCTGTAGAGGCCCGGCGCCGCAAACGACCACAACTCGTGCAACACGACCGGCAACGCGACGACGAATGCCACCATCATCGTGACTTTCATCGGCACAAAGAACGAGCCCGTCACGTCCGTGACGATGAGCTTGCCGTTTTGCGGCAGGTTGTCGGCCAGAGGCCGCACCACGAGGCGGAAGATCTCCGGCGCCCAGTAGACGAGTCCCACGAAAGCCCCGAGGACCGCTGCGGCTGCTCTCATCAAACGCCGGCGCAGCTCCACGATGTGGGTCAGATACGGCTGGTCGGTTTGGACGGCTTGCTCATCGGCTCCGTACGGGAGTTTTCGTGTACTGCTCATCGTGTGTCACCTTTTGCGTTTCCCGCTGTCACCGGGCGATTTCCATCAGGATGCGGTTCCTTCTTCTGGCGGCCGCATGGCGTAGCGGACGCGGCTGCGCAGCACCGATGTGTCGGCGGCTCCGGCGCGGAGGGTGCCCATCGCCTGCGCCTGTCGTAGGTGCATTCGCACGCCATGATTCCGTTGCATGACGTGATAGCCGCGCGGGCCTAACCGCTTGATCGTGCTCGGGTGGAGCGGCCATCGGGGTCTCTGACGTGTCCGCGTCCAGCAAAGTCACGGCGTTGCGCGCGAGCGACCCGCCTCGGTCCGCGAGCGCGGCGAATTCCTGTACGCCCGACTCGATCTGCGATTTCATTGCGCGCAGTTGGCCGAGCTCGAGATCCTCGGTGACCTGCGACCTGAGATCGTCGAGGTATCGCCTCGAACGCCCAATGAGGACACCCAACGCGCGCGCAGCAAGCGGCAGGCGTTCGGGCCCAAGCACGACGACTGCGACCGCCGCGATCAACAGCAATTTCGAAAAATCCACGTCTAACATCGACTGCTCTCCAAAATGGTGAAACGGCGGGCAACGAAGCGTCGCCGAAGATCAATGGCCGAGTCCGCCGCGCTCACCTGAGAGCTCCGCGTCTGCGCTTCGCGAAAGTGACTCGGCTTCTTTGACTCCATCCTTGAAGCCCTTCACCGCAAAGCCAAGGTCGGAGCCGATATTTCGCAACTTCGCCGTTCCGAAGACCAGAGAAACGATGACCAAAACAATCAACCAATGCCAGATACTCAGCGATCCCATGACAATGCTCCTTAAAAATGCGGTCGTTGTGACGAACCGGAAATTGGGCTGGTAGCCCGTATATGTAACGTCAAGCTTCTTGCCTGCAATTGCGGGTTTTCAGCGCGACAAGACAAATCAGTGCGATGAAGGCGAGGGACGAAGGGCCGAGCAACGCGATATCGTGAAACCGTTGCGTCGCGACGGCACCCGCCGTAGCACCGCAGGCGAAGCAGAAACATATTGTTGCGAGCACAGCTGCGCTGCGTATTCCTGCGAAATCGCGCCGCGGTATCGTCGATCGAAAGAAACCTTGCAAGGTCCTCAGCAAGTTCCCTGTCGTCATGACCGACGAGTAAGGCTGTGTGCCGGAATGCGTGAAAATGGTCGTCTGCAAAGCGGCAACGAATGAGATTCCCGGTATCAGCAATAGCTGCGGCATGCCGACTATTGCGGCGGCGAAGAGGAACACAGCTTCGAGCAGCAGCGCAACGATGGCGGAAAGCGCCTCGTCTCGTGAAGCAGCCAGACGCAACAGGTGCGCGCCGAACACCCCAACAGCAAATCCGCCCAGAGGCACTAGATGAGCAAGTGCTGCGCCGCGGTTTCCGGCGGCGAGACTGACCGCCGTCACCACGATGTTTCCCGTCATCGAATTTGCAAATATGCGGCCGTGACCGACAAATGTGAACGCATCGAGAAATCCGCCGCATAACGTGAGCAGTATCGCGACTGCCGGATGAGCTTTCACTGATTCCATCTTCATTCCCTGACGGCGGAAGCCCGAGCACCATCCAGTCCGAGTCGGGGCTCCCGCTTGTGAATGACATCGCTGATACGTCGCGCTCTATTTGTGCGCAACGTAAGGCGTCACCATTTTGCGCGGATCGACGATCCGGTCGAAGTCCGCTTCGCTCACGTAATTGAGCTTGAGTGCCGCTTCCTTCAGCGTGAGGTCATTGTCGTACGCGTAATGCGCGATCTTCGAAGCCTTGTCGTAACCAATGACCGGCGACAGCGCAGTCACGAGCATCAACGAGCGGTCCACGTACTCCTTGATCTTCTTCAGATTCGGCTTTGTGCCTTCCACGAGGAACTTGCGGAAGTTCGTGCTGGAGTCCGTCATGATCGTGATCGAGTGCGTGATGTCGAAAATGATCAGCGGTTTGTACACGTTCATTTCCAGGTATCCGCTTGCGCCGCCGATTCCCGTGGAAACGTCGCTGCCCATCACATGCGCGGCGACCATCGCGAGCGCCTCGGCCTGCGTGGGGTTGACCTTGCCGGGCATGATCGACGAGCCGGGCTCGTTTTCCGGAATGATCAGTTCTGCAAAGCCGGCACGGGGCCCGCACGACATCAACCGGATGTCGTTAGCGATCTTGTAGAGCGAAACCGCCAGCGTGCGCATTGTGCCCGACAGGTGAATCAGCGCATCGTGAGCGCCCTGAACGGTGAACTTGTTCGGAGCGGTCACGAACGGCAGGTTCGTGAGGCGCGCGATCTCCGCCGCGACAGCGGGCGCGAATTGCGGCGTCGTGTTCAGGCCGGTGCCTACGGCAGTCCCCCCCAAGGCAAGGCGATAGGTTCCCTTCAGCGCATCGTCGAGCCGTTCGAGGTTGTCGGTCAGCATGCCCTCGTAGCCGGACCACTCCTGACCGAGCGTGATCGGCGTTGCGTCCTGCATGTGCGTGCGACCGATCTTGACGATGTCCATCCATTCCTTCGCCTTCGCGCCGATGGAATCCCGCAGGTTCGCTATGGCGGGCATCAGGCGGCGCTTTACGTTGATCGCCGCGGCCACGTACATCGCGGTCGGAAAAGAGTCATTGGACGACTGCGACATGTTCACGTGATCGTTCGGATGAACCGGCGTATGACTGCCGAGCGGCGTGCCCGCGATCTGGCAACAGCGGTTGGAGATCACCTCGTTCACGTTCATGTTGAACTGCGTGCCGCTGCCGGTCATCCATACGTGCAGCGGGAACATGTCGGCATGCTGACCGTCGATGATTTCGTCGCACACCTTGACGATCAGGTCGTGCTGCTGGTCAGTGAGCCGCTTCTCCGAGTAATTGACGTTGGCCGCTGCCTTCTTCAGGATCGCGTAAGTGGTAACCATCTCCCTCGGCATCAGATCGGGGCCAATGCTGAAGTGCTCAAGGGAGCGCTGCGTTTGCGCACCCCACAGTTTGTCGGCAGGCACATTGACGATGCCCATACTGTCAGTTTCCTGGCGGAAACCCGCCACCGACGCGGATGCCGATGCACCCGCACCACCCGTTTGTGCAAACGCTCCTGTGCTGGCAAGCGCCACCGAGGCAAGAAGGGTGGATTGCATCATTTCCCTGCGATTCATCTGCGTTCCTTTACTATCCAATTGCGACGCCGTGTCCGGCCTGTCGAGAGATTCAACGCCGCTGGACTGCAGCGGCACCCGAGTCGGGGCGCCGTTTCCGATATTCGACTGCGCGTCCCGATGACAAGCATTTGACCCGCGAGCGGTTATCGGAGCGTTTCGGATTTGAGCGTTGCCATTGCAACTGAAACACGGGGAATGATGGTAGTTGCAGCCGTAACAAGCGGCGCAATCAGGGAAACAGGAAGGTAGCTGGCACTAACGAAGATCTTCTAGCCGGTTTTCTCGTCGAGACTCCGGAGTGGAGCGGCTTTCCGTTTGACTGTGCTGCGATTTGCCTACCGAAGAAACCTGTCGGATGAAAAAGCGAAAGTTGACGATCTTTTTCAGCGACGTATTTGCCGTTTGCGGCTCGCACGCAGAGCGGCGTCACGCTGTAGGGTCTTATCGATACGGGCGTCGGGCGGACGTTTGTGGGGAACCGGGGGCTGTAGCATGCAGTGCTGCGGGTGCGTGTGTGGCACCCGGTGAGATAAAGCCAGGACGGGCAGTTCAAACTCCACAACTTATGGGCGCGTAAATTCCCACCTTCGTGAAGCAGGATGAGAGCTTTATTTAGCTCTCTTTCGTTTTTGCGCGAAAGGGCTTCGTCAGCCTCCTCGACCCGATAGCTACGACCGTCGAATTCGAGCAGGCCAGTCAGTGCATCGTGTCAACTTCGACCCGCACAGCGGCTTCCTCGACGACCGCACCCTGCGCGGCCGGCGCACTGCTCATGCGATAGCGCGCGAATGCCTCGTCCGCATCGCGAATGCGTGTGCGTCCGTGCGGTGCCGGCTCGCCGTTCTCGCCGAGGTTCACGAAAACCATCTTCTCGACCGTCAGAATGCTCTTGCGCGTTATCTTGTTGCGCACTTCACAGCGCAGCGTGATTGACGTACGGCCAAAGTGGGCCGCGGTCATGCCCAGTTCGATGATGTCGCCTTGGCGCGCGGAGCTGACAAAATTGATCTCCGACATGAACTTGGTCACCACGCGCTGGTTTTCCAACTGGCAAATCGCGTAAATGGCGGCTTCTTCGTCGATCCAGCGCAGCAGACTGCCGCCGAACAGCGTGCCGTTCGGGTTCAGGTCTTCCGGCTTGATCCATTTTCTGGTGTGGAAATTCATAGCTTCTGTGGAACTGAAAGTGGGTCCGGCACCGTGCCGAACCTGGGGTTAGCGCTAGGGAATATAAGAATGCCGGTCGCGTGTCATCCTCAATGCAGCTTGATGCGAGGGTTCGTCGATCGGCGCAGCCAGTTCGCCATGGTGTCGAGCACCATTCGCCGGATGCCGTACAACGCCGCCACATGCATGCGCTCGAGCGATGTGTGCAAGCCGCGCGCAACCAGCCCGGCGACGTACAGGCCTTCACCGCTGCCCGCGACGAGGTTTCCGACCGCGCCGAATCGGCTCAACGAAACCAGAGACCCGAAGTCGCGATACCGGAACTGTCGCAGCGTCTTGCCCTCAACGCGGGATGTGAGCGCTTCGACTAGAAAAGCGGCCTGCTGATGCGCCGCTTGCGCGCGCGGCGGCACGCCACCGCTTTTTCCCGGCCATTCGCATGCTGCGCAGTCGCCGAGCGCGAAGACGTCTTCGTCGGTTTCGGACTGGAGCGTATCGCGCACAACCAGTTGGCCACGCCGATTGATGTTCAAGCCGTCGAGCAGGGAAAGCACGGGCGGCGCGGTCACGCCAGCGGACCAGACCGTCAAATCCGCGCGTATGCGCTTGCCGCTGCCCGTGAGGACACTGCCGGGGAGCACGCGCGCGACGGACTCTCCAACCATCAACGTCACGCCCAATTGGCCGAGACGTTCGGCCGTTGCGCGTGCCACGCGCTCTGGAAGGGCCGGCAGGATGCGCGGCCCCGCCTCGATGACGACGATTCCCACATCGTGCGTCGGGTCGAGATCGTGAAGTCCATATTGCGACAACTCGCAGGCGGCGTCGCGCAGCTCCGCCGACAGTTCGACACCCGTTGCCCCTGCACCGACGATGACCACCTGCATGCGCGGCGCGAGGGCGCCGTTCTCACTGCCGCGCGCGGCGCCGGCCCGACTGCACGCTTCGATGAAGCGCCTATGAAAGCGCTCGGCCTGGTCGACCGATTCGAGCGCGATCGCATGACGGGCCGCGCCGTCCACGCCGAAATACTGAGTCGTGCTGCCAATCGCGATCACCAGCGTGTCGTAGTCGAGCGCGCGCTGCGGCAGCAACTCGACACCTTGATCGTCGCGCACGGCCCCGAGCATCACCTGCTTTGACGAACGCGAGAGTCCGACCAGTTCGCCCTGCTGGAAATCGAACCCATGCCAGCGACCTTGGGCGGCATAGGAGAGCTCGTGGGCGGCCGGGCTCATGCTGCCAGCTGCCACCTTGTGCAGCAGGGGCTTCCAGATATGGGCGGGGTGGCGGTCGACCAGCGTGACGCAAACATTGCGCTCGCGTTGATGCTTGCGCAGGCCGAAGCGGTTACTCAGCCGGGTCGCCAGCTCAAGGCCGCCGGCGCCACCGCCTACGATAACTATGCGATGCATTCAGGCACCTTCGTTTCAGTGGGTTCGATGTCGGTGCGCCGAACTGCGCCGGGCGGCGCAGTTTGAGACGCGGTCATGCGGCGGCGCTGAAGTCCACGACGCCTGGATAATCCGGACGATATGCGCAGGCGCGGATGTGAGCCGCCATGTCGGCCGGGCGCGGCGCACGGGCAAAGCCTCGGTCATGGATGAAGCTCGCCACGCGCGTGGCGACGCGCAGCGAAGCTTCGAGAATCGATTGCTGCGGCGGATAGATCAATCCCTTCTCGAGGTCGGCGGCGGATACCTGTTCGGCCACTGCCTGCGCAGCAATGATGAACATTTCATCGGTCACGCGCGTGGCCTCGGTCGCGTAGATCGCCATGCCCAATGCGGGGAAGATATAGACATTGTTGCCTTGCCCCGGGACGAAGGTGCGGCCGTTGAACGTCACCGGCGCGAACGGGCTCCCGCTCGCGAAGATCGCACGACCATCGGACCAGCGATAAGCCTCTTCGGCCGTGCATTCGGAACGCGAGGTCGGGTTCGAGTAGGGGAAGATGATGGGCCGCTCGTTGAGCGCGCTCATGGCCTCGATCACATCCTTGTCGAACAGGTGGGGCACGGTGCTCACGCCGATGATGCCCGTCGGGCGCAATGCCTGGATCGCGTCGACGAAGCGGTCGACCGGAGCGTGGTCGAGCGCGAAGGGGCGCTGGAAGTCAGCCAGATCGTCGCGCGAACTCACCAGCAGGCCGTTCACGTCGAACAGCGCAGTGCGTTGCAGCGCTTCCTCGCGCGACAGACCTTCCTGCATCATCGCCTGCGCGATCAGGCCCGCGATACCGGTTGCCGCGGCGCCTGCGCCGAGGAACAGGAAGCGCTGCTCCGAGAGCTTCTGACCGGTGATGCGCAGGGCGCCGTAGATGCCGGCGAGGGCGATCGCGGCTGTGCCTTGAATGTCGTCGTTGTACGTGCAGATTCGATCCCGGTAACGGGCGAGCAGCGAGACCGCGTTGAAGTTCGCAAAATCTTCCCACTGAATACAGCACTTTGGAAAGCGCAACTGAACCGCTTCGACGAATTCCGCCAGAAATGCGTCGTATTGTTCGCCGCGAACGCGCCGACGGCGCAGGCCGAGATATAGCGGGTCGTCCAGCAGTGCCTGGTTATTCGTCCCTACATCGAGCATGACCGGCAGGCAGACTTCCGGTGGCACACCCGCGCACGCGGTATAGAGCGCGAGCTTGCCGATCGGAATGCCCATGCCGCCGACGCCCAGGTCGCCCAGTCCCAGGATGCGCTCGCCGTCCGTCACTACGATGAAGCGAACGTCTTCGACCGGCCAGTTGGCGAGCAGTTCGTCGACACGGCCGCGAGCCGTGATGGGAAGGTACACGCCTCGCGTCGCACGAAAGATATGGTCGAACTTCTGGCACGCCTCGCCAACGGTCGGGGTGTAGACGATCGGCATGAACTGGGCGGGATCGGACATTACCGTCGCATAGAACAACGTGTCATTGCGCGCTTGCAGATCGGACAGCAACAGGTATTTCTGTAGGTCGTTGTCCAATGCTGCGACTTCGGCCTTGACTCGGGCAATTTGCCGATCGAGCGGCAGCACCGCGGGAGGCAGCAGCCCCTCGAGCCCATAGCGGCGGCGATCCTCTTCGCTGAACGATGTACCGCGGTTGCGGCGGGGATCCTGAAGGATTTGACGTGCGGTCAGTGCGTTACTCGTGCTCATAACATGCTCCACAATTTTTCCAGATGACATCGGCGGCAGCCGTTCGCAAGCGCGCGGTGGTTGCGCTCCAGGCAATGTCCGGTTGGTTCTTGCCTGCGTTCGGGGCTAATTCTTGTTCTCCCTGGGCAGGTTGTCCAGATCTTCCAATTTACAAATGAAATCTGCCTGATGTCATCGATCAAAAAAACGCCTGCTGGTAAGCGGTTTTCGACTTGAAACGGATTGCCAATTAATCGGGCAGAGCCGTGCTTTGCCAGAGGCGCGTGAGAAAATCAGGAGGCACCTTCGCAATTGTTACAACTGAAACCGTGCACGGCTTTCGGCATGTGCCGTACATCCGATATCGATGGATCACTGATGGCTGTAAACCGTGTCCACGTTGGCGCTCAACACTGCGGGGCGTCCTGCATCGGAAGAACCACTCGCAGCACTACCGTAACCGCCGTCCGCTTTGGCTTGCTGCGCGGCCACCTTGGCTTCAGCTCCCTGGATGTCGGCGGGGTAGAACGGGTCTGTGCCGCGAGCCGGGTCATAGCCGGCCTTTTCAAGTTTGACCAGTTCGGCGCGCACCTGCACGCGGGTGACTGGCTGGTTGGATTGAGCGAACACAGCCACCGGAACAGCAAGGGCAGCAGCGACGACAGCAGCTTGAATAAGGGACTTCATGGTACTTAACTCCAGACTGTGGTTGGTTTCCGTTACGAACAGCCCTGTTCGTAAATCAGTGAACACAGTCTAGTCAAACCGGTCCCTAAGATTAAGCCGCGTGTCTGAAGGGACTTTTCCAAGAAGCTGAGGAAACCCTGGTACGGCGACGAGGGTGCCGCTGGCCGCTCCCGAGAGTGGTCCGCACTTATCGACCTGGTCCGAGTAGCAGCAAACAACCGGCTTAACCGAATGGAGTTACGACGCCTGACACATGCCCCGGCAGCATCAAATGTTTCCGCGCCTTTCTGATGCGGAGATCCGTAGTGCGAGCCGCTATGGCCGCCCCAAGGCGTTCAAGGCTGGCGATTCGATTTTCACGGACGGGGCGCGTTGCCGAAGGGCTATTTATCTTGCTGCACGGGAGTGTCCGGATCTATTCGTGCGATCCGCTACGACGTACCACGGTCGTGACAGACCATCATGACGGCCATTTCATGGCCGAAATGGCTCAATCCTGAGGGCGCCCGACGAAGTGGAACTCGCCACCCGGCTCGGCCTCGTGCCGACGTTCAGTGCGTCGCAGCGTTACGACATCGCATCGTTTAGGAATGCGCGACCGAAAGCGTGGCGAACGAGGCCACCGCGGTGTCGGCAACCGCGTATGCATCACCCGCGCATTCGCGCTAGTCACTGACAGGATTGCTGCCCGCGCTGAACGCAGCCCGAACTTCGTTCACCGTCTGTTCAGGCGCTTGCAGATGCGGAAAATGGCCGAGTTTAGGGAGAATCGAAAGCTTCACGCCGTTACGATTCGCGTACTCAACGCCCATTTCCTTCCCGATATAGATGTCCTGCTCACCCCACACCACCTTCACGGGGATCTTCAGGGTTGCCATATTGGCTTCGAAGTAGTCCTGGTCGCGGGTGAAGTGAGAGTAGTAATGAAAAAAGGCATCTGCCGAAGTGACATCACCGCCCCAGCCTTTCGCCATATCGTCCCTGAACTCCTGAGGCAACGCGTAGCGCTCCTCTGCCGACATGCCGCGGAAGAATGTGTTTGCCAGGATTTCGTCACGGTTCCTGTTCATCGCGGCACGCACGGCGTCGGACGAAGCCTTTGACTTCAGGCCCTGCAGGCTATCGTACATGTACTGTGGGCGGTTGAACGGGGCAAAGTCGCCAACGATGATCTCCCTTGCGATATCCGGTTGCTCCAATGCCGCCAGCAGCGCAGGCAGGGCCCCGATATCGGTTGCATAGATCACCAGCTTCGAACTGTCGATGCCAGACGCCCGGATATAGTCAGCCAGCACGTTGGCATAATCCTTCGGCGCGTACCCGAAGCGATCAGCGGCTGGACGCGAAGACTGTCCGTAGCCCGGCCAGTCAAAAGCATGCACCTCGTAGTCGCTCGACAGGGATTCGGCGATCGGCTTCCACGCATACATCGTCTCCGGGAAACCGTGCAGGAACAGTACCGTACCCCTGGATTGCGCGGGCCGATAGATCATATGACGCAGCTTGATGTCAGGATCGACCTGCAACTCGCCGACTTTAACTTTCGGCGCCGACGAGGATGATGCCGGCACTATCTGGCATGCGGAAACGCCCACAGCTACTATGGGGAAGACCGTCGCCTTCGTTACTAGTTTGAACATGATCGTCACTCTCGTTTAGTGCGAAATTGCGTCAGCTGAATGCGCTTCGTTGCTTCGGAATTCCTTGGGGCGCCCCAAAGCGGCGGCGCAGCAGCCCGGTACGCTCCAGCGCTTACTACTGGGGCGAAGGCGGATTCAAAAGCTTGCCCAACGGCTTCAGTGGACCCATTGGGAGCATCGAGAATGTCATCAAATGCGCTTTCCCCAATGGAAGTGCCTCGAGCATTTCATGTGCTTGACTCACGTCGGTAACGTTCAAAATGAACGCCACCCCAGCCCGGTCTTGCAGTGAATACCACTGATCAATCTTGCCCTCGAGGTAGAGTTGCGCCGTCTCGCGAGCTTCGGACGGAAGAATGTCTTGGACAAGCTGCATGTCCGTGCCCGGCGGAAAAGTACCAATCGCCAATATCTTCGTGGTCGGCGTGGCTGGCATCGGAGTGGTGTGGGCCATGGAAACTCCAGCGGAAGCGATCAGCACAGTGCTGTCGTCAAGTTAAGAAGAAGCCGTTTCATCGCTCGGCCTCGAACACTGTCTGTGAATGCGGTTTTCAGCAGCTCGATCACATTGGTCGTGCGATAGCGTTCGCGTACGTCATCAGGAGCATCTGTCATCGAGAAGTCGCTCCAGTGCAACCGTCCTCGCGTGAAGCCTGGCCCGATACCGTATTCAGTGCCGCTGCTTCAGGTCCGCTCAGATAGCGATCCCGGAAGCGCTCATCGACCCGCTCCCACATCAGTTTCGAAAACAGCAGCACCGCGTTGAGTGGGCGATGACTGATGACCACGGACTCCGTCTCGCCGTGCTCGTTCATGTGCGCGACGACCACCGTCTCGATCGGCACGCCCTGGATCTGCGAGCGATAGGACTCCATATACAAGCCATCGCCAATCGCGCCCTTATAGCTGTGCTGTTGGAATTCATAGAGCGAGACCGCGTGTTTGATCACGGAGAGAATATCGGCTCGTCCTTCGACTGGACGCTTCAGCACGGAGGCCTCGAGCGTCGCGTTTTCAGCGAGGTTGGTCAGCCAGAGCGGCGGACCGCCTGCGGGTGCCATTACGGGGGCTGTGTCGTTGAATTTCATGCTGGGCGCTCCACTGATGATTTGCTCGCGATGCCTGCGCTGGCGGCATCGAGCGCTGCTTCGAGCGTGATGCGCGCTTTTTCGAGCCGGCGTCGGGCAAGCCGGGCAACGCCTGCGTCCCGCTCCGACTCTCCCGCCAGCAGCGCATGAATATCGGGCAGCATCCAGATCGCGCCGCCCGTACCCCAGGCGCCATCGGGTATCTCGGTTGGGAAGACCCAGACGCGCGGCGCGACGTCATCGAACGGCCTGTTCTCCGCGCGCGCCACCGCTTCCGTGACCTGTCTGACGAGCCAGCGACGCGATTCGTCGGTGTATTGCCCCTCGGGTACGGACGGGATGATCCGGTAGCGGATCGTGTTCGTGCGTTCACCGCCGACGTAGATCGCAGCAGGCCGATGAAGATGGAATACAGTGACACGCGGTGCGATCTGACTGGCGGGATCGTACCCTTCGGCCCTGATGAGAATGTCGGTCAGTTCCTTGACGAGGCGCGCTTGGGCCTCGGGCGTCAAGGCGTCCTCGGGCCACAGTGCATCGATCATTGGCATGGTGCTGCTCCTGCGTTCAGTTCATGGGATGTGGCGATAATCGGGGTTTACCGGTTCGCCCCAAAGTGGCAGCATCGCCATTATTCGTGGAATTTCAGACACACTTATGGCTATCGCGACCGCTGCCGGGGATGCCCGCAAGTGCTCCGAACTGTGCCTGCCGGATGCACGAGCGGTCCGCAGGTTTATCCGCGCCCAGACCATGCTGTTTCGCTTACGTGATCAGTCGGTCGACGCTTGGTTACTGTCCCGTCGAGATCATGCGGGCCGCCTCGATCCGGATCGCCTTATCAAGCCGGTCATTCTGCCGCTCGCGGGCGGCCCTGACAGCTTCCCGACGTCTTTCCCGCACTGCTTCCGCTATATGGCAACACAGATCCGGAAATCGGGCATACGCCTCATTGGGCGACAGGGCGCAGGGTAGTACGTGAAAGGATTGGGGGCAGGGGAAGGGGACAACTGCCGCTGAAGACGTCCCTTCCCGGCAGAAGATCACGAACTGAAATCTGCAGGATGCTCAATGCGCAGTTGTCGGCCATTGCGGACGTTGGAGTGCCGGCCACTCTGAGGCAGTTGGGAGGCGCTTTGCCGCCGTTCGCTCCGTCGTAGCCTCGAATGTCAGGTAGGAGCGTACTAAGCGGCGTTGAGAAATCCACTACACCGACGACCGGAAAAACATCAGCGCGCGCCCGCTCGTCCTCGCGGCGACGGCGACCAGATCGTGCCGATCGACGGCTCCGCCAAGCTAACCACGAAGATCGTCAAAAACGCCGCTGAACGGCTAGGCTGCGCCCCCAACATGGCATGTCCGGCACGCATGTCGACGAACCCAACGCAGATCTGCTTACCCCCTTCGGAACTGCTGTGCACTCCAGCGTACTCGCATGGGGATGATCTGAGCTATTCATAACACTTCAGGTTTTATCAAGGACTTTAAGGTGCGCGATCCATAAGCTGCAAGGGTTCGATGACCGCTCTGACGCGGCATCATTCGCGCGGACGCGCGAGCTTCAAATTTTTAACGGCGGACAAAAGCTTCGCCAAACAAGGAGATCGACCCGATGAAACTGTATTCGAAGCTCAAACCGGCCGCAGCACTCGCTACCATCGTTCTGTTGACGGGCTACGCTGGCAGCGTGTTCGCCGACGACGCGGCGGTCTCATACTTGCCGCCCGTTCAGGCGCATTCCGCCGTGCCGAAGGATCCGGTCAAGGCGCAGCGTAAGACAGAGCAGAAGGCCGAGCGTGCTGCCGACCGTCATTTCGCCACCAACGTTCGTAAAGCAATCATCAAGGCAGGCGGGGTGGACGCTTCGCATATGTCGGTCGTCGCCAAGTCGGGCGCCATCACGCTGGAAGGCTCCGTGCCCGAAGCGGCGCAGATCGACCTCGCGCAGCAACACGCGCAGCAAGTCGCGGGCGTCACCGGCGTGACGAACCGGCTGAGCCTGGCAACTGCGGGACATTAAGCCGCCATCTGCATAGCGTGTGACGCGAAGCACGAGGTGTACGGCTACTCGGCTTTCCGGCACGCGCACACACCGCCCGAGACCGTCATTTCATTGCGATTTCTGCAACGTGGGGTTGCGTGGCGTCCGGCTTCCGGAGGGCAGGCGCCTCTTAGCCTTCCGATCTGACAAGTGTTGCCCTTCATCCGCGCCAGTGTTCGGCGGCCGCGAATACGGGGTGACCGGACCCCGCCTCGCCAAACCATGAGGCCTTCCCGACGGGGATCCGCTACCAGATCGAAGGCGCCGGCCGGTTGCTGGAAGTGCTGGCCGACTTCAACACGCCGCAGCGGCCGGTTTCCGTGGTGTCTCCGCCCACTCGCCATATGCCGCCCGAACTGAAGGTGTTCATCGAATGGCTCTCGGGCGCTCTACGCGGGCATTCCGGCGTTGCAGCGGCAGCGTCTTTCATGAGCGGGTGCGCGCTCAAGCGTGCAGTGGCGTGCTGCTTGCGATGGTGGGGCTCGCGGCGGCGCCTGATGCGGGCGCGCTGCCGGGTTTGCATCTGCGGCTAACGCTTCTTAGCAAACTTTAACTGAGCGGTCCGGCCCCGTCGCCTGGACAATAGCGGTTATCGGGACTCGGCATCGTTTCAAACTCAGCAGGTGCGCTCGGCACTGTGTGTGGCACGAGCGGGAGTCCCCGCCAACCGCTCAACTCTCCTACGTCGGCTTTTATGGACCACGTTCAGCCTGCAAGTACCGTCGATTCCGCGTCATCGCGTCTCGCGACGCCGTGGTCGTCCCACCCGGTCCTGGACCCCGACACGCAGCAGTTTCTCGATCTGGTCTCCGAAGCCGGCATGCATCCGGATTCGCTGCTCGCCCAAGAGCCATCGTTCCCCGGCCGCGCCGACAGTGACGACAGTTGCGCAGACGAATATGCCGTCACCACCGAAGCGCTGACCTTCGAGACCGGACCGACGGGCGCCATTGACGTGCACATCGTGCGACCGGCCGGCGCGCCGGGCTTACTGCCGGTCGTGCTCTACTATCCGGGCGGCGGCTGGCGCATGGCGAGCTTCGCAACCCACCGCAGGCTCGTCTCACGCCTTTCCGCTGAAGCAGAGGTGGCGGTTGTCTTCGTTCGTTGTTCGCCCGCGCCTCAGGCGCTGTTCCCGACACAGAACGAAGAGGCATACGCCGCGCTGCAATACGTCGTTGCACATGCCGAAGTGCTGCAGCTCGATGGCCGCGCGATCGCGGTGGCCGGCGATGGTGCAGGCGGAAACATCGCTGCAGTCGTGGCGCGATGGGCGAGAGACCGGCATGGCCCGAGTCTGCGCCTGCAAGCGCTGTTTTGCCCCATCCTGTCGGCAGACGCCACCACGCAGTCATATCGTCAGTTTGCGACGGGGCCCGGCATGACGGCCAGGGCGCTGGAGCGCTTCATTGAGTCACAGTTTCCTGAGAGATCGCGGTCACTCGCGGCGGCGATGCCGATAAAGTCGAAACCCGCCGAACTCGAAGACCTGGCCGCCGCACTCGTCATCACGGCAGAGAACGACATTACGCGAGACGACGCCGAAGAATATGCCCGCAAGCTCATGCGCGCAGGCGTCAGAGTGAACGCCGCTCGTTATATCGGCACGATTCATGACTTCATGGTTTTCGACGGGTTGGCTGACACCTGCCCGACAGACGCTGCGTTCAGACACGCCAGCAGCGTTATAAAGCGCGCACTCCGTCGGTAGCCGACATAACTTCAACACTGACCGCTGGGGAAGACACGCGTGTCTATTTCCCTTGCTGGAGGCGACCTTATGAAAATCGGCCGGATCGAACTCGACATGAACGCGCGATGTTTGCGGCGCGATGGCCAGGACCTGCGACTGGGCTCGCGCGCCTTCGACTTGCTGGCGACGCTCGCCTCGGCAAACGGTCGAGTGGTGTCGAGGTCCGAGCTGATGCAGACGGTCTGGCCCGGCACCGTCGTCGAAGACTGCAATATCGACGTCAACATCTCTGCGCTGCGCAAGGCGCTGGGTGATGACCGGGACCTCATAGTCACGGTCGCGCGCCGTGGCTACCGGTTGGCCCCGTCTCGGGACATACAGCCGAAACTCCGTACTGCCGCCAGTCCGCGGCCGCTCCCGCGCCGCGTAGGGAATCTCGTCGGGAGAGACGTGGCGGTGGCCAAGGCAGCCGAGGCATTGGTCGACTCCCAGGTGCTTACCTTGACGGGCACAGGTGGTGTCGGAAAATCGAGTCTTGCACTTGAACTCGCCTATCGGATAGCGCCGTCATGCCCGGCGACGGTGGCCTTTGTCGATCTTTCATCCGCAGCCACGATCGACGAGGTGCTGAGTGCGATTGAGTACGGTTGCGGTGTCGACATGCCGGAGGACGTCGTCTGTTCCGAGCGTCTGGGCGCAGCGCTGTCGAATGCGCCGTGGTTGTTGATACTCGATGGTGCGGAGCACGTCATCTCAGTGGTTGCACAAATCGTGGAAGCATTGTTGGCGGCAAGCCTGAATATCCAGTTCCTGGTGACGAGCCGGGAGCCGCTGAAGATTCGCAACGAGATGGTTTTCCGGGTGAACCCGCTTGGCGTTCCCAAACTTACGGACCGTTGCGACGAGATGTTGGACAGCCCGGCTGTCCAGCTCTTTGTCCACCGTGCGCAGCAGATGCATCCGAGGTTTGTCCCTAGCATCGGCGAGATAGCGAGCATCGCAAACATTTGTCAGCGCCTGGATGGTATTCCACTCGCAATCGAGTTGGCCGCCGGCAGGGCGGAATTGTTGGGCGTCGAAGGCGTGCAGCGCCTGCTGAGCGATGGACTGTCGTTCCTATCCGGGGGATACCGCACTGCGACGGCGCGGCATCGCTGTCTACGGGCGGCCTTCGATGTCAGCTTCGACCTGTTGAGCGACTCGGCCCAGTCCCTGCTCGTTCAACTTTGCCGGTTCGTCGGACCGTTTAGCTTCGATTCGCTGCGTGGAGTCGTCAACGACATGGCAGTGACGACAGGCAGCTTGATTGAAAACATCGATGAGCTTGTCTCGAAGTCGCTTGTCAATGTCTGTATCGACGGGCCGGAGGCGATGTATAGCCTGTTCGAATGCACCCGGACGTACGTCGCAGAGAAATTCCAGTGCGCGTCGAATGAGCACGTCGCCAGCAGGGCAGTTCAGATACCTCTCGAAGGCGATGTAAGCTTTCCCGGCGAGCTGTTAGCCTTGAGCGCCTGAACAACGAGCCCGTTCGTCCATCGGGCCAGCCGGAGTCGAAGCCCGAGCGACGTAGACACATGGCGCGGTCCCTGCAACGCTCCTGACGCCGCCGGGATCGGCGATAGCCGGCAAGTCCTACCACCCGTACTTGAGTTCGACGCCCGCGTAGTCGGCATTGCGGCCGCCCGCCTTACGAATCGAGTCTCCCACCTGGAAGTGCACGGCTTCGACCGAACCTACCAGGTTCGCCGCAATCGTCCAGTCCGCGCGCAATTGCACGTACATACCTGTCCACAGGCTGCCTTTTCCCGCCGTGCCCGGCACAGGCTGATTCGGCTGCTGGTATACGGCGTCGCCGGTCGTCTCGCGCCACTGGAAGCCCAACGCGCCAAGCAGCGTGAGACTGGCCGAAGGCTTGAGCGTAATCGACGGTTTGATATGGATCAGGTTCGCGTAGCCGGTATAGCCCGCCAGCGTGAAGTAATAGCCGTTCGGAAATAGCGGATTGAAGGTCTCGAGCCGACCATCATGCGGGTGCCGGTCGCCGGACGCCGCATCGATCTGCAGTGCGACGCGCGGCGTCCACGGCATGTCGAATTTGTAACCTGCGAGCGAGCCAACCGCCCACGCGAGAACCGTACTATTACCGACCGTTCCCGTCTGCAGCATCGCCTCCGCATCCCAATCGACGCCGCCGCGTGTGCCGAAATAGTGCAGATCCCAGACGTCGCGGTGCTCAGAACCCTGAGCGTCGAGGTATCGCGCATTGGCATTGTTATAGCGGGACCAGTACCCCGACATGTCACCCGGCCCGACGGATTGCCGCTCGAAACGCACGCCGCTGAAAGTGAGATTGCGGTTCGACACATCGTCGAACACGGTCGCGTTGCGGTACTGCACGGGCTGCGTTGCGTAGGCGATAAAGCGCCACTTCTGGTATTCGTAGTCTGCCCAGATGGCATCGAAGGCCTGTCGTACGTTCGGGCCATCGCGTACGGCAATGAAACGCTGCAAGTCGAATGCCATTTGCTGGCGGCCAACGCGAAACTTGAACGTACCGCCACCGAGCGCTCCAGTGTAGGCTACGAATGCCTGCTCGAGATCGAGCGGATTCTTGTCCACCGGCGTGACCACGTTTTTGCCAAATGCTCGCGCATCCTCAAGTTGGACGAAAAACTGCCAGTGCTCGGTGAGATGTGCGTCGGCATGCACTTCGATGCGCTGAAGCAGATAGGTGTCCGACTGCGCAGAGCCGACACCGAACAGCGGGGCGTCATTGGTTTCGACACGCTCACGCAGGTTCGCACCAAGCGACAGATATGACGCGGGGTCGCCGCCGAGCGGAATGTACTTGAGGCTGTCGAGCGGCTTGCGCGGAACGCAGGGGGCCGAAAGCACCGACCAGTCCTCCTGCCAGCGGTTGAACATCACGGCAGGACGTTTGACGTTACACGCGTCGCTCGATGCGGCGTCGTTCACTGCCGTGCCTGCGGTCGCGCCGACCGGGTCAGCCGCGAGGCTCGCATCTGCAACCGGTTGCGCAGCCGTTTGCGCGAACGCCGCGTCGGCGCCCGCCAGCAGCAGCCCGGCGATGGCCGTCAAGCGCGCGGCCTGCGCGCGTCGGCGAGCGCGCATCGTACTCGATACCATGGATTTCCTTGCCTTTGTCGGCTTATGTTTGTGTTGGCCCGTCCCACTCACGCGCCGAGCCTGCGCAGGATGATTCCCTGCACCGCCTGGATTCATGAGTGCCCCGGTGCAATCGCGCGCTCATGTTCTCCCGTGGTCGCCGCGAGCCCGACGAGGGCACACGCCGGCGCAAGCAGCGCCCAGAAGCCCATATAGACCATCCCTAGTGCGCCGGCTACCGCGCCAACCGCAAACGCGACAATCGCCGGCATCATCGAGCCGAAGCGCGAGCGCGCCGCGGTGCGCACGCTGTCGGGCGTGCCCGGCGACAGCATGTCGATCACATCCAGAACGGCTTGCGTGACATTGCCCGTCATGACGGTGTTGGGCACACCAGGGCGTTGGACCAGGCGCGGATGCGCATTCTGCACCCCCATCGCGAACGCCCCCACGACGCCCGCCAGGATGACAGGCAGGCTATCTGGCTGGTTGATCGGCGTCGCCCATACGCCGGCGAGGCAAAAGCCGAATATCAGCACGGCCTGCACCGCATAGAGCAGGCGTGCGCCCTGACGTGCCTGCCGCTGCGGGAGCCAACGCACGAGCAGGCTGCTGAGAACGACCCCGCCGATAAACGCGGGGAACACGATCAGCTTGAGCAGAACGCCCTGACCGGAGCCGGCGATGCCGGCGCCGATCAACACGAAGTTGCCCGTCACGTGTGCGGTGAACAAACCGAACAGAGCAACGAAGCTAAGCGTGTCGACGAAGCCGGCGATCGCGGCAAGGATCGTGTCCTCGGATTTCATTGCGCCGCGCCCGTGTGAATTTCGGCGATATAGCCGCCCGGGAACTGCACGATCGCGGCATCACGGCCGGCCGAGGTGAATGGCGGCGCGAGCACATTGACGCCAGCGGCCTTCGCCTTTTGAAGCGTATCGGTCAGATTCGCTACTTCGTAGCCGGTCACTTCGCGCCCGAACGGGTAAGGCAGATGACCGTCCGTCACGAGCACGGTCATCTTGCCGAACGGCGATTCGATACGAATGCGGCGATAGCTGTCTTGAGGCCTGCCGATCTCGACACCCGGCGCCTTCAGGTCATCGGACACCACCTTGCCGTGCGAGAATTTGACGAAATCGTGAACCAGCTTGTGCACGCTTTGCGGCGACACGTACACCCGATTCTCGGGAATGGTCTGCAGCTTGTCGTAATGCGGGGCCTCGGTGTGCCAGTAAAGCTGCATGTTGGTGCCGCCCGGCCATGTGATGATCGCGTCGCGGCCGATCGGGTCGGGGAACGTATCGACGATCACATCCGCACCGAGTGCGCGCGCCGACTTCACCGCCGCATCCATGTCCGTCACGAGGTAGCCCGTGCGCTCCGCGCCGAACGGATACGGCATGGGCGTCTTGAAGCCGAACACGGAGATCGTGCCTGCCGGGGTAAAGACGAGCTGCGACATCGTCTGGCTCGGTGTCGGCGTAACCTGGAACACGCCCTGCTTCGACTTGCTGCCGCCAAACGTCGCCACGAAGCTGTCGGTGAAGCGGTCGAAGTCCTCTGGTGCCACGTACACGTGCGTCGTGTCGTACTGCGGACCGACGGCGACCGACGGCGATTCCATCGGCATCACGGGCGGCTTCGCTAAAGCAACGGGCGCGGCAACGAGACCGCCCGCGATCATCAGGGCAACTAAGGCAGTGCGAATGGCTTTCATAGCGGAATTTCCTTGATATTTCATCGTACTGATCAATCGGTCAGGCGCGGCTCTCGCCGGCCGGACGCTGCGTATCGTCGAGCAGGGTCGCGAGCACGAGCCCCGCGATCAGTCCAAGATGCTCGAAAAAACTGTTGAGCGCGATGAAGCGCTCGACGCCGGCATGGTTCCAGAAGTCGTTGGCAACCAGCATCGCAACGACGGTCAGCATGCCGAGGCCGCCTGCGCCGATCCCCGTGAAGCGGCGCAATACCACGCACAGCGAGCCGACGATCTCGACCGCCACCGCGAGAGCGGCCCACAGGGCGGCCGGGTGCAGGCCGAAATGCGCCTGCTCCGCAATCGCGCCCTCGAAGTTCAGCGCTTTGCTGATACCGCCGATAAGGTAGGCGGACACGAGCGCAAGACGCACGAGCGGCCCAACCCAAGGCTGCGATAGCACCGCGCGAACCCATGCGGGGTTGCCACGGCCGTTCCATATCGTCATGTCAGATCGCCCAGCAGGAACAGCCGAATGCACCCCAGAAGCCCTTTGCATCCGAAGTCGGCAATGCAGTGGCCCACGCGCTCGCGTGCGCATGGCCGTGCAAACCGCAGGCGCTCGCGCAGGCGCACATCGCGGCGGCGGCGGCACCTGCGAGCGGCGCGCCCTCGCGCTGCGTCGCGCCCCAGCCGCCATAGCCGCCGTATTGGCGCACCGGCGACCAGTCAGGCATGGCAGGCGGGATCGGCCGATCGTGTTGCGAGAACGGGCCCGCACCCCAGACGATCTTTCCGCCGACCACCGTGAGCAACGCGGTGGTACCGGCAATGTCGTCCTCCGCGCACGAGAAGAAGTCACGGTCGGGAACCATCAGGTCGGCGAGCTGCCCGGCCACGATGCGCCCCTTCTTGCCCTCTTCGTTCGAGAACCACGTCACGTACTCGGTCCACATGCGCAGCGCCGTATCGCGATCGAGCAGGTTACGTTGCGGATACATCCGCAGACCGCCAACCGTCTTGCCGCTCACGAGCCATGCAAGCGACACCCACGGGTTGTACGACGCGACGCGCGTCGCATCGGTGCCAGCCGAAACCTTGAGGCCCTTCTCCAGCATTCTCGCGACGGGCGGGGTGGCTTGCGCCGCTTGCGCGCCGTAGCGCTCGACGAAATACTCGCCCTGGTAGGCCATGCGATGCTGAACCGCGATGCCGCCACCGAGCGCTGCAATGCGATCCATCGAACGCTCCGAAACGGTTTCCGCGTGGTCGAAGAACCAGTTGATGCCGTCGAGCGGAATGTCCTTGTTGACCTTCTCGAACACATCGAGCGCACGGCTGATGGTTTCGTCGTAGGTCGCATGCAGGCGCCAAGGCCAGCGGTTCTGTGCGAGTACCCGCACCACGCCTTCGAGTTCGCCTTCCATTCCGGGCGGCAGTTCCGGGCGCGCCACCCGGAAGTCCTCGAAGTCGGCCGCCGAAAACACCAGCATTTCACCCGCGCCGTTGTGGCGGAAGTAGTCCGAACCATCGTGATACTTGACCGAGCCGGTCCAGTTCACGAAGTCTTCCTTTTCGGCCTGCGGCTTTTGCGTGAACAGGTTGTACGCGATGCGCACCGTCATTTCGCCGGCATCATGGAGCTTGCGGATGACTTCGTAGTCGTCCGGATAGTTCTGCGAGCCGCCGCCGGCATCGATCGCGCCGGTCACGCCAAGGCGGTTGAGTTCGCGCATGAAATGGCGCGTCGAATTGTATTGATACTCCAGCGGCAGCTTCGGGCCTTTCGCGAGTGTCGCGTAGAGGATCGACGCATTGGGGTTCGCCAGCAGCAGCCCGGTGGGGTTGCCAGCGCTGTCGCGCATGATCGTGCCGCCCGGCGGCTCCGGCGTGTCCTTCGTATAGCCGACGACGCGCAATGCGGCGGCATTGAGCAGCGCCCGGTCGTACAGATGCAGGATGAACACGGGCGTATCGGGCGCGACGGCATTCAGTTCGTCGAGCGTCGGCAGCCGCTTCTCTTCGAATTGGTGCTCGGTGAAGCCGCCGACCACGCGCACCCATTGCGGCGCGGGCGTGACCGCAACCTGCTGCTTGAGCATCTCCATCGCAACGGCGAGCGAACGCACGCCGTCCCAGCGCAGCTCCATGTTGTAGTTCAGACCGCCGCGGATCAGATGCAGGTGATTGTCGATGAGGCCAGGCAGCACCGGCCGGCCACCGAGATCGATAACTTTGGTCGCGCGGCCCGCGAGCGGCATGACGTCCGCCTCGCTGCCGACCGCGACGAAGCGGCCGTCGGCAATCGCCACGGCACTGACGACCGGGTTCGAACGATCCAGTGTCGTGAACCGTCCGTTATGCAAAATCAGATCGGGATGGGTAGCGGTTGCGCCCATTTGCGTTTCCTCGTTTCTATCAGTTCGATTAAAAGCCCAACAACTGCCTCAGGGATGGCACGGCCTGCGCGCCGATCAACATGCCAAGCAGGCCGATGAGGGCAACGAGCGGAGGCGCGGGTGAGCGGACCTTGATCACGCTGTAGATCACGCCTATCAGCATCCCTGCTGCGAGGGACAGCAGATAAGATTCCATTCGATCAGTCTCTCTGTGAGGTTGGAATGCTGATGCGAGACCTCGCGGTTCAACCCGAGTACCTCGCGGGAGATGCACTGCAGCGCAGAGATTGGTAGATCGCATGCGCTGCCGCCGCCTTCACGCGGAGCGCATCGCCCCGGTTTCGGCGATCGCGACGAGGCGATCAGCGTGCCGGTACAGCCGGCAGCACCTCGTGCGGCGTAGCCGTGCGCTGCGCTGCCTTGTGGACCATCGTGTAGGCGTAGTCGACCCCCATGCCGTACGCGCCCGAGTGTTCCTTCGCGATCGCCATCACAGCGTCGTAGGTCGCGCGGTGGGCCCAGTCGCGCTGCCATTCGAGCAGGACCTGCTGCCACGTGACGGGCACGGCCCCCGCCTGGACCATGCGCTGCATGGCGAAATCGTGCGCGTCTTTCGACGTGCCGCCCGATGCATCGGCCACCATGTAGATCTCGTAGTCGCCTTCGAGCATCGCGGACAGCGCGAATGTGGTGTTGCAGACCTCGGTCCACAGACCCGCCACGACCACCTTCTTGCGGCGATTCGCCGCGAGCGCGTCGCGCACCTTCTGGTCGTCCCACGAATTCATCGACGTACGTTCGAGCACTTTGTGCTCGGGGAACACGTCGAGCAGTTCCGGATACGTGTAACCCGAAAAGCTTTGCGACTCGACCGTAGTGATGGTGGTCGGAATGTCGAACACCTTGGCCGCCTTGGCCAGACCGACGACGTTGTTCTTCAACACCTGGCGGTCGATCGACTGCACGCCGAACGCCATTTGCGGTTGGTGATCGATGATGATCAGTTGGCTGTTCTGCGGAGTGAGTACTTCGAGCTTCGAATTGTTCATGACGGGTATTTCCTTTGAACCGGAAAGAGGAGGGAGTCGCCGTGCCGGCATGGCCGGTGGGCGTCCGATGTGCATTGGCGCTGGGCGATTCGGCATCCAGCTGCGGTTATTTGACACGCGAAGACCGGGCAGCAACAACTAAAAATCGATTAAATTTTATTTCTCAAATAATTAGTCGGGTCTGAATAATTCGTTTTGGACGGCGCTTGCCCTCACGGCTGGTATTCGACAGCGATTGAGCGGTTGAGCAAAGCGGCCAGAACAGCGGCGTAAAAAAGCCTCAGCTTCCTGAGGATCAT
>NZ_JBFRCK010000042.1:0-53900 GCF_040965775.1 Paraburkholderia sp. BR10954
GCATGCGTGCGCATGCCCCGCGCGGATCGCGCGGCAAACCGGTAATTCAGCGGGAAATTGCACGCGCAAGTCTCCTGAACGTAGCTTCGGTCGTCATGACGGGGCGCTTTTCAACAGCCTGCTAGAGTAATCCGACGGGCCGTCCTTGAGCGTGAGGGAACCACCTGCGCTCGAAACGTTGACTATGCGAGCTACCGGCGCTTTTCGAAGGAGCGGCAGCATCGCCTGCGTAACGGCGACAACCCCAAACACGTTCGTCTCGAAGACCAAGCGGATATCGTCAACGGTTGCGCGGCTCACCTTATCCCCGTCTCTCATTTCATTGGCAGGTCCCCAAGTATTCTCGATCTGCCTGGTAGCCGCAATAATCGAGGACTGATCGGTTACGTCGAGTCGGATCGCTTGGCTGTCACCTCTAAGACTTCTTGCTGCTGCCACACCAAGGCCGAGTTCGTCACCGGGGCCGGACGCGGAAGTCGGGCGCGTCCGGCATCCTCGTCCAGGACTTTGGTCCCACAGCGCGAATGACAATAGTGTATAGGTTACATCTGCCCTAGTTCAGCGGCAGGCTTGGTGCACGTCATTTTTTCAGATAGAACTGATCCGGGAGGCACGCCCGACGTGCGCAAAGGCGCCACAGTGAAGTCCGTGCGCGTGTAGACGCCACACAATCCGATCGGAGCAGTCCAAAAGCGAGCGGTTTTTGCATTGACAGCTGAACTGCAATCCTTGGCAGAAAAGCAGTCGCTCTATGGAGGTTACAGGTCGGCGTGCCAAACGCATCTTTCCTCGGCATCGTCCTGCTGAGCCTGACACGCAGCGCAATCTTGTTGATAATGCGTGGACCCCGCCTAGCGCGATGAACGTGACATGCGTACACCGAATCGCCGGTTATCATGACGCAGTGCCGGATGATCGTGGCGCGGCAACAGTCGGAAGAAGTTTGATCGCGGCAGTGCTACGACCTGGGCACAATAGTCTGGCGAATCGCGCATTGTCCGATCAGAACATCCGACTCAAGATCTGCCTGCTTCCGCGAACAAATATCTCGAAACCTGCTCCCTGGTATCTTCTACTTCAATGACGTCGGTAATCAGTCCACTGGCCTTCAACAGTTCAGGATTTTCGATTTCGTCGGTCAGCTTCTGTATTATGTCTCTTGTCGTCTCATCAAATTCTGGCATGACTTTTGTCATCGTATCGGGACTGAAAACACCAATGTGAGCCTGCGGATAAGCCAAGACTGCTACTGGGTTAAAGCCCGGGCCGCACATAGCATACACGCCTCCCGTGTACGCTTTTCTTGCAATGAGCAGCAACTTAGGTACTTTGCTTCGAACGTGTGCCCTGAACAAATCTGCCGCTGCAGAAAAAATCCCACTATTTTCTGCCTCCCGGCCTATCATAAATCCAGGGATGTCAGCAATAAAAATGATCGGTATCCTGACTTTCTCAGCCACACCAACCATTTTGACTATTTTGGTAGCGGATTGCCTGTGAATGGCGCCGCCCTTATAGCGGGGATTATTGGCAATGATAGCGACCGCGCTTCCTTTAATGGTCGCGTAGCCTGTCAACACTTCCTTTGCGTATTCGGGGCTAATTTCGGTGAAGCTGTCCTTGTCGACGAAAGAATGCAGCAACTGATGCATATCATAGGGCGTACGATGATCCGATGGAATCAAGCTCTTGAAATCAGCTGCTTCGGGTTCTTCATATCCCAGACCACGGTTCGCTCCGCGGTTGGCGCTGACGTGAAGCAACTGCCTTACACATCCGAATAGGTCTGTTTCATCTTCGAATACCAATTGAACTGAACCTGAGTGCTTGCTGTGAACGTCCGTTCCACCTAGCGAATAGAGATCTGAATCCTGAGCCAGCATGGCCTTCACCATATCGGGGCGACCCATGCACAAGGCGCCCTTTTCGGTCATCAACACCAAGTCAGCCAGCATCAATGGTAGGGCCAAGGGGCCTGAGGTCGGGCCGAGTATGGCGGAAATTAGCAAATTCTTCTCGGCCAACTCCGCGAGGGATGCACTGACTCTGCCCATTCCAGTTGGTGACAAAAGCAGTTTCGACATGTCCGACGAAAGAACTTTTGTGGTATCGAAACTATCTGTCCCTCCGGGACGGTCCTGAACGTAAATCAATGGGGCGCAACTGTCCCGGGCCATCGTTACGGTCTTTGTAATCTGCGTGGCGGTGCGCCACTGTCCGCTTCCTCTGAATTCACAGTCTCGTCCCCGATTCATGACCAGAAACGTTCTTACGGAATTTATAGACCCTTCGCCGCAGATGAAATGACTTCTCTCGACAGGGTGATGGTCGACAAAACTACCGGCGTCAAAGAGAGTGTTTATTCTTTGCAATGAAATCTGCATTGGCTACCGCCTCCAAAACGGTGTGCGAATCGTTTGCTGCTGCCTGCGGATGAAACCTTTCGCAGTGAAGATCGCAGTCGTGTTACGACGAATTCAGAACGTCTTCTACAGACGTTGCCATAGTCAAGAGGCGGCGGTCCTGACCTCGTGGTGCGTCAAGGCTCAAACCAACGGGCAATGCACCATCCGGAGCAACAGGAAGGGTAACCGAGGGCATCGCGGCATTGCTGGCCAAGTCGGTATTACGTATCACCTCCGAGAAAAGTTCGGGCCGCCCGGCATCGCTACAGTGGGGAACGCTGCGCGGAACCGTCGGGTATGCGAGAAAATCGACACCTTGGGTGGTGAACAGGTTTTTCATTTGTTGACGCAAAAGGCCCACATTCTGGATCGCAAAAGAATAATCCGCCGCAGAGATCAGCTGTGCACTGAGGTTGCTGTGGACGATGTTGCGGACAGCTTCATCACGGATGTTATCGAATATCGCATTTATCCTGTTCGCCCAACCGAAGGAAAGCAATGTGCGTGGAAAGTCCATGAAGAATTCGTAAACGGGAATGGTGAAAGTTCCAATCCTATTTAAGTCAGCAACAGCCGAGTCGTCCAGATCAACGCACTCGAACCCCGCGCGGATGAGACGCGTGATCGCATGCCAACAATGCTTTCGGACATCTTCATTGAGGTTACTCCACATGGACGCCGGAAGTCCTATGCGGCAAGGAGTACTCATCTGTTTTGCCGGAGGGCGGGTACCGGTGGACAGCAGCTCATATATCATCAACGCGTCCTTCGCCGTTCGCGTCAAAAGCCCAGGTGAATCTTTAGTGCGAGAAACTGGAATGATTCCAGCCGAAGACCAGTGACCGCTTGTGGGCCTGAAGCCGATAATTCCACAGAAGGCGGCCGGTATCCGCACCGAGCCGCCAGTGTCAGTTCCGATCGCGATCGGAACAATCCCGGCAGCCACCGCGGCCGCGCAACCGCCACTGCTTCCGCCCGCCAGATATCCCGGAGCCGTCGGGTTGCCCACCGTTCCCCACCTCGGATTGACCGATGTGATACCAAAACTAAGTTCATGCATATTGTTCTTACCGGCGACGACAGCGCCCAAGGATTTCAGTTTTCGGACGATAATGGCATCGCGTGTCGCTATGCATCCTTCCATCCCTGGCGTACCGGCAGTTACTGGAAACCCGCTAGCACAAATATTGTCTTTCAATGAGAAGGGGATGCCGTAGAGTGGTGCACATTTCAGCACATCATTCGGCCTTGCGAAATGTGCGTCGAGGTCGCGACTACCAATGAAACAATTGAGCTTCTGCTGGCTAGCATTGGCGCTAATTGCGTGCTTCCGCATGTCATCCGCAGAGATTTCACCATCGCGTATACCATCACAAAGCGATTCCAGAGTGTCTTCCGAATACATAAAGAGTCCAAAAATAGGGTGTCAGTGCATGCGATATCAGTAGTGATAGGCACTGCGTATTTCGTCGAGAGGATTGCCCCGTAGAAGGTCTCCGCCTGTACTGCGTATAACGGCACAGGCGCTATTGATAGCTGTCTGGACCGCCCCCTCGATCCAACCACCGGTGAATGAACAACCACATCCAGCCAGATATAGGCCGGTATCCGTTGCGAGGTCGTTTGCCGTCTGAAATTGAAAAAAAAGCCGCTGTGAGTACACATCTTCACCGGGATAGTTGAGTTTAAACGCACCGGAAGAATGGGGATCAGTCAACCAGTCATGGTGAAGGATGGCATGCTCGTAGTCGTCATCCACGGGAGTCAGGTGGCGCGCAAGCTCAGGGTTGAATGTAGCAAGGGCGTCGACAAAACGCTCGCAGCGCTGCTTTTTGTCGGGGACACTTAGTAGCTTGTGCGCGTCGTCCTCCCACGTGTAGCTAAGCAAAACTACACCTGGACCGTCTGGCCTATCGGGCTCGTAGTCAAGGCAATATACCCCGCGCGCAAAACTGTCAGATTGAATTGTGACTGGCAAATCGTTACCGATCCAAAATTTACCATGTGTAAGCATGAATAGTTTTGATGACCCAGTGAGATGCGTTTCTCTAACGGCCCGTGAGACGTCTCGGCTGAGAAACGTCTCGTCGTCAGTCAGGCCGTGAACCATCTGCATTGTCCTTGTGTTGCTGGTAACGATAACTCGGTCAAAGGTCATGATTTCGTCCGCGTCAGTCATCAGCCTTATCTTTCCGTCTTCTTTGTAGATACGGCCCACGCCATTGAAGCGAACCCGGTCAGCAAC
This sequence comes from Paraburkholderia sp. BR10954, assembly GCF_040965775.1. Classification (NCBI taxonomy): domain Bacteria; kingdom Pseudomonadati; phylum Pseudomonadota; class Betaproteobacteria; order Burkholderiales; family Burkholderiaceae; genus Paraburkholderia; species Paraburkholderia sp. BR10954. The sequence continues at coordinate 4,651 of NZ_JBFRCK010000042.1, forward strand.
GGTGCATTCTCCGATCTTCTCTGCTGCGAGGCGCTCAGCCAGTGTAGCAATTCCGCAAGAGACCAAGCGTTGATCGTCCATGTAGCCATTGATGACGAGCCTCAGTATTTCGGTGAATGCCGCCTGATAAACAGGAAGGAAGCCTCCAGAGCCTATGCCCAAAGAACCGAATAGTTCAAAGTCGTCAGGCCGTTCCCAGCGGATGCCTCCGGGCGGGCGAGATCCAGTGAAGATGGCCACGATGGCTGCATAGAAAGAACTGTCACGAAACACGTCGAGCCACGTTTGCCATTCTGCTCGGGCTTCCTCAAACCGGCCTGACCTCAACATTGCGGTGATTTTTGCGGGAGCAACTAGAGACGTACCGTTGATCACGCATCCTTCCTGCAAAAAGGCTCTCCAGCCTTCGTAAACGACACTGAATAATGGGGGCGGCGGGTCTCCCGCGCGCCAGATATGGCGAGTACCGCGATAGTGCAATTCGGTATCGACCATTCCTGGATCCGGGAAAGAGGCTGTCGTCGAAATGCCGTACCTGTCAAGGTAATGAAAAAGGCCGGTCGCACTCGGAGGAAATCTCATTGCACCCATTTCAGCAATGAGATGCGGGTACCGTGGATCAAAAGGTTGTGACCATACTCTGCCTCCGATGCGATCGCGGGCTTCAAACACGGTGACATCGGTGACACCTGCTCGCATCAATTCTGCCGCGGCCAGAAGCCCGCTAATGCCAGCCCCCACGATTGCAACCCGCGGCGTCTGTGCACTGGGGGAAAACGAGCCAATTGCTCCTTCTGATTTGCAAATCTCGAGGAAAGGAGCATAGTCATACAATAGGTCAATAGTCGGTGATGCAATGTGTGAAGATGCGGCGCAGTTTTTCATGAATTATCTCCCTTTGGAGTACCTCTACCCGTCGAAAAGACGATCGCTGAGAGTAACGCTACGATTTAGGGAAGGCTGCACAACTCGTTTTCAGAGAGTTGGCCGTTTTGCCACTTGCGTCGTATCAGCCATGAGAGTCTGCTGGCAGGTTGGTCGTCTGGCTTTTGAAGCGTGACGACCGCTGTTTGCCGAGATTGGCGGCCTGAATCTGCGAGCGTTTCAAGCGTTCCACAAAGCCTTGCGTGCCATCCACAGGTTGCCCAGAGCAAATAGTGTCGTGATCTGGGCGGTGTTCTTGATCAACCCTTGGTACCGGGCCTTTGTATAGCCAAACTGCTGTTTGAGGACGCGGAACGGATGTTCAACCTTGGCGCGGATGCCGGCCTTCAGGCGTTCAATCTGATCGAATATCGCGTCCAGCCGATCGGTTAGGTCCAGTTGTCTGCGCCTGCCTGGTCGCATCGCCACATGCCAGCGAACCGCGCTTACCTGGCAGCGCTTTTCGATACCCTGATATCCGGCGTCAGCGTACACATCCATTTCCTGGCCGTGCAACAGCGCTTCGGCCGCATTGATGTCATGAACGTTGGCGGCTGTGCCGATGACCGTGTGGACCGGGCCCGACTCTGCGTCCACGCCGACGTGCGCTTTCATCCCGAAGTACCATTGATTTCCCTTCTTCGTCTGGTGCATTTCCGGCTCCCGTGTACCAGAGCCGTTCTTCGTCGAAGTGGGTGCGGAAATCAAGGTAGCGTCGACCGCCGACCCCACCTTCAGCATCAAGCCTTTCTCGCTCAGGATCTCATTGACCAGCGTGAGCATCTGCGCAGCCAGGCCGTGCGTTTCGAGAAGGTGACGGAACCGGAGAATCGTGCTCTCGTCCGGCAAACGCGTCATACCCTCGTCCAGCCCAGCAAATTCACGATACAGCGGCACGTCATAAAGCGCCTCTTCCATCGCCGGGTCTGACAGACCAAACCACTGCTGCATGAAGTGGATCTGCAGCATCGTCGCAATAGGAAACGGCGGCCTTCCAGTCTTACCCCTTGGATAGTGCGGTTCGATCAACGCAATCAACCTCGACCATGGCACAACGTGCCTCATCTCATCGAGAAATTCCCGCTTGCGCGTGCGTTTCGTTAAAAGATCCAGACCAAGACCAAGCTGTGTCATCGAGGTACCCCTTAAACCTGCATTCTCCCAGGGTAGTCCACCGAGACGTCAACGCCATGACTTTTGCAGACCTTCCTTAGATAAGAGAGGTAAAGATTGCATATTTCGTTGCCAACAACTGCGTTGTCTGTCAGCGCAAAGCGATATTTATCTTTAATATCCATGAATGCCACGATAGCAAATCGTCTACCTCAGGATCAAACAAATAAAATTGATGCTTGTGAAAAGATATCGTGAGGTCCCAACCAGTCGTCTATTTTTTGTCGCCGCCGAGTTGCCTAAACATCGCTTGCGAAGACATCAAGGCAATGTCGCAACGAGGCGAGCGTCAGGGTGTCGACTGGAAAAGATTACCTCGTGCACGATATCGACTAACTTGACGACGAGGCGCCATGGGCATAAAACTTTCGGACCGGACTCAATTGCGGGTTGGTGGCGTGGAGTTGCCCTATAACCCCGAGGAAACGTACATCGTCTTCACGAACGAGTGAGCCATACCATTGCTGTGGGGCCAGTGGTCAGCGGATGCAGGTGGCAGCTCGCGCCCGAAGATACTCGTGCGATGGTCGATGTAGGTAGAGCGTTGTACGTCATCCATTCGATGAGTTGCGCTGCTAGACGGCAATCAGCATCACGTCGTGCGCCACGCTGCCGGTATGACTTCGAGGTGTGGCAATCCAGCTAATCGCCTCCGGTTGCGACAGGCAGCTCGAAGGTTACACATAGGGAGGGAGCCATCGTCGCACCGGAACTTGAAGCCATCGGACCACGAATGGTATTGTTGTTGTCCACGGCAACAACACGATCGTCGTGCTGCCGCGTGTATCGCAGCGCGCCGAGACGGCGCAGCAGCAGATGATGCTCTCGGATAACCCGATACACGCGCTTGTGGTTAGCTACGGGGCGGTCTGTTCTCGACCGGAATGCCGGAGCGCCCAAACGCCTGAAGTCGGAAGAAAATGCGCTACATGGACCAGCATTTCTTCGAGACATTCTGAGTCATCGGACGGTGTGGCGCTACGACCGCTTGCCAATCGGACAAGCGAGCCCCTTGTCACTGCTACGTCATAGTGGGCCGCGCCGAGAACTTCGCAGACCGCTTTCAATCGTCGCCCCCCGCACCAAGGCGGGCGCGCAAACACGTCTTTGTGCGCCCCATTCCAGGCCTTCCTATAAGGTTCCGACACCGGTCGTCCTGGTGCTCTGATGACGGTACGACGTGTCGTCAGCTTTCATCGCCGCCACCCCGCTCGGTCCGACCGGACGCCTGGTTCGGGTAAACGCCTCGCCGACGGCGCTCCGGTTCACTCATAAATTCAACGGTTTCACATAATGTCCAGGCTTACCGCTAGCCTAGGCTATCCCTGATCTTAGGCGAGTCTTCGTGTCCTCAGATACGTGGGGCTGATCAATGGCGAGACACAAAGACCCGCATGAAGGCAGTCCTTGCAGTCATCGCAAGCTGTTTGCTCCAGCCACACCGCGGCGCGAGGAGTGCGCGAAAAACTGCACAATGGATGGCGGTCACGTCATTGCTGTTGTCTTCTCGTGATGTTCTGCACCTAACAACATGTACATCGACGGGACAACGAACAGTGTGAACAGAGTGCCGATAGACAGTCCTGTGAATATTACCAGGCCGATCGCGTTGCGCCCTGCCGCGCCGGCGCCGGACGCAATCACTAGCGGCAGAACACCAAGCACCATGGCGGCTGTAGTCATGACGATCGGGCGCAGGCGCGCGCCTGCCGCTTCTTCAAGAGCTTCGCGCTTGCTGCGGCCTGAACGCTGTAACTCATTCGCGAACTGCACGATGAGAATGCCATGCTTGCTGATAAGCCCCATGAGTGTGACCAGTCCGACTTGCGTGTAGATGTTGAGCGTAGAAACGCCGATGTTAATGAAGATCAGCGCACCGAACAACGCCAACGGCACTGATACCAGAATGACGATGGGATCGCGGAAGCTTTCAAACTGCGCCGCGAGTGCAAGGAACACAATGACCGCCGCGAACATCAGAGTGATTACGAAGCCGCCGGACTCCTGCATGAATTGGCGCGAAAGTCCGGAATAGTCCATGTTGTATCCTGAGGGAGCGACGCGGGTTGTGGCGTTGCGCAGGAACTCGAGTACTTCGCCCTGCGAAACGCGGGGTGCGACTACGGCCGAGATCGTTGCCGAATTCATTTGCTGAAAATGGTTGATGGATTCGGGCACAACCGTCGACTTCAGATGCGAGACAGTCGAAGCAGGAATCATACTGCCGTCGGAAGTGCGCAGGTTGTAGTCTAGTAGCTGCGATGGGTTCATTCGGTCGACCTGCTGAAGTTGTGGAATCACCTTGTACGAACGGCCGGCGACCGAGAAATAATTCGCGTAGTTACCACCGAGCGCAGCTCCGAGCGCCTGTCCCATGTCGCTTTGCGTAAGGCCGAGCGAGGCGACCTTGTCGCGGTCGACCATCAGAACGGTCTCGGGCTTGTCGATCTTTAGGTCACTGTCGACAAAGAGGAACATGCCGCTTTCGCGCGCCTGTTGCAAAACCGCTTGAGTCACCTCGTTGAGGTTATCGAAAGGCTCAGTCGTGTTGATCACGAACTGTACCGGGAAGCCTTGCGCACCGGGCAGGGGTGGAAACTGGAACGCGGCAACTCGCGCGCCCGCGATGCCGTTCCACTTCTGTTGAAGCTCCTGTTGCAACTCGGAGGTACCTCTCTTTCGCCTGTCCCATGTCGTGAAGAGCACGCCGCCGAAGCCCTGATTCAGTGTCGGCGCACCTGTCAACTGAAACATCTGCGCATACTCGGGCAATTGCTTAGATATCTGGAACACCTGGTCGGCATACATCTGCATCTGTTGGATCGTCGCATTGGGTGGTCCCTGGATCAGCGACAGTACGATGCCTTGGTCCTCCTGGGGGGCGAGTTCGGACTGTGACGTCGCAAATAAATAGATGGTTCCGCATAACAGCATTGCACCCATCACGACGAATACGGTCCATGTGTCCAGTATCGAGCGCAGGAGCCGCATATAACCCCGATGCACTTTCTCAAACTGCTGATGGACGAAACGGTTGAAGCGTCCGGGTTGCTGCTCGTTGTGAAAGAGTCGTGAGCACATCATCGGCGATAGGCTTAGCGCGACCACGCCCGATATAGTGACCGCGCTTGCCAGTGTAAATGCGAACTCCGTGAACAGTGCGCCCGTCAGTCCGCCCTGGAAGCCAATGGGGAGATAGACGGCAATTAAGACAACAGTCATTGCGAGTATCGGGCCACTGAGTTCCCGCGCGGCGATGAGCGCGGCATCGAAGGGACGCTTGCCCTCGGTCGTCAGGTGCCGGTCGAAATTCTCAACCACGATGATCGCGTCATCGACCACGAGTCCGACCGCGAGCACCAGCGCGAGCAGCGTCAGTAGATTAATGGAGTAGCCGAGCAACTGCATCATGAAGAATGTGCCGATCAGAGACAGTGGCATCGCGAACAAGGGCACTATCACCGCGCGGAAGCTGCCGAAGAACAGGTAAATCACGAGCGTCACGATCAGTAGTGCCTCGACGAGCGTCTTCACCACTTCGTCGATGGCAGTCTCGATAAAGTCCGTGGCATCATAGACTATGCCGCCCGACACACCCGTGGGGAGCTGCTTCTGCAGATCAGGGAACACAGCTTTGACACGGTTCGCTACGTCGAGCAGGTTTGCGTCGGGTGCTACCTTGATCCCGATGAACACCGAGCGTTTTCCACTAAAAGCGACATTGGAATCGTAGTTGTCCGCACCCAACACGACATTGGCGACATCCTCTAGGCGCACGATCGCGCCGTTCTTCTGCTTGACAACCAGCTTCCTGAAGTCTTCGACGGAATGCAGATCGGTACCAGCGTTTAGACTGACGCTGGTCATCTGGCCTTTGGTTGTTCCGAGCGTCGCCAGATAGTTGTTGTTGCCGAGTGCCGTGTAGACGTCAGAAGCCGTGACGTTGTGCGCTGCGAGCCTGGTCGAATCAAGCCATGCGCGCAACGCGAACTGACGGCCGCCGAGAACCTCTGCGGTTTGCACGCCCTCAATTGAATCGAGCTTCGGCTTGACAACGCGCAGCAGATAGTCAGTGACGTTGTTGCTTGGCAGCACATCGCTGTAGAAGCCCATATACATCGTGTCAGTAGTCTGGCCGACCTGAATCGTCAACACTGGCTGTTGCGCTTGGGGTGGCAACTGGTTGCGCATAGACGCGATTTGGGTGTTGATCTCTGTTAACGCGCGGTTCGGATCGTAGTTCAGGCGCAGAGTCGCGGTGATACTTGAGACACCCGTGCTACTCTTCGACGACATGTAATCGATGCCTTGCACCTGTGCGATCGCGGCTTCGAGCGGCTGAGTAACGAAGCCGGCCATAGTCTCGGCGCTAGCGCCATAGTACGAGGTGGTGATGGTAACGACGCCAGTGCCAGTCTGGGGATATTCGCTAACCTTGAGTGTCGACAGGGAACGTAAGCCCAGCACGAGGATGAACAGGCTTACCACGGACGCGAGGACCGGCCGTTTGATAAAGATATCGGTGAAATCCATCTGAGGAACTCTTATTGTTCTTGGGGCGTCGGAGCAGGACTGTCTGCCGGCAACACGCGATTGTCGATTACGAGCGGTGTGCCGTTCTTCAGCTTGAGCTGGCCGCTCGTTACCACTAGTGCGCCTTCGTCTAAGCCCTTCAGGATCGCAACCTGATCGCCGCGCGTGGGCCCTGGCGTTACGAAGATTTGTTGCGCAACGGGCATCGTTTTGCCGCGTGCGTCCTTATGCTCGCCCGGTTTGATGACGAAAACTGTTGCCCCGTAGGGATTGTAAGTGATTGCTGTTTGCGGCAGTGTCAGGTAGCGCTGCTCGTGACCAACATCGACTTTTACGCTAGCGTACATCCCCGGCAACAGTTTGCGCTCGCGGTTGTCCAGGGCCGCTTCGACCTCCACGTTGCGCGTCGTGCTGTCGAGGCGCGGGTTGATAGCGCGGATCTTGCCCACGAAGCCGCGGCTCACGAATGCACTTGTATTTACGGCGACGCTCTGTCCCACCTGCAATTGACCGAGTTCCTGCTGGGGCAGATGAAAGTCGACGTAGATGGGATCGATAGCTTGCAACGTAACGATGGCGTCGCCCGGATTGACGTACTGGCCCGGATTGACTGTCGTGATGCCCACGCGTCCCGCGAAAGGCGCGCGAATCGTTTTTTTCTCGACCAGTGCGGCCTGCTGTTCGACTTGTGCTCGTTTGCTTCTCAGGTCGGCGGCATCAGCATCGACTTGCGCCCTGGCGATCGCCTGAATGTCGTACTGTGCCGTGTCGCGGTTATAGACGGTTTGCGATAGGTCGGCGGCAGCTCTTAGCGAGGCGAGCTGCGCGCGGTCCGAGCGGTCGTTCAGACGCACGAGCACCTGTCCGGCCTTGACTTCCTCGCCGGACTTGAATGCGATCTCGCGAACGAGTCCAGCCACTTCAGTCGTCACGTCGACACCGCGCACGGCACGCAGGCTGCCCACAGCGGCAAGCTGTGGCTGCCATGTCTGATAGCTCACGACGGCGGACGTGACGGTAGCAGCCGGCACCGCGTTGTGCGCCATGAATTTCCGGATCATATGCGCCTTGTACAGGTTGAAACCGATCAGCGCGCCAAGCAGAGTGCCTATGCAGATCAGCGTGGTGATCATCCGTTTCGCTGTTGGTTTATTTGTCGTCATCGTCGTGTCCTTGCACGGCAAACTGATATGGAACAGATCCCGTTGGACGCGCAGCATTGAAACGATGCGGGGCGCGGCAAGCAGAAAGAGAGTTCACTGCGGGTTGATATCGGAGTCCACCTGTCCTGTCTGGATCCTCGCAGTGTCACTCCACCAGCCGCCGCCCAGTGCTTCGAACAATGCGGCCGTGTCTGCGTAGCGTGCAGCGCGGGCCTGGGTGAGATTGACGATTGTCTGCTGGTATTGACGCTGCGCATCGAGCAGAGCTAGATAACTGACACCGCCGGCACGAAACTGGCCACGCGTCAGCTCGAGCGAGCTGCTGGCTGCACGCCACGCTTCGGTTTGCGCGGCGAGTGCGGTTGCATCGTGATCGAGTGCGCGGAGCGTATCCGCGACATCTTCGAATGCAAGCAGTATCGTTTGCCTGTATTGCCCGTTGGCCTCATCGAAGGCAGCTTCCGCCGCGCGCTTTTTAGCGCTCAGTTGGCCTCCGTTAAAGATCGGCTGCGTGAGCCCCGCGCCGATGTTCCAGATCATGTCCGCGTACTTCAGCATGCCCGCTGGCGTTAATGATTGCGGGCCGTAGTTTGCGGACAGCGTAAGCTGCGGATACATGTTCGCGGTTGCGACGCCGACCTGGGCGCTCGCCTGACGCAGCAGGGCTTCCGCAGCTAGGATGTCCGGACGTTGACGGACGAGCGACGAAGGGAGGGCGACGGGTAAGGTCTGCGGTAGGGTGAACATCGACAGCCTGAACTCGGGAACGCTGTTATCGCTAGGCGGTTTACCCGCGAGCACGGCAAGCTGATGTCGCGCCCGATCGAGAGACTGCCGCAGTGGCGGCAGGGTAGCGCGCGTTTGTGCGAGCAACGTTTCCTGCGAGAGCACGGCCACGCGACCCACACCGCCGAACTCAAGCTGCTTACGCAATACACCGAGCTGAGTCTCCTCATCCGCGGCGATACGCTCGGTCGCGTCAATCTGCTCGCGGAGGGAAGCTTCGCTGACTGCAGCGGTGACGATGTTCGCTGACAGCGCCAGGTATGTGCTCTGTAGCTGCAAACTCTGGAAGTCGACCTGCGCGCCCAGCACCTCGAGTTCGTGCCGTGCAGCCCCGAAGAGATCCAGGTTGTAGGAAACGTTCACTGATGCGTTGTACAGACTTAGTATTCTTTTCAGGCTGGGCTGGCCTAGCGTCGCGCCATTGAGCTTTTCGCGAGTAGCATTGAGCTTGACATCGATGGCGGGATATAGATCGATCCCAGTTTGCGCGCGCAGATTTTCGCTTGCTTGGCGCAGCGCCGCGCTGGCTGCAGCGATATTCGGGCTATTTGAGAGGGCCTCGCGTATCAGCGCGTCGAGGGGCTCGCAACGGTAAAGGGTCCACCATTGTGCAGGCAGCTCGCCGCCAGCCTTGAACTGCTGCGCAAGACCCGTCGCACCGGGCGACGAAACCGTGTGTTCGGGTAGGGCCGTCGGTGTATAGTTGTCGGTCGCGGGCGGCGCGGGAGTGCGATATTCGGGGCCGACTGTGCAGCCGGAAAGTGAATAGACTAGTGAAAGCAGGACAGTGATCGATGCGGCACGGCCGAAAGGCCGATTTGCTGCCGGAAGCAACGCTGGGTCGCGCGACCGCGGCTGCGATCGTCCGCGATAGCAATTGAGATTGCCGTAATCAATCATCTGTCTACCTTGGTCCGCGTGAGCGCAGTGCAATCAAAATGGGTGGCTGAACAAACTCACCTCCCTGGCACCGGGTTCGCTGGAAGGAGGGTATGCAACAGAGTGTCGACGTTTCGCCCGCTCCGGCAACTGTCATCGATCGAGCCGCTCGTCCGCCATGGACATCGGGTTATCGAATCCAGTTCTGCGGTGTGCCCACACTCGTCTCGCTCCAACTAGCGGCTATTGAGCCAGTTCACCACAAGGTCCGCGCCTTCATCGATGGACTTCGAACATGTGTCGATGAATACGTCCGGGACCGTCGGCTGTTCATACGGCGAGTCGATGCCGGTGAAATGCTGTATGGCGCCAGTTCTCGCAAGCCGATACAGTCCCTTAGGATCGCGAGATTCGGCTACGGCCAAACTAGCGTGAACGTGGATTTCGGCGAAACGGTGCCTACCCGCAGTGGATCTGGCGAGTTCCCGATCGCGACGGAACGGCGAAATGAGGCACACCAGCACTACGAGCCCCGCGTCAGCCATCAATTTTGCAACTTCGGCCACGCGCCGCACGTTCTCGTGGCGATCCGCATCCGCAAAGCCGAGATCCTTGCATAGACCGAGCCTGATGGAGTCTCCATCGAGAATGTAGGTGAGTTGGCCGGACGCATGCAGTAGTGCCTCGACCTTGTCGGCAATCGCCGACTTTCCAGCTGCTGACAGCCCCGTGAACCACAGGATGGCGGGCGTTTGCCGGAGCAATCGTCCTCTCGACTCCGGCTGAATCCGGAAGCCGTGGACATGAAGATCTGAAACGGAGGTCTTCTTCATACTTGCCTACGATAGGGGTGAAACCGCTGTTGGAAGCAAAGGCGTCCGCTCTGCATCACGGCGTTGGAGCAGTGTGGTGGGGCATCGGTACGGCAACTTAGAAAATCTTGACATTGAGGAATGCTGCCGCTGACTGTGCAGTTCGTCCGTGAAAGAGAGTCCCTGACGCACTCATTCAAGTCACGCCCCGAGCGGTGCGGCTACGGCCCGCTCAACCCGGCCGCCAGAACCTGGTTCGTCGATTGACGATGGCAGGCCAGTGCTACATGCCTTGCTCAATAAAAGACCGTCGCACCATACATGTTCGACACCTCCCCACTCGCAGGCTGAAGCAGCGTCCGGAAAGAAGCCACGTCCATGATAGTTGGCACTGGTGTTACATAGCAAAGGAACGCCAGTGAGTCTTTCGTATTGAATCAGGAGTTGCGCCACGGGATGCGCGGAAGTTCTCGCAATGGTTTGCAACCGAGCCGATCCGTCGAGATGCACTACGGCGGGGATCCTCTCCCGCCATTCCTCGCGCGTCTGATGATCGAACAGCATGTAGGGGTCTGGAGTACCGGGACAAAAGACGGCAACCGCCCGATCTTCAAGACATATTGGTGCTACCGGACGAAAATGCTCCCGTTGCTTCACCGCGTTGAGGAAGTCCTTCATCGCAGGGGACGTCGCAGCAGCGAGAATGCTTCGGGCACCCAACGCTCGGGGACCCAGTTCTGCCCTGCCGGCTAGGAAGACGACGGGTTTATTTTCAGCAAGTACGCCGGCGAGTTGTGCAATGGAGCAAGGGGACGCTGTCCATCCGGGCGGCACGTCACCAGTTTTCACTGCTGGCCCGCTATAGATCGACCATTCCAACGGCAGGAAGCCTTTGTTCGCTGCCATCGAGCAGCAAGCGGCGCCAATCGCAGACCCACTATCGTTCGGAAAAGGCGGAATCCAGATTGCGTCAAAAAGACGACTTTCACGTAGTGCGCTGTTCCATTTGATGTTAAGAGCGCATCCGCCAGAGATGCACAAGTTCCGCGGCTCGAAAATCGGATGGCGTGAGAGCGCTGCCTCCATTCCTTGAACCAGAAGACGCTCGAGGAATACATGAAAGGATGCAAGTATGTCTTCTTGAGGCTTGGCCTCCAATTGTGGAACGCATTCTTGGAAAAAGTCGCGTATAGCTGCGAGAGATCTTTCTGGTATGCGGACATTCTCGCGGTAGTCTTGCGCAAGTTCGGTGTCGCCGGCAAAGCGTTGCTCATAAAGCTCCCGAAAGACTGCAATGATGCCTTCGTCGACCGACCCGAGCGCGATGTATGCCATAAGCTTACCGGCCACGCCCAGGTCCCAGTCAGCGCCGCTCGCCTTCTTATAGGGCCCGAAATGATGTCCAGCCGCCGCGTACATTTGGCCGATAACTGGGAACAGACAATTGACGAGGCGTGCTTCGTCCGGTCGCACATAGTACAGTCTTGGGACCATGCCGCCATCCCAGACTAGGCAGTATGCAGGCTCCCCGCTTATCGCGAACGGACTGGTGCAGTACGCGGACGCGACATGGCCCGAAACATGAGGGTAGCTCTGATACGAATACGATTGATCGCCGATTAACAGGCCGGTGCGTTCGAGCGGATGGAGGAGATCGTCGGCCCGTTCGATATAGGGAGCGCCTTTCAAGATCACAGGCGTACGGCCGCTGAGAGTGCGAAATTCTGACTCTATCTCGCCGTCCCAGCCATCAATTACAAACTGATCGATGTCGTCGACACTCAACCCGTGCTCGCTCAGCACTATTTCAACTACGTCGAGATTCCCGATTTCCTGATATCGCGGGTTATTGTCCCGCTTCTCCTGTTCGATGCAAAAAAGGAGCTTTCCATCCTCGACAACAGCGATGGCTCCATCGTGTGTCAGTTTGATGCCGCAGATGCGCATAGTATCTCCCGCTCTAACGGAGGCAATTCGGTTGATTTGGAAAATCCTTCGGGCTCCGGAAGCGCGCGAGCATGCAATCCTCATTGGACGACCGCCCGATGCACTGCACGCGCTCGACTTCGGTCAGCTCTTCCCGTAGCATTTCGAGCACCGTTTCCGCCCCGGCGATGTGCCCCCAACGCCGGCAATTGGCGTCAACAGCCGATCCGAATACCAACTGCCCGTTGGGTGCAAGCATGCGCGCCAAGCTCTGCACAGTGGCCCGTACCTCGGCGATGCTTCCGAGGTAATAAAGAACCTCCGCGACAACGATCAGATCGAACTTTTCCGGAGCCGAAAAGCGCTGGATGTCTGATACGATCCAAGTAATATTGGCCGGTTCCATTAGCCGTGCGCGCGTTCGCGCGATCGCCTCTGGAACTACATCGATGACGGTGAGCCTTCGACAGTGAGGCGCCAGCTTTTCCGTGAACGCCCCGCCCGCACATCCGACTTCGAGTGCATTCGTGACGATGCCCTCGGCAAGTGACAATCGAAGCATTTGCCTGTGGCGCTCGAATTCGAACGGGTTACTGTCCAGCCGCCACGGATCGTTGGAGTTCAATTCCCGAAGCAGCAAGTCGAAATTCGCTACATGTGTCAAGTTCACATACCTCGATAGCGGTTTACTATAAGGACAATTGCATGGGGGCGTCGGCTCCACCGCCTTCTGTGGTGAAGCGCCAGCCTTCAGAGCTCCGGACCATTGCGCTCGATTGCACTCCCCTCAGGCCACTGGCTCATCGAGCTACCAATCGGCATGACTACCGCAAGGACGTCTTCAGTGCGTGTCGGGGGCAAATCTAGACGAACGTCGGCCAGAGTTGACCGCACCCGCACGCCCGAGACGACCGTTCCCAATCCATGCCGACACAACCTCGCGATATGGTTCTTCAACTCATGGCGCACCGTGCCGAATGCGAATGGGACCCGAAGGCCCTGCAGTGCCGGATACATCGCGCGGATCGAATGGCTGATGCCGAGTCCTTCGAGATCCGGACGAACTCCGTAAAGTCCCAGCTCGGCTACCAGAACATCGACCGTGCCAACCTTGATGAACCGGCGCAGCGAGCCCATGTGAGCCGCCACCCCTTGCGAATCGTAGGCAATCGCACGGAGTTCGGGCCGCGCACCAGCCCAACTCCGGCTGCCCTCGAAAGGTTTTGCGTTAAAAGATCCAGTTGGGCCATACGTTGCCCGAAAGAACTCGGACAATTCTATGTGGTCCGAGAGCCCTAGCTCATTTTCCCAACAGAGTCTCCATTGCACAGTTGAGGCCATTTGAAGTCACCTTATAACAATACGGTCATACGCCACTCGCTGAACACTGAACCGGAACAGTGGGCCATACACATCGGAGTTCATCTGCTGCTCGGCACGCAAGAATTAGTTTAGCTAGGCTGCGGACCACGAAACCCGAGTTTGCGAGTCGATAAAGCCAATACTCTTCAAAAGCTAGACAATTGAAAGCTATCGGGGCAATCTTGATGTCTGGCGGACCGATCAGCCCCCTTGAGCTTCGAAAAATCTCTCGTATCGACCGCCCTCGAAGTGACGCCTCAACTCTTCGAAGTTAAGTACCGTCTGCTGCAGCGATCGAACTTCCTGACGTCTAAGAGATGTGTTGTCAGAGCAAGGGTGATTCGAGATGCCGAGAAATGCCGAGACCGCCTTCAGGGTTGGGGCCGGATCGTCCCGAAGAGTTTCATAGTCGATAGTGAGCACGCTCGACGGTGAAAACGAGTTCAGAATTAAGTGGTGGAAGTCGTCCGCGGCTTTAAAGTAAGCCTCACAGTCTTCAATTTTCAATATGACTTGCGGAGGCGGGCGTGAGTCGTCGTTGTCCGGACCGTATTTTAGCCACTGACCGCTTTGTCTTGCTTGCACCAAAGAACGAAACGATTCCAACGTGTTTCGTCGAATCACGAGCAGTACCTTCAAACGTGGCCACGCGGCCAGCGTCTCGAAAAACCCGGGACGTTCGTTAAACTGAGGCTGGTTGATCTTGCAACCGACGTGTGTCAAATGCGGATTCCCGGTCATGGTCGGATGGTGCAGATAGGCTAGCTCGAGCAGTTCGCGATCGCTACGCAAAAGCCGGGCGCGATCGGGCCACATCGGGTCATACGGATTGAGCAACTCGCCATTGCTTGACACGTTCGGATGCGCATTCAGCAATTCTTCCAAGTAGTGAGTGCCGGTCCTCGGCATCCCCACGATCACAAATGGCTCAGTTGTCTGCATGGGGTATGTCATGGCGTTCATCTAACGGGTTGAAAGAGGGTGTGAGCGGTGCGCAGATAGTCCGTTGTGAAGCTCGTGGGCTCGGATTGATTGCCAAAATCGTCACGACATTAGGCGGCGGCGAAGTAGAACCGCCGATATAAAGAACGGCAATACTGCGTAGACGCAAAGCGCAGCCACATGAAGGCTGATACTAGCGACAGGCCGTGCCAGCATCGCTGGGCGGATCAACTCAACGGAATGTGTCAGCGGAAGGAATCTCGCAATTTGCCGAAAAGCACCGGGGAGATGACCGACCGGGAAGACGACGCCGCTCAGGAACAACATGGGCGTCAGAACAAGGGTTTGGTAAAAAATAAAATAGTCGTAACTGGGCGCGATGGCGACGAGCACCATAGCCAGACTCGCGAAGGCGAGTCCAGTGAGAACGACGACGGGCATGACATAGATGATACTCGACAGCGCCGCATAGCCTAGGACCGCAGCAACCACCATCACCGCAGCGCCGGCAAGAAGGGCTTTTGTGGCCGCCCATGAAAGTTCACCTAGAACGACGTCGCCAATCGTGAGTTGAGTGCATAACACCGCTTCCCACATGCGCTGAGTATGCATTCGCGAGAAAGCCGCATAAATCGTCTCAAAGGTGGCAGAAGTCATTGCGCTCGTCGCAACCATTCCAGCGGCCAAGAACGCGATGTATGACGTGCCGTCGACACGGCCTATCATTATTCCCACACCTAAGCCAAGACCAAACAGGTACATCATTGGATCCGCAAGGTTCCCGAGGAGCGAAACAAGCGCAGATTTCCTCCATGCAAGGTAGTTGCGGTGCCATACCGTGTGCCAGTTCAGCGCGTTGCCGGGCAGAGTTAACATGAATACATCACGCATCACTAATCCTTCATTTCGCGGCCGGTTAACCGCAAAAACACGTCTTCCAGGTTGGCGGGGCGTTGGAGAATACGCAGACCCGCATGCGCCCGCAACTGCAAACGCACCTGCTCAGGATCAGCGGCGTAGCAAAACAATGCTTCGCCGCTCACTTCGGTTCGCTGTGTGTAGGGCTCGAGTAACGGGCGCAGTTCATGTGAATTGCCGCCATATATCTCAATCACTTGGCTCCCAATCTGCTCTTCGATCAGCGCATTAGGAGTACCTTCGGCAATGCTGCGCCCTTCGTCAATCACACAGAGACGGTTGCACAGTCGCTCCGCTTCTTCCATGAAATGAGTGGTGAGAAGAATTGTTTTGCCGCGCGCGAGCAGCAAGCGCAGGCGTTCCCAGATGAGGTGGCGCGCATGCGGATCAAGGCCCGTCGCGGGCTCGTCCATTACAAGTAGTTGGGGGTCGTTGATGAGCGCGCGAGCGAGCGTCAGACGCCGTTTCATGCCTCCTGATAATTCGATAACGCGCGCATCAGCCTTGCTTTCCAGACGCGCGAATTCGAGCAAAGAGGGAATCACAACCGAAATCTCACCTGCGCTCATGCCAAAGTAGGTCCCGAATATCTCTAGGTTCTCGCGCACTGTGAACCCGGGTTCAAGATTATCGAATTGTGGAACGACGCCAATTCGTGCACGTGCCCGTCGCGCGCGTCCGGGCACTGGCTCTCCGAGGACTGTGATCGTACCCGCGTCAGGTAGCGCCATCCCGAGGACCATCCGCGCGGTCGTGCTCTTGCCTGCGCCGTTGGGCCCCAAAAGGCCGAAACACTCGCCCGACTCTACGTGGAACGACAGTCCATTGACAGCGAGTTTCCCGCCGTAGGACTTGTTGACACCTGTAAACGTGATTGCTGCAGTTGGCATTGACATGGAAATCCAAATCGTTGTTCTCTTCAGGAAGATCTCGTGACGGACACGATCATTTGTTTCGGAAAACGTCATCAGATTCCGTTAATGCCTGCTCATCCCAGTGTCGACGGTGCTTGTCACGCTGAGCCGCGCCATTTGTGGATATAGTGGTGTCCGTTTCAGTGTCGTGCCTCGGCGGGTCGACGTGTGCGCTACAACCGCCGGCGGCCACGCCGCGGGACAGCCAGTTGCTGTTGCTGAGTGTACACAAGGCGTACGCCTTAACAGGTAGTAGGAACAGTAGGTTGACCAGCGTGTGCGCGGAAAACCCAAGAAATCGAAGCTCACGAGAGCGCACAGCTGCCACGGAGCAGCGGAGCACGCTCATTGACGCAATCACGAAGCACGCCTTCCATGGGGCCGTCTCTGTCAATGCGATCTGTAAAAAGCCGGAGAGCATTGCGATCGCGAGCAATAGGGAGCCTGCATTCTGCGCAATGACGTCCAGCGTAAGATACCGATCTAGGCGGGGCAAAAGGCGTAGCGCCAACAGCGTGTCGCGATACGTGCTTCGCGCCCAGCGCAATTGTTGGCGAAGATACGGCCCCAGTCTGTCTGGAACCACGGTCGAAGCGATCGCATTTGGAACGTACTCTGTTCGGTAGCCCGCGGCCAGCATGAGAATTGTTAGATGACGATCTTCCCCGAAATCGCTTCGCTTTCCCCGGAACATCTGTGTCTCGTACTGGTCAAGCAGCAAGAGAAGCGCGGAGCGGCGATATATCGCGCACGGCCCGCAGCAGCACATCACGGCGCCGAACCGGGCCTGAGCTGCGCGCTCCTCGTTACACGCGAGCCAGTATTCCATATCAATCAGACGGGTCAACCACGTATCGCTGCGATTGCTGGCGGTCAATTGACCCATGGCGGCGCCGACCTCTGCATCGCTCATTGTCAGTATGAGTTGGCTTATAACGTCCGGCGCCAAGGTCGTGTCAGAATCGACGTTGAGTATGAGTTCTGCGGATGAAGCCCGTATTGCGGCGATCTGCGCCTTGCGTTTTCCCACGTTTTTGGGAAGAAGAACAAAATTGAATCTCGGATCGTGCTCGTAGTCGCGATACACGGGTCCCAGCGCATCGCGGTTGGCGGATCCGTCATCGACTACGTGGATTTTTAAAGCCCCTGAGTATTCCTGCGTTGCGATGGAGGCGAGACACGCGCGCAGCGTATTGGGGTTTTCGTTGAAGCACGGAACGATGACGTCGACGTCGGGAAGAAAATTCGTGGCAGATTGATTGCTATGCTTAGCTGGAGCCGGTAGGGTATGTAGAACCTGCGCTGTTTTATAAACGGCCGAAAGAAGTGCGTACAATAAAACGGAGGTCGTATTGATTGCGGCAGGGATGTTCATCGAGGTCAGTTTGCTAAGTGGGTGTCAAAAAATGATCTGATTACAGGCCTGCTAGGATCCGTCAATAGCCTGCTTGGCGCGATCACATCGACGACAGACCCTGCGTGAAACTGCGATACCGTAGACAGGAAGAGTTGACTGCGTGCTGTCGTGTACCGCCTTGTTGATGCAATCGTATCAATCTGTCGCTTTCGACCGACTAATAACCTCCTTCAATGTGTTCCATGGTATCGAGGTAGGCAACAACACCTCCATCGGCGGACACGGAAAGTTATATCAGTGGATCCTTTTTCACGGGTCAGTTTTTCCTGACATCTTCATTTGATTGTCCGCCAGAATCGTGCACGATCTCTCGATGTGACTATAGGGAACCGTTTGCAATGAGTGGCTAGCCAATTGTCCAAGCAGGCTAGTGGTTACAGATGTGCGCTCATTCGGCCAGTGTTTGGGATCGACGATCAGGAAGTCGGCTAATCACGAACCTGCGCGCCTTCAATGCAGGAATTAGACGTGAGAGAGCCTCGGCCGTCTGTCTGCGGGATGTCGTGTGAACATCGGAGTTCGACTCTCCGGGGGGGCTTCCATCATGCAACAGCACAATCGAGCCTGGCCGGACTGATGCCATCACGGCATCAACAATCGCATTGACACCCGGTTGAGACCAATCCCGCGGGTCTACTGACCAGTGAAGCGCGATCAGTCCAGCCTTCCCCGTTTCCCCGATCGCGTCTTTCGTCCAGATTCCGTATGGCGCGCGGATATACGTCACTTTCGCCGCAGGACACGTCTCCTTGATAAGCGCATCCGCCTCCCATATTTCACGGCGAACTAGGTCCGGCTCACATTTCGAAAGGTCTGGATGTGTCATGGTGTGGTTAGCGAGTTCATGACCTTCTGCCGCGATCCGTTTGATCAGTTCTGGATACTCCGCTGCGTACGCGCCAATGACACAGAAAGTTGCCGCCGCTTGCTCATATGCCAATATGTCAAGTATTTTCGGCGTCCATACTGGATGAGGTCCGTCATCAAATGTAAGGTAAACCTTAGGGCGAAGATCGGCACAATCACTGTTGCTGCGCACTTCTGTCAAATAGTCTGGGTGGTTCATAGCCTTTCTATCGCGTCCGACGCATGCCCTGTATCGTTCGATCTGCCGATAGGTTCGATCGCCAACTGTCGATCACTATGCGGGATTTTGCGGATGATCAATCAGTACTACGACAGACGGGCTTCGACGTTTCCTATTCAATTTGAATTGTCGCAACTTTGCGTTATCGCAAATAATTTGTACAATCGATTGTTTCGATATGTCTCATCCATAAGGCGGATACCGGAACATGCGATTCAAAGGGCTTGATCTGAATCTTCTCGTCGCGCTGGATGCGCTGATGACGCAGCGCAACTTGACGGCTGCGGCGCAGAGCGTCAATCTGAGCCAGCCTGCCATGAGCGCCGCCGTCGCTCGACTACGCGATTATTTCGGCGACGACCTGTTTGTAATGAGAGGTCGTGAGTTCGTCCCCACTGCGCGAGCGACGGAGCTCGCTGGACCTGTTCGGGAAGCCTTATCGCACATCCAGCTTTCGATCATTTCGCGGGACGTGTTTCGACCGGACAAGTCGAATCGCCGCTTCAGGGTGTGCCTGTCCGACTTTATGACGCTGGTCTATTTCCAGAATGTCATTAAGCGTGTAGCGCGCGAGGCTCCTTCGGTTGGTTTCGAATTGCTTTTCCCAGATGACGAGCCGGGTGAGCTGCTTCGGCGTGGGGACGCCGATTTTTTGATCTTGCCGGAGCTGTTGTTGGCTGATGCTCATCCTAAAGCACCGCTGTTTGAGGAGAAGCTCGTGTGTGTGGGCTGTCCGACGAACAAACAGTTGTCCCGCCGGCTGGCGCTCGAGAAGTACATGTCGATGGGACACGTAACAGTGAGGTTTGGGCGTGCACGGAGACCCTCGATCGAGGAGTTCTTCTTACTCGATCTCGGTCTCAAGAGGCGCGAAGAGGTTATCGTGCCTACCTTCGACTTGATCCCGCGAGTCCTGCTTCATACTAACCGTATCGCTACGATTCCTCTGAGGTTGGCAAAGTATTTCGCGGAAGTCACCCCGCTGCGGATCGTCGACGTCCCGTTGCCACTTTCCTGCTTCACTGAAGCGATCCAATGGCCTTCCCTGCATAACGGTGATCCTGCGAGTATCTGGATGCGGGAGCTCCTGCTGGAGGAGGCGCGAAACTACGTCTAGCAAGGCAGAAGCGGCGGGGAATGCCTTCCGGCATGAACCATTGGAGCCGCTGGCTCTGCAGTGAAGGGGCGCGCGGCAATCTCGGCGAGCGTGTATTGGAAATTGTCTAATGTCGTGTGAATTCCTGTGGCGATTTCGTGCTCCGATGCAGCGCGGTAGCGGAAGCGCGCGAGGAGGGTGGCGTAGCCGCCGGTGCCGTCGAAGAAATGATGTGGCTTGGGGAAAACCGCCTCGTAAAGCGCGGGGATCTCTCGTAGCAATTTTGCATCGACGAATACTTTGCCCACTGGTTCCGGCAACATGAGGAATCCACCGCGGGCGGACGATGCCGACGCGTCTAGCGCTGCTTGCAGCTGAGTGGCTAACCGCGCCTTGTCACCTGACTGCTGCGCGGCCCAGAGGGCAAACAGGTCAACGCCGTACAGATCGTGAAAGAGGAATGGGATTTCTCCTTCACCGACGCGGGCGCCAACCTCGAGGAAATACAATCCATCGCAGCCCCTGATTATCTCAAGATGGAATGGCCCATTTCTGAAATCCAGGGCGCGCAGACATTTTCCTGAGAATGCGGTCAGCGCCTCATTTAGAGGACCAGGGTCGAGCATCACCGAGCCGAGTGGTTTACCTTGAGCGAACTGGACATAAGTGTTGATATAGCGAGACGCGCGCGCGATAACCAATGTGCCATTCAGAAGGAAGCCGTCAACGTGATAAACCGGACCGTCGATGTACTCCTCGCAATCGTACTCGGCAAGCGGTAGTGTTGGCCACAGTGCATCGAACTCAGGACGGGTCTCGATGCGCCGTGACCCTATGTTCGCCGTACCTGATCGCGGTTTCACGATTATCGGAAAACGCATTACGGTGGTAGTCGCCGCCTTGGCAACGGCCAGATCTTCCAGGGCTGCAAACCGCGGTACACGCAGGCCAGCTGCGGCGATAGTATTCTTCGTAACGGCCTTATTTCGAAAGCGCACGACTGTCTCGGGAAGGTCGCCGGGGATATTGAACGAGTTGCGCAGTCGCGCGGCCGCTATAAGGTCGAATTCGGATAAGGCGACTAGCCTGTCGATGCCGCCGAGCGCTGAACTACATGCGCGCACGGCCGCATGAAGCGCTTCTTCATCGAGGATGTCAGATAGCTGTTCGACGTGTGCAACGCGAGAGGTGTCAAGCGCGGCGACACTGTTGGGCGTGCAGACGTATGCGATCTTGTTCGCCGCATGATCAATGTAGCGCTGATAGGCAGCGAAGCCGTCGGACCACCGGTTAAGCACGACTATGCGGTTACCCTTAGCAGGAGGATTGGCTTTCATGTGGAAGCAACTTGTTCAGATATTTTTTCGGCTTGATCAAATTTGAGCGCACAGAGCGTTTTGGCGATGTCCGGGCCCGGCGTCGGGGCGATCTGCGGCGGTGAACCGGACATGTCTGGTAGGGGTTTAAGAGAACAGTCAGTCTCGCGATAGTGGAGGGCGGGTGGGCGTGGGAGCTTCGTCTCCTTTGAGAGCGGATTGTGGCGCACACTCGCCACTTCGGCGCTGCCGGCGAAGTCCGCTGATATGGATTTGACGAACCGTACGATGGTCAGGCACGTCGCATCGCCACGTTCGCATTGCCGGAGCTGCGTAAGTTTGGATTGCAAATATGGCTGCGTATCATCAGTTTCGACAACAAGATCGACTTGTTCAGTTTAACCAGTGGTTACTTGTGCCCATTACGCTGCTGCCCGGCAATCTCCGCGAGCGCTGAACTGTCCACGGTGACTCGTGTGTGCATGGGAAGACGCCGAGCGCAGCGCCCACCACCGCGAAGGGCGCAACAGACGCTCGCAGTCGAAGGGGCGCGGCACGCGAAAATGCAAGGGCGACGATACCTTGACGAGCTGTGGCGGCGACAACTGCCGTACCGGATGACGCTGGCGCAACCAAGATGACGGCGGTCATGTGGCTGCTTCCCGCGACGTTAAGCTTTCCGTTCGGGGCACGGTCGCCACACGCAACTCATCGAAATATTCGTGGATCAGGCCGACGAAGTTGCGGAGATACATTTCCGCGCTCTCAATGCTGCCCCAGCCGCCTATTGCCCGTTGAAGGGCAATCCAGATGATGTCATAGTGCTTGTGCGATTCTGCGTACTGAATGTGGTCGAGCGAACCTTTAACGTGATCGTGGCCGAACGCCCGCGCGGCGGCTTCTGTAATGCTCTTGCTGTAGCGATTGGTATACCATTCGAGCAGCCAGTTCCAGACCATCGTCGGCAGCGGACCGTTGCGACCAATGCTCAGATAGAGGTAGCCGATCAGTTTGTCGGTGCTGTGGAGGGGGGCAATCCGGTCGACGTCATTGGCAGATACACCGAATTTCTTAAGGTCGTGGAGGAATTTCCCCTCATGCCCGTATCCTTCTGCCAAGTATTGCGCGAGGATCTGTGCGAGCGTATTGTCCTTGCAGCCGATTTTGTAGAGTGCGAACGCGTCGACCTCGTTATTGAGTCGGATTCGCAATACGGTTTCTACGAGGTGGCGGCGATAGTACTCACTGTCGATCCAATCGCCACGGTGGAACGCTGCGGTTTCGGGCGAAGTTGCGAACATCTGTTCCACAGCTTGTTGAGCGACTTGCTCAAAATATATGCGATCGTTGGCTGTACTCATGTGACCTCCGGTTGGAAATTGAAAAACGCAAAGAAACGAGCGAACCGGGCTGCTATAAACGCGTCGAGGAGATCAGCCGGGGCACCTTGACGCGTTCCTGCGGGAAACTTCGATGCGTACATCAGGCTCGCGGGAGTCCCGCGAGCTTCTAGACTCGAACCGCGACTGCGGTCGTCGTGCGATGAGAGGGCAGCACTGTCAACCATTCTTGGGCATTTTTTTCGGCTAGCATAGCGAGAGAGGGTTCGTGCAACCTGCTGAACGCAATGCTTCAACCTATTGTTTGCTAATTGCAGTTAAGTGGACGTATCCGGGCTCAGATGGCCCGGCGTGCCTAGAACTCCTCATCGAGGAGCGCCATGACGTGGGCACGAGATGACTGGAGGCCACAACGTCAAGCTGTGCTTTTCTGCAGTATTGCACCTTCACTGGAAGGAGCATTGGCCAGTTCGGTGGCGGCTGTTCGATCAGGTACACTGCGAAGCTCGAAGGGCCGGGTGCGCCAGCGACTCGGGTATTCCCTGCAGGGCGTCTTCGGCGTGTTTCTCGTGCAACTTTTTTCGCATCCATGTTCCCTGACTCGTGACGGTAGGATATTAACCGCAGGGGTATGCGTGGTATAAGCTGATAATCTTTATGTCTGCATGAGGGAAATTGATGATTCGCGATCTCGACAGCACGCTGCTGCGTACGTTCGTGACGGTTGTAGAAGCCGGCAGCGTGAGCAATGCTGCGATGGCTCTCCATCGGACACAGGCTGCTGTCAGCATGGCCCTTCGGCGGCTCGAAGATGAGGTTGGCCAACGCTTGCTCGAACGTTCACCGCGCGGCGTAAAGCCGACCACCGCGGGCAACGTGCTACTGCCATATGCGCACAAGCTCCTCGACATTGGCCTCGCGGCTCGCTCCGCCCTGACTGAGGGCGACGTTTCTGGCACGGTGAGGGTCGGCATTCCGGAAGACATCGCAATGAGCCACCTTCGCCATGCGTTGCGGCAGTTCTCTGCTCTCTACCCGGACGTAGCGCTGGAGATTGTTGTCGATGCGAGCCCGGCGTTATCGCAGCGGCTCGCAAGCAACACACTAGATTTCGCGATCGGCGACCCTGCGCTGATTCACTCGGAGCCGATAGTTACATGGCGGCATCCGCTTCGCTGGGCAGTCGCACGTACCCGGAACACGGACCTTGGCGAGGGCCCGCTTCCGATTGTTGCATTCGGCGGCGCATGCCGGTGGCAGGAGATTTTTTTCGCGACGTTACTCGACGCCGGCATCGCGTGGCGTGTTGCGTGTACGAGCACAAGCCTGTCGGCGGTGCAGTCGGCCGTTGAGGCAGGACTCGGTATTGCAGTGCTGCTCGACTGGCACGTGCGCCGCGATACCATGCACGCGATCGATCCGCAAGCTGTCGGGTTGCCGATGCCGCCAGTGGCGGAATTCGGTCTGTTCACTCAAGAGAACTGGAACGACCGAACATCCGCAGCTACCGCACTTCAACGGTTTCTCTTTCGCTCGCTGCAGCTGAACTCGGCAGAGCACGGAATATTCAAGGTAGAGCAGCCGGCGATGCCAACGCGTGGTCAGGTTTAGGTGACGTCGCGCCGTGGTCGCGTCGAAGAGATGATATTTCGGCGCGTCAAAACGGTTGCTGCCGGGTATTTTCGATGAACAGCCCCGACGCTGACGCGGGCAGGCAGCGTTGCTTTGGGAATTCAGGAGCCCACTGAGTGACGTTTGACTTATGTCAACGAGAAACATCGGGCCTCGATGCGGAATGACATAGGTGTCGACCGGTTGCAGGCGTGTAACGTTGCATTGGATCGCGCGCTAAAAAAGAAACGACGAACAATTGGGCGGATGCACTCGAGCAAGCTGCTGAACAGCACTCATAGCATTTTGGAAGGACTCGCGCGGAGTTGCGTCTGTGTCGTGCAATGCAACCTGAGCTGCCATTTGAGGGCCTACGGCACTTACGATTTGAATTTCATATAACGAAACCGCTTCTGCCTTCCTTCAACGCTGGCAGCGTTCGACCGAGACTAGGAACCTCGACTGACTGTGCGGGTTGCCGTTGACCCGAATTTGTCGTGAAACCTACGTTTTTTTTGGTTAGTATGCTAGGCGCGAGCGGAGGGGCCTCGTTGCCTCTGTTTGCAGCTTCCCGACGCCATTGCTGCGATTTTGTCATTTTTGTCGAGTTTGGCGATGCCTGAGCACAGCGGCATCCCGAATTCGGCTGCCACCAACGCGACTATGGATCTGCCGTTGTGCCGAGCCGTCTCCTCACTGCGTTGGCGAGTTGTCGCTGGAGCCCGAATCTATGTCGCATTCTCTTATCAACGAGAGCCCTCCCGATTTCGATGTAGTGACAGAAGTGCTAAAAACGCTGGCCTCATCCGGAAATGCGGAGCACGCGTTGAAGAGGTCGCTGTGGTTTCTGTCGCGTGCGAGAGGCTGGCGGTCCGCGTTCATCGCCGTCGAGCAGCCGGATGGAAAGCTTGGCGGCCTGTGTAGCACGGGACTGTCAGACGGCTGGCGAGAAGGTATGCGTTTTCCCTCCGGTGAAGGGATCGTAGGGCGGATACAGGAAAGCGAGTCCGCCGTGGTTGTGTCTGAGTTGGATGGTGACCCAATGTTCGACGACCGCACGGGGGCTGTTCGTGTTTCCAATGCCGAGCGTGTCGCTCTACTTGGGACACCGATCCGGCACGAAGGACGGCCGCTCGGGGTGCTCGTAGCACTTTGTGAGAATCCGGACGGGAAGCGTGTTTTCGTAGACGATCTCCAACTTTTGGAAGTTGTTGCTTCGCCAATGGGCAGGGCACTTCTGCTTGACCGTGAGGCGAATCCGAACCGAAAAAGCGTGCAGGAGGAGATTAGTCGCCGACGGAACGCGGCCCCTCCTATATATCAAGTCGATTGGGCAATCGGCCGATCTGCGTCGATGCAGCACGTATTCACGCAGGTCCATCAGGTCGCACCTGCGAGAACGACGGTGCTCTTGCGCGGCGAGAGCGGCACCGGCAAGGAGTTGATCGCGCGTGCAATCTATCGTTTGTCCCCGCGCAAGGACCAGCCATTCGTCTCGGTGAACTGTGCGGCGCTCACGGAAACACTGCTGGAAAGCGAGCTGTTTGGCCACGAGAAGGGGGCGTTCACGGGCGCGCAAACTCAGCGAAAGGGGCGCTTCGAATTGGCGCACGGCGGAACACTTTTCCTCGACGAGATAGGTGATATATCGCCGTCGTTCCAAGCGAAACTCCTGCGCGTTCTGCAGGAGCGGGAGTTCGAGCGGGTAGGGGGGACAACGCCCGTGAGAGTTGACGTGAGGCTCATCGTTGCAACTAATCGCAATCTGGAACAAATGGTGAGAGAGGGCGAATTCCGAGCGGATCTTTACTACCGCATCAACGTGGTGAGCATCGTGTTGCCGCCGCTGCGCGAGCGCCGGGAAGACATCCCCGAGATGGCGCAATACTTCCTTAACCGCTTTAATCGTGAGAACGGTCGCGCTCTGCATTTCAACGAGGAAGCGTTGCGCGTGCTGTCGAGTTGTTACTGGCCCGGAAACGTGCGCGAACTCGAAAACTGCATTGAGCGGACTGCGACAATGGCGCATCATGACACGATTGGTCGTTCTTCGTTTCTCTGCGAGATCGACCGGTGCCTCACGAAGGTGTTGCATCATATGGAGCGAGAAGACGCAGTACGTCCGGCACGCTCGTCGGACGTTACAGTCAGCAACGCGCTGAACGTTCCCGCGAAATTCGGCGCCCCGGAGCGCGATGCCGGCGGTCTCGGCATGCACTCTGGTGAGCACATCCCTGAGGACGAGCGTGAGCGGCTGCTCTGGGCCATGGAGCGCTGCGGTTGGGTGCAGGCAAAGGCGGCACGCCTGCTCGGCATTACGGCGCGGCAGATCGGCTATGCACTGCGCAAGCACGGAATCAAACTACGCCGCTTCTAGGAAAGCGAAGCTTGAGGTCACGCCCTGTACGGCTCCGATATTTCGTCTGCTCGGTATGCAAAGCGAAGCGCGCGTGGAACACCGCACGCGCATGGTCTGAAAGAAGGTCGATAAGTATGTTGTGTCGCAATCCGTTCAACTCCGACAAAGCACTGGTTAGTTGACGCTGTTACTACAGTGCCCGATACCCACACTGCGGATGCCTGCGGGTTCGAGCGGTGGTATGGAACTTGCAATTAGTTGTGGACCTCATATTGTCAGGATTCTCCAATGTGGTTCAAGGCTAGGACTGCAGACATTTTCGACGAACCCGGTTGCGCGAAGAATAGGGCGAAAAGTGAGACGGAGCGCAGGCAAGGCTGCGCCAAGCAACTTCCGCCAGGAGCGACTGCTGGCGGTTGTGCATTCGATGGAGCTCGGATTGCACTTCAGCCCGTGGTTGACGTAGCGCACCTTGTGCACGGGCCGATTGCGTGCGAGGGCAACTCGTGGGATAACCGTCCTGCGGCATCCTCCGGGTCGATGCTCTATCGGACCGCGTTCACGACTGATCTAAGTGAGATCGATGTAATCTATGGCGGCGAGAGACGGCTGTTCAGAAGTATTCGCGAGATTATCCAAAAATATGATCCCCCTGCCGTGTTTGTCTATCAGACGTGCGTCACCGCGCTGATCGGTGACAACATAGAGGCAGTGTGTAAGCAAGCGTCAAAGAAATTCGGCAAACCTGTGATACCGGTCAACGCGCCCGGTTTCGCCGGGTCGAAAAACTTCGGCAATAAACTCGGTGGGGAGGCGATTTTCGATCATGTAATCGGCTCGCGTGAGCCCGCTCACACAACGCCGTTCGACATCAATATCATCGGCGAATACAACCTCTCGGGGGAGTTGTGGCAGACGAAGCCGCTCTTCGACGCGCTGGGTATCCGTATCTTGGCTTGCATCTCTGGTGATGCTCGCTACAGTGACATCGCGAGCGCTCACCGCGCGAAGGTAAATATGGTGGTGTGCTCAAAGTCGATGATTAACATTGCAACAAAGATGCAGCGTCGATACGACATTCCCTATTTCGAGGGCTCTTTCTACGGAATCGGCGATGTGAGCGATGCGTTGCGCCAAGTCGCCAAGCTGCTGGTGCAAAGGGGTGCGCCCGACAATCTGATCAAACGCGCCGATCGCTTGATTGAAGCAGAAGAGGAGCGCGCGTGGGCGCGCATTGCGCCATACCGGGCGCGCCTCGATGGAAAGCGCGTGCTGCTGATTACAGGCGGTGTGAAATCTTGGTCGCTTGTTGCGGCGTTGCAAGAGGTGGGGCTCGAGATCGTTGGCACCAGTGTGAAGAAAAGCACCGAGAAAGACAAGGAAAGGATCAAGGAGATCATGGGCGATGACGCGCGCATAGTCGACAATATGACGGCAAGCGAAATGTACGGCACGCTCCGCGAGTCGCAGGCCGACATCATGCTGTCCGGCGGGCGCTCGCAGTTTGTCGCGCTAAAGGCGCGGGTGCCTTGGCTTGATGTCAATCAGGAACGCCATCATCCATATGCCGGGTATGAGGGAATCGTCGAGCTGGTGCACGAGATTGACCGCGCAATCAGCAACCCGGTCTGGCAGCAGGTGCGCATTCCAGCTCCGTGGGACGACAAAGGCGAAGGGCTCTGTGGCGAGCGAATGGAGTTCACAGAGCGCATGACAGAACAGTCGCCGCGTGCAAGCGCCCGAAGGGCCTTCGACCCAGCGTCGCGGCCTGAGCATAGCGGAGTGCAGACACAATGGCAAAAGTCGTCGAACTAGGGAAAGCCTGTACGGTCAACCCGCTAAAAATGAGCCAGCCGCTTGGCGCGAGTTATGCCGCCATGGGACTCGATGCGTGCATGCCGGTGATGCACGGTTCGCAGGGCTGCACGTCGTTCGGCCTCGTCCTGTTGGCGCGCCATTTCAAGGAGGCCATCCCGTTGCAGACCACTGCAATGAATGAGGTCACTACCATTCTGGGCGGATTTGAAAACGTCGAAACGGCGCTACTGAACATCTGCAAGCGCGCGGCGCCGAAAATCATCGTGCTTTGCTCGACAGGGCTGACTGAGGCCAACGGGGAAGATGTCGCCGGTCATCTCGCGATGGTGCGCAAACGTAAGCCAGAGTTGAGCAATACCGAACTCGTGTACGTATCGACGCCAGACTACGTTGGCGCATTCGAGGACGGCTACAGGCGCGCCATCGTTGCAATTGTGAAGGCGCTTGTCAAGCCGCTGCCAACCGTGCAGCGACAGGTCAACGTGCTGCCCGGCAGTCATCTGTCACCCAGCGATATCGACGAGTTGCGAGAGATCGTTGAGGCATTCCGGTTAGTTCCGATCATATTGCCAGACGTCTCCGGTTCGCTCGATGGCCACATTGCTCCCGACTGGCGCGGGACCACGCTGGGCGGAACTTCTCTCGACCAGATACGCGCCGCAGGTGCGTCGACATTCACCATCGGCGTGGGCGAGCAAACGCGCGACGGTGCGCAGGCACTGGAGACTATTGCAGGCATCCCGTTCGAAATTTTTGAGCGGCTCACAGGGCTCGAACCGAACGACCGGCTCTTGCATCGCCTCGCGCGATTGTCAGACCGGGAGGTCCCGATCAAATACCGGAGGCAGCGCAGCCAACTGCTGGATGCAATGCTCGACAGCCATTTTTACATAGGTGGCATCAAGGTGGCCTTGGGCGCAGAACCGGATTTGCTGCTTGCAATCGGTTCGCTGTTGCACGAAATCGGCGCCGAGTTGCCAGTCTGCGTCAGCACGACTACATCGGCGTCGCATGCGCTATTGCCGACGAGCGAGGTCGTGCTCGGTGACCTTGAGGACATGGAACGAGGCGCGGGGGATTGCGACCTGCTTATTACGCATTCGCACGGCCGGCAGATGGCCGCGCGTCTCGGCAAGCCTCTGTTGCGCACAGGCTTTCCCGTATTCGACCGGGTCGGCAATGCCCATCGATGCCAGGTCGGCTATCGCGGAACGATGAACTTCGTCTTCGAAGTCGCGAATCTATTAATCGATCGGGTTACGCACCACCGCCCGGCCGACTGGGCTCTGCCGCAGTCGTCGCTCGACCTCGCTGCGCCAGTCGCTAACGCGGAGTAAGGAATTCCGGTCGTCGCGCCCATTGCAATCAAATCATGAGGGAACCATTGCATGAAAATCGCATTTGCCACGCAGGACAAACTGCATGTCGACGCGCACTTTGGCTGGGCGAAAAGCATTGTTATCTTCGATGTGACGGCGGAGGGCTACGCGTTCGTGGAAGCCTTCGATTTTGGCGGCAAGTTAGAGGAGGACGGCGACGAAGATAAGCTTGCACCGAAGCTGGAAGCGATCCGCGGTTGCGCGATCCTGTACGTTGCCGCAATCGGTGGTTCAGGAGCGGCGCGCGTCGTAGCGCTGAAGGTGCATCCAGTCAAGGTACCACAGCCGGAGCCAATTCAGGACATCCTTATCAAGCTTAGGGATGTCCTGAAAGGTACGCCACCGCCGTGGTTGCGCAAGGCGCTAACCAGAAATGTGCGCTGCTCATTCGACTTTGCAGAGAATGACGAGGTATCTCATGGCGAAAGCCACTGTTGACAAGATCGCCACTTTGCGGACAGCGACAACTGAGGCGCGTCCTTTTGCCACGGGAGGGGATCATGAGTGACCCGAATGAACTGAAGGTGCGCTTGAAGACACTCAATACACGGGCCATTCAGGCCAAGATGGATCTGCACGACCTTTCGGAGGATCTTCCTACTAGGTGGGAAGAGATATTGACGGTTGCGCAGCTCTGTCACGAAGCTCACGCCGCGCTGATGGACGCGCGCAAGGCCGCGGCAGCGGCAGCGGCAGCGGCTCTCGACGAAGCGCCTGGGAGCCGGAGATGAGCGAGATTTTTTGCGTAAAGCTACCTAGCGGGGAGATGTGGACGCCTACCTTTGTCTCCGCCCTTGATGATGAGAAGTGTATCGGCTGCGGACGATGCTTCCGGGTGTGTTCTCGCGGGGTCCTGCAGCTCGTCGGTGTAGACGAGGGGGGGGGCCTTACTCCGGTAGGCGAGGATGACGACGACGAGTACGAAAAGAAGGTTATGACTATTGCGCGCCGGGAGTTGTGTATCGGTTGCACGGCATGCGCGAGGATATGCCCAAAAAAGTGCTACACGCACGCGGTGGCCATGGTCTGAGCCACAAAGGACGGTGATGGACTTCCACGCGACGTTGATGCGTCACGCTGTGGACACCAACGATTCCACGGTTCTTGCCCTCGCTGGGGTACTCTCGACGGCGTTCGGCCAAGCCGGCGTGCACACACTGCCCATCCGCGGGTTGAATCTGGATGAAACCCACTGGCTGCTCGCGCATTGGTTTCCCGGCGTCGACCGCGCCCTTTTCTTGCAACCGGGCGCCTCGCCTGAGGCGTGGCGCCAGCGATCGTGCGACGATGAGGTCGGAGACCTCGCAAACCTGTTGAAGGCACATGCTGATCCGCTCGCAGGCACAACGATTGAAATCCATTGTGTTTCGCATGCGCTCGCCTGCGCCTGTACGGGGGAAAAACACCTGTGGCAGGAGTTGCGCCTTCGCTCGCGTAGTGAATTGCCGGTGCTGTTGGGCTATTGGTTTCCGCGGCTGGCGCAAAAAAACGTTCACGGTATGAAGTGGAAGAAATTCCTCTACAAGCAACTGTGCGAGCGTGAGGCGTTGATTGTCTGCAAGTCTTCAAACTGCGCGGAGTGTGGCGATTTCGCGGATTGTTTCGGACCAGATTGATGGTCTGGCTACCGACGATACGTGGCCATGCGAGGCCTTGGCATATTCGCCGTGACGGTGCGCTACAAATGCTCTGGAGATACTTTAACGATTGCCAGCTGACTGCGTTGAGCGTGGATCAAGGTGTTAAGCGTGGATGTCATCATCATGTCTTCCTATGCGTCATCGCCTCCGGGTGTCTCGTCGCACACGACTGTACCGAGGCTGCAAACAACCCAAAATCCTCGGTGCATCTCGCACCCGAGGATTTCCTGCTCGGCTCCCCGGCGCACGCTGTGACCCGGACTTAGCTCGGTCGCATCGCTGCGCTGGCGCATTCGTACTCGTATATGCTTGCGATTGTGGGATGCCCTTGCCGTTTGTAGCGCTGACCATTGCGCGGACTGGGGCGGATAAACAACTAATTGCGAGGCATAGTCTGACGATTAGACCGTGGCTAGAGTTAGACGTGACGGTGTTGTTCCGATTTGCAGTCCGTCTGAGCGGTTCGCAAAGTACCTTTGATTAACTGGTCTATAGTCCAAGTGTGGGAACTGCTGAAGCCCAGTGTAACCAGCATTTGAGCCAACTCAGCCGGATCGAACGCGCTTTTCCACGGCTCGCCGCCCTCGGCGAATTGCGCCATCAACTGTTCGACGAAGACACGCATCATCGGCGGCAAGCTGGACACTGGCAATGCGTATTCCAGCAGCACGGCGCTGCCCCTGGCGCAGCGCGCGATGAACCGCAAAGTATCAGCGACCGCAGCCTCGTCGAGGTACATGGTTACCCCGAGCCAGCTGAAAAAGGCCGGTTCGAGTGGATCGAATCCGGCACGCGTCAAGCCCTCGGCAAGGCTGACGCGCTCGAAGTCGACCGGTACGAACCGCAACGATTGCGGCAAGCGGATGTCCGCCTCATTTAGGTGCGCTCGTTTCCATTCCTGCGTGGCCGGCAAGTCAACCTCGAAGATGCTCCCGGGCGTGTCGTGCTGCCGATAGGCGGTGGTGTCGAGTCCTGCCCCGAGCACGACGTATTGTCGCACGCCCCGCTCGGCGGCCTCGGTCCAAATGTCGTCAGCTAGCCTACTGCGTGCGACCAGCGCGCTGCGCCTACACTTCGACATCGGGTGGCGGAACCGATCGAGGCCATTGCGTAGGTCCTGTGCCTCGGCTTTGCCTAGCACGGCCAATGCGAGCGGATCATCAAGCACCAGCGGGCGATCCAGTAGTTGGTGCGCCGCCCGTTGTCTAGCCACGATCAAGGCGCTAGGCTTCGGCCCGGCGTCGATTGGCGTCAGATCGTGCCCAACGATGTGTGCCTTATGCAGATAGGCCAACAATGCCTCGTCGAGCCCCACCCCAAGTTGCAGGTCCGGCTCTTGGTTCAAGGCGTCTCGAACATGCACTTCCAAGACCACGTCATCGCCACAGAAGCTTTCACGGAAAAGCTGTTGCCAGCGCTCGACGAGAGCCTGTACCGGCGCAGCGTCGGCCTCGACGCCGGCCTGCATGTGTGCCCGCAACTCAAGCGCCAACGTTGGCCATTCGCGCCTGTTCTTTTCGTTAAGCTGGCGGCGCCGAACTTCTTCCATCTGCGCCGGGTTCAAGTGTTTGGCGAGAAGTGTGCAGCGCGCGTGAGCAAACGATTCGTCTATCCAAACCAGCATCTCCGCCGTAATGCCGACAATCTGCTGTGCGCGTGGCTCCGCGGTCTGAATCTTCATCAACTTGTAAGCGAGCGCCGGGTCGTTGTTCGTCGTGCGGGTCATGAGCCGAACCCAGCGCCAAGCCAACTCTTGGGCAACACTGCTTTCACTAGACAGCCCTTCCCGCATGGCGCTATGAACCTCAACGACGAGCTCGTCCCATATTGGATCCATCGGCGCAATCGCGTCCGGGCCCGTTGCAAACAGCGTGTCGAGTTCGTTTTCGTTCAGGTGCTTTTGATACATACTCATCAACTCCAAGGTGTTCAGCCAATCAATTGCGAGCGTTTCGCTGCCGGCGGCCAGCATCTTGGCGAGGCGTCGCAGGTGGCGACTGAGCCGCTGCGCCCGCGAAGCCTGCGCGTCCAGTTCGGCGATCTGGCGATGAAGAATATTTATCGGGGCACTGGCCGGTTGGTCGTCAAGGCTGGCTTTGATATCGGGAAGCGAATAACCGAACCGTTTCAGTGCCTCGATACGATGCAGCCGGATCAGGTCGCCACGCCTGTACAGGCGTGCTCCCCCATCAGTGCGTTGCGACGGAGACAGCAAGCCGATCGCGTCGTAGTGATGTAAAGCACGAACGCTCAGGCCCGCTCTTTTTGCCAGTTCACCGATCTTTAACTGCATTGCGTCTCCGGTTGCGTACATCAACGCTAAAGCCTGACGTAGCGTTAGGTGCAAGGTGAATTGATGCGCCGGCGCTGCGCCGCATTTTCAAGCTAGATGAATATCAGGTGTCACGCCGATCGGCATCTAGCCTGATCTTGAAAGCATTGTCAATAGCTTGCCCGTGCTATCAAGGAAACGCCAAGCGCCGCGATGTTGTGATGTCTGGAAGGACGATGCAACGCAGCCCCGATTGAATTCTGAATCACTTTGGCTGCGATAGAAATCTTTGGCTGGTTTGCGCGCCGCGTAAATGGAACAATCAAGTGGTGGTCCGCGCGGTCGCCAAAATTTAGCTACTTTTTGGTAGTCGCTGCTCCGATTCTTTGCGCAACTGCAACCCGGCCTCGCCGTCATAGATTGGATCTGAGCCGGGCTATTCCACCCGGGCGGCTTTGCTGCAATCCAGGCCTCCATAGCTCGCCAGTGGTACGCTCACGGCGCACAAGCGTCTCATCCGTCTCGCTATGTCATCGAGCATGCGCGGTGGGACGATTGTCAGCCGTTGTCCCAACGAATTGCCACAGGAATGTGCTGCTCTGGCACGGTTTGCGTGGCCCCATCAGTATCGGACTTCGATATCGGCTCGCACGCGAAGGATATGTCTCGTCGAAAGCGGTCGATAAGAATTTGCGGCTAGCGGTATAAGAAATTTTGAATGCCAATTTGTTCTAGAGTCTGCTAGCCTTCGGAGCTCTAGCTAAAACGTGGCAGAGTTCGAGCGCGTTCAGCGTTGAGGTGGGCGGCGGCACCCATGACGTTAGTTTCGTTATCGTGGCAGCAGTGCTATGAACCGCGGGTTCGATGGCCATCTGCTACCGATAAGGAGTCCATGCCTAAAATCAAGGGGGGCGTGTGTGGATGGGGCTGGCCGCAGTGCTAGCCGGAAAGCGCCGCTGGTCGCCTGCTGAGTACGCGGCGGCCTGTCAGTCTCGCAAGATCCTTCCGGGATTTACTGCTGCGCAACGTTTGACGGAGGGTCAGTGGGCGTTACTTTTAACCGGTGACGAGCATGATTGTTGCTGTACTGATCAACGGCACAGGTGCGAAACGGCCAAAGCAGCAAAACTCGTTGATATCAGGCACATGCTCGTCAAGGTGACTTCGCGTTTGACAAACTTTTGGAGAATGGCCGTCGGTCCGGGCGCGGGACTATATGTATCGTCGGCCTAGCTTCTAAAGATTGCGGTGGGGGCGAACTCGTTTTTGGGGGTGCCGTCGCCCGTTGTCCTCCGCTTCAAGCGTCCCGCCGGCATTCATGAAGCACTATGAATTCGGTTACTCTTTTGACGACTGGAAAACGTTAAGTCACGCAGAGCAAGCTTCTTGAACTGGCCTCTTACTTTCGCGGCTCGTGCGTAGTCGCCGTGCGCGGAATGGCGGAGCAGTGACATCTCACTTTAGTCGTCATTGTTGGTTGATCATCAAATGGGTCCTTTTCGAAACCTTGGAGAACATCGTGGCAACACTTGTAAACATTACCAGCAGTACTCCCGATGCCGTGCAAATTTGGGGATTCCATGATCTGTGTGGCGTGGACGACGTCGCGGCCGCTCTCAACACGATCGCTGCGGGGCTGAGCGGTGATGGTAATACGATTCATGTGATGTCAGGTACTCACGGATGCTGCAGCGGACGGGTTGGTGCAGTAGCGACGCGGGAGCAGAGGTTCGCGGAAGAAGATCGAGTTCTCGCTCATCCAATGACGAAGGACAACAACGCCGTTGCCGTGGTTGTCCACGACTTCAATACCGACAAGCTGCCGGCCCCCGACTACGTGTCTGCGGCAATGGCGAAGCTCAACGCGGATATCCGCTCAATCGTCAGGACCGACACCGGAAACCATGTATTCCTCCTCGCCTACTGCTGTAGTGCCGGTACGGAGTAGATTCGCAAATCGGGACAAGAGAACAAGTGGACTTGACCCCGAGCATGTGCCTGTCGCGCAGCGCGAGCCGGTTAGACACGCTTGCCCGTTCTGCAACCTTTGCAAGGTCGCGCATGCGCCAATAGGGCTTGACGCTGAATCGCGAGGCCACGCTGCTGCGTCGCTTCGGCGGTGAATTGCGTTGCAAACCATACAGAAATTGCTCATATACGTACCGAAGAAACGGGGCGCTCAAACTACCAGCGAAGCGGCTGGTGGTAATGCTCGGACGTACTAGAACGAAGAAGTGCAGCCATTTAATCAGTGTGCGCCTTTATTTTTAGTTGATACGCTGTTCACGATGCATAAAAGACAGATTCTTAAACTTCTCGACCTTGCTCACGAAGAAGCCTACTCTTTCGTTGAGGAGAATCCAGCAAGAGCTTTCAGAGAATCGGAAGAGCTCTTTGATGAAATGTTCTTTCATTCGCTTTCGCGTCATATTGGTGAAATGACAATCGCAGAAGTATCCACCCGTATTCGCGAAGGAGAATGAGAATGGAGCCTAATCTATCAGTTGGGCTCTGAGCACTCAGAGAGGCGTTGTGACATTGCTGAATTGACCGAGTACGATCGCGTGCTTAGGATGCGACATCGCCGTGACCCACGGTCATCGCTTCCCAGCGGCGGTCATCAGTTGCGCGATGTCCTATGCTTCAGGTTTCGGCTCAGTCTGTGTGATATTGAAGCGCTGCTGTTCAAGTAAGGGTTATCGTTAGTTGCGAACCGGTCCGACTTACGGACCTGATGGCCGGAAAAAAACAAGGGACAAACACCATGACGAAAAACTCCGATGCCGCAACGAGGGGGAGCCGTCCGTAGTGGTGTGGAAGCCCTTGCGATGAGGCCGGCGCGAACGGGGCGTTATCCGGTTGACGATGGTCGTCAACCTGCCAGCTAGGGATAAGTGACACGGCCTTAACAAAAACCGCATTGCGAAGAGCACTGTGTGAAGCGTATCAGCTTGTACCGATTGCCCGGCAGGTTCTGTCCGAATGTGGCGATTGTCTCATCGTTCACGCCTGCGGCATCCGGTGTAGCCCTAACCAGCCTGCGTGATTAGCTTGGCCGCTTCGATCTAGTCGACGAGCGACAACCATTGCGCGCCTACCAGAAGTCGTTGTAGGTGTAAGTGACGTCATCAGAGTCAGCCACCGCCTTGAATCGCGTCAGTTCGCAGATCGGCGTGCGGGCGGCCGCCTCTTGCTGGTCCATGTACGGACCCAACCGGATCAATATCCGCATCGACGCCGCTGTAAGGAAATGGTCGTAGCCGTTGCTCATACCCTGCACCGGCACGATCGCGTCAAGGTTCGGCACGTCGGTCGCCGCGATCATCATCGGCAAGGTGCCATTGTACGAGATGCCCTCTAGGGCGAGATGCCCGGTTGGCTTGGTCGCCGCGACCGGTTTGCGCAATTTATCGAAACCACGCGCGACGGGATCGCTAGTTAGCCATCGCGTGACGCTCACGGTTGCCTCGTGTTCGGCACGATCCATGACAGAGCAGCAACCAGTCCGACTGGCTCGTAAGGTCCAGCAGGGCAAGCGCCGCAATCAAGCGCGTGGATGCCGAGACTTGTCACCGTTGTTGCAGGCCAAACCGCTCAACCTGCAAAACACTCGTTACGGACGGCCTTGGAATATCCCAGCCGAGCTCCTATTAGCGGATCACCAGCCACCCACCAGGCCCGGTGACAACACCGCCCGGATCATGACTGCGACTTGGGGGCGAGAATCATGCCGGGGCTGGCTGGCCAAAGCCTCAATTATTGAGGCGGGAAGATAGTAAAGGGGGCGGATCTGCGTAATAAATCGACGCCCGCACGACTGTCGGCGTCCTGAGTCCCTCCGCCACTTCGGCAGGTTGCACGACGCGCAGGCATTGAGTCGGTCTTGCCGTCCTGATCGGTGTCCAAGCGTCTGCATCAGGCTTTGCTTCAATGGCGCGCGCATCGCTTTATCCGGGGCATGACGGCCCGAGCGTCAACGACGGCTGATCTGTAGCTGTCGGGTGACCGGTTCGCACTACCCACGCGTGGCCACCCGAGCGCGTCTACTTTGCGCCCACTTCGGTCGTCGGCGTCGGGGGTGGCCGCGATGGTGCGGTCGATGGAGTAACGGTACCGGGCGGTGTCGACTGGCCGGATGCGAATGGTTGCCGCATCGTCTCAATTGCTTCCGGCCAACTGGATTGCTACTGATACGAGCAGAACAGCCGCCCCCACATCGCACGAAAGGATGCTCAATTCCGCTGGCGGCCCGTTGTTCTCATGCTTTTCGAACTAGAATTGCATTAGCTGTTCGGGGATTGCGACGCCGTCAGCGGCGAGGTCCGGAATTCGCTCGCAACCTTCGGCCAGATTGATGCGCACCCCTGCATGAAGGTAGACGCGACATTGACGATACCGGGATTGCCTTCCGCACCGAACACGCACGAAGCCATGATCTGCATGTTGTTGAGGAGGTGCTATGCAACATGCCGGAAGGATTGAGCATCACAAAGCTGACCGCGCATTTCGATTGGGCAGCGGAAAAGCTCTAATGAATCGTGGGAGTTCCCCTTCTAGTGACGAATTGCTGTCTGTCAATTCGTCAGTTTGCGATTGCCGTGTTCTGACTGCGCGAGTAAGGCTTCGACGACCTCGAAACCGATGCAATCAATCGGGTCCAGCCAGCGTAGTTTGGCAATCAGCTTCAGTGCAAGGGCCCGTTCGCCACGCCGTACGCTGATGAATGCAAGCGCCTTCAGCGTAAAGAGCCAAAAGCGCGCCGGCCCGGGAATGGAGAAGTCCGCGTCGTCCGGCTGCACTGCGCACCAATCACTGCTGATCGACGCTTCCCAGGCAGCTACCGCCAAAGCCCTCGTTGCGACTCTATGCGCCTCGCCAAGTTCTCCCCGGTTTGCATGGAACTTATATAGCAGATAGTAGGGTGGCAGGCAGCGCGGATAGGACAGGATGGCGGTCCACAACGCGGCGGCCACATCGTCATCGCTGCCGCGGCGGGTTCTCTCGAGCAGCTGTAGTACGCCGGACGGAACTTCACCGCCGAACAGATCCGTCGACTCGATACCAGTAATGAGATTCATCAAAGTTTCTCCGGATGTGATAAGGCGCTCAGCCGCGGGAGCGATACTGAGCTTGTTCGTTTAACCGAACTTGAACTGTATGCCATATCCCCCGCGCGGATAGGCCCATTCAACATTATGGTGTTCGGTGCACAAAATGCGGCAACTACCGCATTCGAGGCAGCCGTCGGTGACCAACGTGATTGAGCCGTCGTTCTCGTTCCTATAACAGGAGGCGGGACACACGAATGTACAGCTCTTTTCTGTGCAATCGTTGGTGCAAATGTCCACGTCTTTTATGCGGACGTGCGGCCGCCCGACGTCCACTCGGTAGCGATTTTGAAACAGCTTTTCGTCGATGTTGGCAGTGATCGTATTATTCATCGGAAAACCCTCCAGAATTTGTATGCGTCGCCGATCAGCCCTGTCACCGAGCGACTTTTACGGAAGCTGGTTATGACCTCGCGTTTCTTGGTCTTCTTGTCGATGCCATCGACCGTCATCATCGTGCGGGCCGCTTTCGCGACGAGATCAGGGTATGTGGTAAAGAACTGGGGATTATGGTGTAAGACCTTCGGCATATCGCGGTACTTGTGCAAGTCCTTCATCACGAAACTCTTGTCTAGCGCGTCCTTATACGCTGACAGCGTGCTGGCACGGTAGCCGTGGCGGCCGGCCGCTTTGGCGGCTATTGCTGTCTCGGCGGCGAGGCGCCCCGTCGTCATCGCGAGATTGGAGCCTTCTCGGTGCGCGGCATTGACGAAGCCGCCCGAGTCACCGACGATCATCCAGCCGTTACCGTATACTTGCGGGATCGCATTAAACCCTCCTTCGGGAATGAGGTGCGCGCAGTACTCCTTCATCTCGCCGCCCGCGATAAGAGGAGCGATGGACGGGTGACGCTTCATTTTCTCGAGAAGCAGATACGGGGTTGTGCGATTAGAGTTCTTCTTCAAGTCGCTCAGCATACAGCCGACGCCGATCGTCAGCGACTCCTTGTTCGTGTAAAGAAACCCAGTCCCTGCCATGCCATCTGTGATTCGTCCAACCATCTCTATTACAACGCCTTCTTGATCGGCAACGTTAAACCTCTCGCGAATTGTTTCCTCGGGCATGAAGAGGATCTCTTTCACAGCTAGTGCGACGTTGCGCGCTTCGATCTCACCATGAAAGCCCGCTTTGCGGGCCAAAGTTGAGTTGACGCCGTCCGCGAGAATCACGACATCCGCATAAACTTCGCCGTGTTCGCGGTCGCACTGGACGCCGACAACTTGGTCTCCGTCCAGAATCAGGTCATTCACCGTAGTCTCGCAGATCAGTAAGGCACCGGCCTCACGGACCTTCGACGAAAACCACTTGTCGAATTGCGCCCGTATGATCGTGTAGCGGTTATACGGTGGCTTGTTATAGTCGTCGCTACGCGCGTGTGTGCCTACAAACGAAGTATCGTCGAGCATCCACATGCGCTGTTCAATGATGTGGCGCTCAAGTGGCGCGTCGTCACGGAAGTCTGGGATAATTTCTTGAAGTGCATTGGCGTATAGAATCGCACCTTGAACGTTCTTGCTACCGGGATATTCGCCGCGTTCGATTTGAAGTACTTTCAGTCCACCTTTAGCCATAACATAGGCCGCAGCGTTGCCCGACGGTCCGGCACCCACGACGATCGCGTCGAATTGCGACGATTCTCTCATCTAACTCTCCTGGTGTCTCGCATTTGCCGAAATGCCAAGTGTTCCTTGCAGGCGTGCGTTAGCGCGGGCAGCAACTGAAGTGCGTCCCCGACGATGCCGTAATGCGCGTAATCGAAAATAGGTGCGTTGGGATCGGTGTTGATTGCGACAATCACGTCCGAGCTTTCCATGCCGACGCGATGCTGGATTGCCCCCGAGATGCCGGCTGCGATATAAAGTTTTGGCCGCACGGTTTTGCCAGTTTGCCCGACCTGTCGATCCGCCTCGACCCAACCTGCCTGCACGCAGGGGCGCGTAGCGCCGACTTCACCACGAAGTACGCGCGCCAGATCAAACGCCAGTTGAAAATTCTCCGGAGTTTTGAGACCCTTGCCGCCGCTGACGATCACATCCGCATACGGAAGGTTGATCTGAGAAGTCGTCGCATCGGCGACAAAGTCGAGCAATTTGGTGGCAATGTCGGCTTCGACGAGCCCCAGTGTTTCCTGCACGATCTCGCCGACGCGGCCTTCTTGCGCTGAGGGCATCGCCATGACCCGTGGGCGTACCGTCGCCATCTGCGGGCGATATGCAAGCGTCATGATCGTGCAGAGCAACGAGCCGCCAAACGTCGGACGGGTGGCCGCCAGTGCCCGGGAGGTCGGATCGATGTTCAGTTCGGTGCAGTCGGCGGTGAGCCCGGTGAGCAGGGTTGTCGCAACGGAGCCGGCGAGATCCCGGCCCATCGAGGTCGCGCCGAGCAGTAGAATTTCAGGGCGGTATTTGTTGACCAGATCGGTCAGCCCCTTCGTGAATGGCTCATTGCGATAGCCACGCAACACTGGGTCGTGAATGACATAGGCTTTGTCTGCTCCAAGGCTGAACGCCTCAGTTGAAAACTTTTCGAGGGGCTCATCCGTGCCGCCGAGCACCACCACGCAGACGTTGCTGCCAAGTTTGTCTGCAAGCTTGCGCGCCTCGCCGAGCAGCTCCCACGACACGTTATGCACGTGGCCGCGGTCGTGCTCAAGGAAGACCCAGACACCGGTGTAGTTTTTCAGATGTTCGGGTAGCTCTAGGTTGCGGCCTCTGGCGTTCAAGGCCGGCTGCTTTTTCGCGGCAACGGTCGAGTTCATAAGGTCCTCTTCATTAGCACGTCTGCCTCCAAAGTCGGATGGCGAGCGAACATCCTATGCACCAGATCCAACGAGACGCCGCGCAGGCTCGCCATATCCAGTGTGAGCATCTCGGCTTTTTGCTCGCGCGGTGTTGGGCCGAACACTTTGCTCACTACGGTATGTGAGCCTTTCAGCCCAATTTTGCTAACGTCCTCGATGCCGGCCTGCTCGCGATTCCATTTCCGTACCGGAAAAGCTGCCGCTTGGATCATTCTGGGCAGGGTCGCGAAGCGAAGTTCGTTGGTGTTCTCAAGCATCGTCACCAAGCATGGCAATCGAGTTTTGAGTACGTGTACGCCGCCTTCTGCGCGACGCTCGACGACGATCGAGCGTGCGGTGAGGTCGATTTCCACGATCCTGGACACGTAAGTGAGCAACTGGAAGCCCATGCGTGTAGCGATGCCGGGGCCGACCTGAGCAGTGTCGCCGTCGATAGTCTGCTTGCCAGTAAAGATCATATCGACCGGCTGTTCCTTGGCGATTTGTCGGATCGCGGCAGCCAGCGCATATGACGTTGCCAGCGTGTCGGCGCCAGCGAAAGCGCGATCGGTGACGAGTACAGCGTCGTCGGCCCCATAGCTGACGCATTTGCGAAGTGCGTCTTCAGCCTGCGGCGGCCCCATGCAGAGTGTGGTTACAGTACCGCCAAAGCGGTCCTTTAGCCTCAATGCTTCCTCCAGCGAGAACAGATCGTACGGATTTACGATGGCGGGGACGCCTTGACGCATGATGGTGTTGGTGACAGGGTGAACGCGGATCTGTGCCGAGTCCGGTACCTGCTTGATGCAAACGACAATATGCATTGGGTACTCCGGGGTCAGGCGTCGTGGCGTGCTGGCAGCGACGCGCGCAGCTGGTCAATTGAGACGACCCGCCGTCCGTCCGCTTCCTGAAAGACTCTGAAAACCTTTTGCTCTGCGGGCGTGGACAAGACGAAGTCGTTGTAGGCCTTATTGAGTAAACATCGATAGATAGAGAAGACAGCCGCCGTGTTATTACGCGGTAGCGCCTTCTGTTGCTCGATGTACTGAAAAAAACGCTTGAGAATGTGCAGGCGGCTGACGTTCACTACCTTCTCGTCGAATGAAATGTCAAAGAATCGCAGGAAGTCTTCCGCGGACGACAGGCGATGCAGTTGTTCGATAACCTCTTGCACGTCGTTTCTCCTATTGGACCAATGCGCACCCGATGACGGCCTCAAGACACCTTAACTCGGGTGCCACGTGCTTGCGTCAGGAAGCGATGCAGATCGGCTGTCCCCGGCGCCTGTTTGTACTGTGTGGCAAATGACCGGATACGTGCAAGCAACTGGGGCACAAGCCGCTCGGACACTGTGACGCCAAGAGCGTCGTAGGCGTCACGCACACTTTGGGATCCAGAATGTTTGCCGAGTATCGTCGACCGTTGCCGGCCTAGTTCTGCGGGATCGAATCCCTCGTAGGTCGTGGGGTGCTTCGAAAGGCCGTCGGTATGAATGCCTGACTCGTGCGTAAAGACGTCCCTACCAACAATGCTCTTGTTGGAGGAAATAGCGCGGCCAGACGCCCGTTCGACCAGCGATGAGATGTCGGGTAACGCAGTTGCGTCAATGCCGGTGTCTCGTCGGAGCAGATGTCGCGTGCCCATGACGACTTCCTCAAGCGCTGCATTGCCGGCCCGCTCACCCAGGCCGTTGACGGTAGTGCTGGCGTGGGTCGCCCCTGCCGAGAGGGCCGCTAGCGTGTTGGCGGTGGCGAGTCCGAGGTCGTCGTGCGAATGGATTTCGATCTCCAGGTCCACGGCGGCGCGAATTGCTGCGATAGCGTGGAATGTCTTGAAAGGGTCCAATATGCCTACGGTGTCCGCAAATCGTACGCGCTGGGCCCCATGCTGCTCTGCGCATCGCACAACTTCAAAGACGAACGAAGGGTCCGCACGCGAGGCGTCTTCCATACCGAGGGAGATCTTGGGGTGGCTTTTCGCAGCCTTACCAATGACGCGTGCGATGCGCGCTAACACCCAACTACGCGGCTGCCGTAGCTTGTGTTGCAAGTGAATATCCGATACCGGGACCGAAAGATGAATCATGTCGGCATCGCAGCGTAACGCCGCGCTGAGGTCCTCGTCGGTGAGTCGCCCCCAAACCATTAGACGAGCGTCGAGGTTCATGTCGACAATCGCATCAATGCACGCCATTTCGTCTTCGCCCATGGCTGGAATGCCGATTTCGAGTTCGGCGACGCCAGCTTGCGACAGTGCGGCGGCAATCGCGCACTTTTCCTCCGTGCGAAATGCGACGCCAGCGGTTTGCTCGCCGTCGCGAAGTGTCGTGTCATTGATGATTGGGTTGCTCATGTCGGATCTCTTCAGTTGTCGGCCATCGATCGCAAGCGTTGTGCCAGGTGCAGGCCTACAGGTCAAAACAACGCTTTGCTGTACCCTGTCGGCGCCACACGAACGGCCGAAGCTTGCCCTTCACGCGGAAGATCGCGGATGCCCCGCACGCGCAATGCGGCAGTGCCTGTGATTGAGAGCGGATAGTGGCCTACCAAAAGCAACTTGTGCTCACGATCAGTGCGTTATTTTTGTCGTGACAGCGACAGAATACGGCCTGGTTGTCGGGTTTTGGTCAAGACGCGTAACAAGAACACTGAGTTGGTTGACAAACTCACGTACCGATACCAATGGAGTTCGAGTGAGTGGCATGGATTTCGCTAATAAAGCCGGAGAACCACGGAAGGCTTTGGAGAGAACATCCATGCAAGATTGCGCGAATGCCAGCACGCTGTCCTCGACTGCGCCTGTCGGCATCCAAAAGACACTAACCCTGAGGGTGACCGGACATGCGCTTGTTCAGATCGACGGCTGCGACACCCACGGCCGCGCAGACAAGTCGGGCTGCGGTTCATCGGACGTGCCTGAGCGCGAGCCGGCAGAAGTATGGGAAAGGATAAACAAGCATCCTTGTTTTTCGGAAGAAGCGCATCGCCATTACGCGCGAATGCACGTGGCGGTGGCGCCCGCCTGCAACATCCAATGCAACTACTGCAATCGTAAATATGACTGTTCCAATGAGTCGCGACCCGGCGTCGTGTCGGAGAAGCTGACGCCGGAGCAGGCCGTGAATAAGGTTATGGCCGTCGCGGCCAAGATTCCGCAGTTGACGGTGTTGGGCGTTGCGGGTCCCGGTGACTCGCTCGCCAATCCGAAGAGGACTTTTGACACTTTCCGTATGCTCCGCGAGCGCGCTCCGGACATCAAGCTATGTCTGTCCACGAACGGAC
This sequence comes from Paraburkholderia sp. BR10954, assembly GCF_040965775.1. Taxonomy (NCBI): domain Bacteria; kingdom Pseudomonadati; phylum Pseudomonadota; class Betaproteobacteria; order Burkholderiales; family Burkholderiaceae; genus Paraburkholderia; species Paraburkholderia sp. BR10954. The sequence goes on from NZ_JBFRCK010000042.1 coordinate 49,489, forward strand.
TAGCGTTGCCGGACTTTGTCGATGAGATTTGCAGCAACGCTGTTGAGCATGTGACGATCACCATCAATATGGTGGACCCCAACGTCGGTGAATTGATCTACCCGTGGATTTTTTGGGACCACCGGCGCGTCAGGGGCAAGGAGGCCTCGCAGATCCTTCACGAGCGGCAAATGCGAGGGCTCGAAATGCTCACGGCGCGCGGCGTGTTGACGAAGATCAACTCGGTGTTGATTCCAGGCATAAATGACGAACACCTGATCGAGGTGAACAGCGAAGTGAAGAGGCGCGGTGCTTTCCTGCACAACATCATGCCACTCATCTCGGACGCTGAGCATGGCACGTATTTCGGACTGCACGGACAGCGTGGCCCTACTGCTAGCGAGTTAATGGCCGTGCAGGACCGTTGCAAGGGAGGCGCTACGTTAATGCGCCATTGCCGTCAGTGCCGTGCGGACGCAGTAGGTCTACTGAGTGAGGACCGTCGCGAAGAGTTCAAGCTGGACGGGATCAACGACTTGGAAACTAGGTCCGACGCGAATTACCGTCGGGAACATCAGCGCCGAGTGGAAGTGCAACGCAATGTGCAGCGCGACGCGAAACAGACTGCAATGGCTTTGGTGAAGGCGAGCGAAGTGCCGGCCGACCTGAAGGTGCTGATCGCTGTCGCGACGAAGGGAGACGGCCGCGTGAACGCACATTTCGGGCATGTCTCCGAGTTCCAGATTTTCGAGGTCAGCGCTGGCGGAGCGATCTTTGTGGGACGCCGCCGCGTGGAGTCGTATTGTCGTGGCGGCCATGATGATGAAGATCGCCTGCCACCGCTCATACACGCGATCAGCGATTGCCACGCTGTACTGGTTGCGAAGGTCGGTTTGTGTCCGCGCAAGGAACTGTCGCAGGCGGGCATTGAGCCGGTGGACCAGTACGCGTACGAAGCAATCGAGAAAGCCGCGCTGATATGGTTCATCGAATATTGCAGCCGCATCACGAAAGGCGTGACCGTGCACGTGGAGCGTGGCGCCCCTGGGATCCGGCAGAAGACGTCGATCACTGCGACGGCTGCTGCTGATTGAGCGGCAGACGGACAAAGGGAACGGCTGCCCGCGCGCTATACAAACCATCATTACAAGGAGTGCCATTATGCCTCTGAAGATCATTGCCTCGACCTGTACCGGCTGCTCGGCCTGCGAGCCGCAGTGCCCGAATGTCGCCATAAGCGAGAAAGGTGGCGTCTTCGCGATCGATCCGAAGAAATGTACCGTATGCGAAGGACAGTTTGATACTCCGCAGTGCTTGGCCGTTTGTCCCGTGGACGGGTGCATTGTGGTGAGCTAGCATCGCTAGTCACGGGCAGCACATTGAGGAATGTTCCAAGGATTGCTAACTGGTACCATGCCAATATCATGTTGACCAAATTTTCTGTTACCGCTGCCGCGGAAAAGTTTATGCGCCGTGTGGTGCGTTTTTCCGGCTTGCCATCGAGTGCTGGTTTTCGTCTTCTTGTCAGGTCCGGCGGATGCTCTGGATACGACGCCGAATTCAGTGCCGAAGTAGAGGCTCGGACCGGCGACGAGACCATCGAGCTCCATGGACTGCGGCTTTTCTTGCCGGCAGAAAGCCGCGTTTTGCTAGATGGTCTGAAGATCGACTTTATCGAAACACCAGATCGGTCAGGTTTCGCATTTATCAAGGAGGACCAACGGTCTGCCGTTGCGGTCAGTGCGGATGTCGTTCGGATTGATGTGAGTGCGATCGGACGCGGGTGACCCCGTTCCTCCACAGCAGTTGTCTTGAACTAGCAGTTCGGTATGACAAGGAGGAAAAGCATGACTGGAATTGACGACGATGACCTCATTGAGGTCACATTTGCGCCTCGCTTCAGCATTGGTGAGCGCGTCATTTCGCGCTTCTCCATCCGTAACGACGGCACCTACGCCGGTAAGGCTATGGGTGAATCGCTCGTCAGCAAAGGCGACGTGGGGTATGTGATCGGAATCCAAACCTTCCTGCAACGGTTCTACATCTATGCAGTTCACTTCGTCGAAATCGACCATCGCGTCGGCATGCGCGCCAAGGAGCTATGCACGCTCGACCACCTTCCACATGACATGCTCGCCCGTTTGGGCGAGCATGCGGCCAATCTCGGCTGGATAGGTCTTCGTAGCCCCGAGGGAACTGACCGCAATGGAACCGTCGGACGCGGCTCGGGTAACGCGCATGGTGACGACGCACCGGACGGTTCGCAAGTCGACGGAGCCCGTCTAGTCGTCGGTAATCCGCGTCAAGGAGTTGCGGGAACTTTGCAACGGTGACGTCTATTGAGGCCGGTGCGAAAGTCGCTTTCTGGTTAAGGCTTGGCGGCTTGCCGAAATGGCCAGAACACGTGGTGTTGGCGAGTCTGGCGATGCGGTCCATCAGTTAATTTTGACGGGCAGGCGGTCGCGGCACTGAGGGGGAGATCGCACCCGGCTGGACCGTCGTAAGAGCGGAAGGACGATATCGGCCTATCAGAGCTGGGAGGTGCTCGTCGCAGAACAAGATCCACCTACGACGAGCGCTGTGCCTGTCGACCGATCGTTAGATTTATTGGATTTACTTGTTGCAGTGCGAATCTTTTAACCGACCTTGGAAGTCTCAACGTGAAACTAATGATCCGCATGGACAGGAAAGGCATACTCAGCGCCTACGTGCCGAAGAAGGATCTCGAGGAGCAGATCGTCTGCATCGATGGCAAGAAGATGTGGGGCGGAGTGATAACGCTTGCGAACGGCTGGCGATTCCAGCTGCCGGAGATGGCGGCCGATACAACGCTTCCTGTCACCGTAGAAGCGCGTCGCGTCGCGGGTGAGCGCGACTGACATGGCACTTACAGCAGATCAGATCAGTGCTATCGCCGAGTTAATTCTGAGCGAACCGACGCTGCCGGAGGCTGCGGCAACCTGGCGGAAGTTGTATCCCGATGTGCGAGTCATTCGGGTTAGCGCCGTCGAGCTTGTCGATGAGAAACCCCTCATCCAGTTTCGGGGCCGCCGCGTTTATCTCGCGACGTCGACAGGTGTCTGTGTCTCCGTGACAACAGACGCAAGTGAGGCCAATATGCTCATCCTTGCCGAAGACGGAGTCTGCGATGGAAACTGAGGCAATTTCACTTACTGAGCCAGCGTGCGGGCCGCGGGAGATCGAGCTGGTTCACGCGGTCCTGCAGTCGTCGTGCTGGAGCGACGGACCAATGCTCGATTCCTTTGAAACTGCATTCGCAGGATGGAGCGGCCGTGTCCACGCGGTCGCAGTGGCGAGCGGGACGCTCGGCACTTGGATTGCGCTGCGTGCGCTCGGCATCGGTCAAGGCCATGAAGTCATCTGCGCATCGCATACATGGCATCAGATCGCGCATGCGATCTCCCTCGCTGGGGCGACACCGGTGTTTGCCGATATCGACTACTGGAGCGGCTGCCTCGACGCGATGAAGGCACAAGAGAAGATTGGAGATCGGACGCGTGCAATCCTTGCGGGAAATACTAACGGGCATCCTGCCGCCTGGCAATCGTTGCTCGAGCTTGCCGATGTGAATGGTCTGAGCCTGATCGAGGATAGCACTGAGGCGCTCGGATCACGCTACCGTGGGCGCTGCGTGGGGTCGTTCGGTAAAGTGACGGTTTTTGACTTTTCGCCACCCTCCGCGTTGTGTGCGGGAGAGGGCGGAATGCTCGTCACTGACGACGACAGCTTGGCGCACGAACTGCGTTACTTGAGGCGATGTCTGAGCGCCGATCGAAAGTCGGTCTCCCTCGGTGCCCAGGTGCCGCTGCAGGCGGGTATGAGCGAAATCACCGCCGCGCTCGGCCTGGCACAACTGGCAGGGCTCGAGGAGCGGCTCGCCCAACGGAAGCGGGTCGAAGCCTGGTATCATGAAGCGATGGAGAGCTTCGAAGGCATCAAACCACCGTATCAGGCGGAGGACGTGGACGAAGTGAATTGGATGCTTTACGTTGTGCATCTGGGCAAGCGGTTTACTCACAGCGCGCGTGCTCAAATGATTGACGACATGCTGGCGTGCGGGGTAGAAACGGCACCCTACAGCCATCCGTTGCATGAGCAGTTTCATTACATGAAGGCCGCCGATGCTATTGGAGGTCGACGAGGCTGCCTGCCCGATACCGAGCGGATTGGGGATCGAGCACTCGCGTTGCCGCTGCACACTCAGCTTACTGTTCAGGATGTGAAGTACATCGTCAAAACTTTGAAGGACACGGCGACCAACGTCGGTGCGGGGGCCCCGATCTATCTCTAGCAGGCTGTTGAAAAGCGCCCCGTCATGACGACCGAAGCTACGTTCAGGAGACTTGCGCGTGCAATTTCCCGCTGAATTACCGGTTTGCCGCGCGATCCGCGCGGGGCATGCGCACGCATGC
>NZ_JBFRCK010000043.1:0-44768 GCF_040965775.1 Paraburkholderia sp. BR10954
TCTTTCGAACCCGGTCGCTCACTCAACGTACTGACGATGATCAATCCGTCTTTCGACAGATAAACCTTCCTCTAATACTGTGTGAGGCTTCTGATACTTGTGCCTTGCAGCAGATCCATACGGATCCGCCGCCGCATTCCGCATCAAGCGCCCACACTTATCGGCTGTTAGTTTTTAAAGATCGATCCGCCCAACCCGCAGCGCCGGAACTACCACCACCCGGCACCGCTTCGTTTGCGTCGCTGCGTCTGCAGCAGAGAAGCGAGATTATGGAGAACTTTCACCGGATCGTCAACAGGTTTTTATCACTTGCTTAACCTGCCCACGCCGCTGAAGCCCTCGCCAACAAAGGCTTCCCGCTTCCCCGCGCCCCGGCGTCCGGAGCACGAAAGAGCGGAATTCTAGTCGCCGCCAGCGACTTGCAAGCGATATTTTGACGCTCCAAGTGCAACCTGCCGCGCCCCAAAAACACCTCGACTCACGCAGTTGCATGGGCGCGCATCGCCCGTTCGACGACGGCCAAATAGCGGTCGATCCCCGGCGTCGCGCGATTCCTCTCTTTCGCGCGATCGTCCCATCGGCGCAAACGCATCGCGTCTTCCGCGTACGGCTTCTGCGTAAATGCCTGCGCCTCTTCCCTGCTAAAGATCCCGCCCTGCAACTGCAAGCTTCGCACCGAATCGGGGGAAAGCTGGCCGAAATACGTGGCGTCGATCGCGCACAGGCAGCGCTTTGCGTCGACGTGCAGACGAATCGGCTCCAGCACCGCGTCCGACAACACCGGTCGCAAAAACGGCAAGGCGAAATACTGATGCAGATCGTCGACACCCCGTTCCGTCGGCGTCTCCCCTTGCAGGTTCAGCAGATGTCCGAGGTCGTGCAAAAACGCCGCGGCGACCAGTTCGTCGCTCGCGCCTTCCGCCTCGGCCAGCGCGCCGCTCTGCAACGCGTGCTCGAGCTGCGTCACCGGCTCCCCGCTGTACGCGAGGCTGCCGTGCAGCTCGAAAAGCACACGGATATCGTCGAGACTCAATGCCACGGGTCACTCCCAAGGTAATGAAAACGTCTTCAGATTGGTAAAGCTCTTCATCGCTTCCTGAACGCCTTCCTTGTAACCAAGCCCGGAATCCTTGATGCCGCCGAATGGCGTCAGCTCGATCCGGTAGCCCGGCACTTCCCACACGTTGACGGTCCCCACGCGCAGCTCGTTAATAAAACGCGTGATCGCGTCCTGCCGGTTCGTACACACGCCCGACGACAGCCCGAACGGCGTCCCGTTGCTGATGCGGATCGCGTCGTCGAGCGTGTCGAACGCGATGATCGGCGACACCGGCCCGAAGGTTTCCTCGCGCACGAGCGTCATCGACGGATCGACGTTGTCGAGCACGGTCGGCGCATACAGGGCGCCGCTGCGCTCGTTGCCAATGCGCAGGCGCGCGCCCGCGGCCACCGCCTCGTTCACGCGCGCCTCGAACAGCTGTGCGGCGGCGGCGTCGATCACGGTGCCCATCTGCTTCGACGTATCGAACGGATCACCGAACGTCCACGCGCGCGTCTTCTCGACGACCCGCTCCGTGAACTCCGCCGCGACGCGCTGTTGCACGAGCATCCGCTTGACCGCCGTGCAGCGCTGCCCCGAGTTCTTGTACGAGCCTTGCACCGCGAGCGTCGCCGCACGCTCGAGATCGGCGTCGTCGAGCACGATCAGCGGGTCGTTGCCGCCCAGCTCCAGCACGACGCGCCGATACCCGGCCTTCGCCGCGATGTATTTGCCGATCGCGACACCGCCGGTAAACGTAACGAGTTCGACCGACGCGTGCGTAATCAACTCCTCGGCGATTTCGCGCGGATCGCCGGTCAGCACCTGCAGCATCGGCGCGGGCAGCCCCGCCTCATACAGCAGATCGGCCAGATAAAGCGCCGACAGCGGCACCTTCTCCGACGGCTTCACCACCACGCGATTATTCGTCGCGATGGCCGGCGCGACCTTGTGCGCAACCTGGTTCATCGGATGATTGAACGGCGTGATCGCGACGATCACGCCCGCGAGCGGTTCGCGCTGCGAGAACACCCGACGCTTTTTTCCATGCGGCGTCAGATCGCACGAGAAACTCTGACCGTCGTCGCGCAACGCCTCGAATGACGCAAAGCGGAACACGTCGGCGACGCGGCCGATCTCGTAGCGCGAATCCTGCTTCGACAGCCCCGACTCCAGCGAGATCAGATCCGACGCCTGTTCGATGCGCTCGCGCAGCAGCACCGCCGTGCGCTCCAGAATCTGCGAACGCTCGTAGCGCGACAGCGTCGGCCGATACGCGAGCGCATAGTCGAGTGCGGCGCGCACATCGTCGATGCTGGCGAGCGGCACGGTGCCGACACGCATGCCGGTATAGGGATCGAATACGTCGAGCGTGCGGGCGCGCGTCGCGCGCTCGCCGCGCAGCCGCAGCGCTTCTACGCGGAACGCCGGATGGTCCCGCAGCACCGGGTTCATGATGTCGACACGCGATTGAGCGCGACGTCGAAGATATCGAAGTTGCGCAGCCGCTTGCCTTCGTTGCCACTGGCCGTTGGCCGAACGCGCCGGTTGAACAGCAGCGGCACTTCCTGCTCGGAAATCCCGCCATGCGAGCGCAGCGGCACGGTGAGGCCGGACAGGTCGTGCTCGTCGCGCCGCGTGCCGAGCACGACATGCTTCGTGCCGATCACGACCAGATCGCCGATGCGATCCTCGGGCAACCCGAAGCGCGCGCACGCTGCGTTGCGGTCGAGCACGACTTCGATTCCCGGCAGGCGGCCGATCCGCGCAATCACCGACGCGGCATCGAGCTCGCGCGGCAGATAGACGGTCGCGAACGAACCCAGCGCGCCATGATGCACGACGTACGGATCGGTGATCGGCAGAATCACGCGCGTCGTCGATGCGCCGAGCCAGTCGTCGAGCAAGTCCTGCAGATAGATCACGTTCGGCTCGCCGGTTCGCGGATCGTGCTTCGCGTTCATGCCGTGGTCGGCGGTGAGGCCGATCACCCAGCCGAGCGCGTCGAGCTTCGCGAGATAGCCGTCCATCATCGCGTAGAACGCGTTCGCGCCTTCGGTGCCGGGCGCCCATTTGTGCTGGATATAGTCGGTCGTCGACAGATACATCAGGTCGAGCTTGCGCGTCTGCGCGAGCCGCACGCCGGCCGCGAACACGAATTCCGACAATCCCGCGCTATACACGTCCGGCAACGGCAGACCGACCAGACCGAGCACACCGTCGATGCCGTTTTCCTCGACCGACACCTTGTCGGCTTTCTCCGCCGAAAAGCAGATGCCCTTCAACTGCCAGCCGAGCAGTCCGCGCAGTTTGTCCTTCGCGGTGACGACGGCGACCGCGGCGCCCGCGTCGGCGGCGGCCGCGAGCAGCGTGGGCGCGCGCAGGTAGGCGGGGTCGTTCATCATCACCGCCGCGCCCGCGCCGTTGTTCGCGTCGGTGTCCCAGAAGTAGTTGCCGCAGATGCCGTGCACGGACGGCAGCACGCCGGTCACGATCGACAGGTTGTTTGGGTTCGTGAACGACGGGATCACGCAGTCGCCGCGAAACGCCGCGCCGCCCTCGAGCATCGAGCCGATGAAAGGCGCGACACCGGCCGCGACCGCCGCTTCCAGATACTCGAACTCGCAGCCGTCGACACAAACGACGACCGTCGGTTGCGAAGGCAGCCGATAGCTCCGGCCGTTGACTTCGATCGTGCGTTGCTCGGCGTGTGTCATCGCGTGATATTCCATTACAGGGGTCGTCATTGCCAAGGCCTCATCGCCCGCGCGAGCCGGCCGCGCCCGCGGTTGCCGGGATGCGCCGCTCGTGCGCCGCATCACCCGCCGCGTCGCACGCCGCATGGGCGCGCTGCAAGCCGCCCTGCACATGCGCGCGCATCAATTGCGCGGCCTGCTCCGCATCGCGTGATGCGAGCGCGGTCAGAATTGCGCGGTGCTCGGCGAGCGAGCGCGCCATCGCATCGCCTTGCACGACCAGCGCGGCTCGCCGAAACAGGCTCAACTCGCTGACGAGCCTGCGATACGTGTCGTACAACTTCGTGTTACCCGCCGCCGCGACCAGCCCATCGTGAAACGCGACGTTCGCGCGCGCATACGCATCGGGATCGTGCGACGCGAGCGCGGCGCGCATCGCATCGACGCAATCGCGCAGCACCGCGAGCTTGCCCGCATCGATGCTGGCCGCGAGCATCCGGCACGCCGCCTCTTCGAGCACCGCGCGCACCGCGTAAATCTCGTCCGCTTCCGCGAGCGACACCGTCCGCACGAACACGCCGCGATTCTTCTCGGTCCGCACCAGCCCCGCCTGCTCCAGCGCGCGAAACGCCTCGCGCACCGGCCCGCGCGACACCTGCAAGCGCGCCGCCCAATCGGCTTCGTTGAGCTTATCGCCCGGCGCCAGTGTGCCGTCGACGATATGCCGCTCGATCTCGTCGCGCACCAGCGTCGTCAGCGAATGGCGGCGCACGACCTCGATCGGATCGACGGAAGAGGAGTGCATATATTCGTTCACTTTGACAAATTTCGCCACATCGCATCGGATGTCCGCCGTTGGGCGTGCGCGCTTCAGATCAAGGAAACCGCCCGCCGATCAGCCGGGTCAGCCCGGTCAGTCGATCCGGCGACGCGGAGCACGCGCCGCGATCAGCAGCAGCGCGACCAGCGAGACCAGCAGCAGAATCAGCGACAGCGCGGAAGCCGGCAGGTAATAGCCGCGCTCCACCTGCCCGACGACGACGATCGGCACCGTCGCGAAGCCCGGCGGATACACGGTCAGTGTCGCACCGAGTTCGCCGAGCGACAGCGCAAAACCGAGCGCGAGACTCGCGCGGATCGCCGGCACCAGTTGCGGCAACACGACACGGCGCAGCACCATCGACGGCGGCGCTCCGAGGCTCGCGGCCGCTTCGCGCAGCACGGTCAGCTCCGGGCGCAGCGCGGCGGCCGCGCAGCGATAGCAGAACGGCAGCACCAGCGCGAGCTGCACGAACACGACGATCGCCGCCGAGCTCGACAGATCGAGCGGCCGTTTGTGATACGCGATCAGCACCGCGAGGCCGAGCACCACACTCGGCACGCCGTTGGGCATCATCGCGATCGTGTCGACGATAGCGCCGAGGCCGCGCCGGTCGCGCCCTTCGAGCGCGAGCGCGAGCCACAAACCGAGGATCGTGCCGAGCACCGCGACGCCCATGCCGACTTCGAGGCTGGTGGTCAGCGCGTCGAAGTCGCTCGAACCGAGGCGCTCGAACCAGCGCATGCTGAAGCCGTCGGGCAGGATCGTGCCGGACCAGTGCGACGCGACGCTCGATAGCGCGACGACCAGCACCGGCAGCACGAACAGCCAGAAGCACAGCAGCGCGGCGAAACCCAGAAAGAGACCGCCGAGCAGTCGCACGACGAGGCTGTGCCGCACGGGCCGGCCCTTCTTGTGCATGACCGGCAGCACGGTCGGATCGAGTTCAACGGCCATGACCGGCTCCTTTCACCTTGCGACTATTGACGCGCCGGTACAACGCGTACAGCGACAACGACATCAGCAGCATCACGACCGCGCCGGCGGCGGCGGTCGGCAGATCGAGATCGACGGTCGCGGCGCTATAGATCGCGACCGGCAGCGTGATCAGATGGGCGCTGCCGAGCACCAGCAGAATGCCGAACTCGTTCAACGTCAGCAGAAAACACAGGATCGTGCCCGCTGCGATACCCGGCCACGCGAGCGGCAGGATCACCTTGAACGCGACCATCAGGCCGTTCGCGCCGAGGCTGCGCGCGGCTTCGATCAGCCGCCGGTCGAGCAGCGCGAACGATGCCAGCGTCGGACGCACGACGAACGGCGTATAGAACACCACTTCCGCGAGAATCACGCCGCCGATGCCGAACAGAAAGTTGAGCGGCGGCGCTTGCAGATTGAACAGCCGCTGCAGCCCGATGCTGACCGAGCCCTGTGAGCCGTACAGAAAGATCAGCGTGAAGGCGACCAGAAACGACGGGAACGCGACGAACAGCTCGAGGAAGCGCGTGACCATTCGCGCGCCCGGAAACGGCTTGAAGAACAGCAGCGACGCGAGCGCCACGCCGAGCAGCGACGCCAGGCTCGCGCTCGCGAACAGGATGCCGAGCGTGGTGCCGATCACGCCGCGCGTTTCGGGGTTGCCGAAGAACGTCACGTACGCGTGGCCCGACAGGCCGTGCGCGCCGGTCAGACTCAGCATCACGAGCCGCACCAGCGGATAGATGACGAGCGGTCCGAGCACCACGACCGCAATGAACAGCAGATGCCATTGCGCGAGGCGCTCGCGCCGCTTCACCGCGGCCGCATGCGCCGCGGCGCTCGCCAGACGGCGTGCGGCGGCGGCTTCGAGCTCGGCTTGCGCGGCAAGGTCGAGCGGATTGGACGTATCAGGGCTTGATAAGGACGACATCGCCAGCCTCGTAACGCAGGGAAACACGCGCGCCCTTCTCCGGCGTCATGCCGAGGCTGCGCTGCATCGTGACGAGCACGGGATCGTTCGGCAGCGCATCGAGCACGACCGATACCGACAAGGCCGCGCCATACCACTCGACCGACGCGATCGCGCCATGCAACTGCCCCTCGCCGAGCGGCACGATGCGCAGCGCCTCCGGACGCAGACACGCGACACGTTCGCGCTCGTTGTAGCGCGCGTCGTCCATGCTGAACGCGACCTGCGGCGGCAGCAGATTGGCCGCGCCGAGGTAGCGCGCGACGAAGCCGTCGACCGGCGTGTCGTACAGCTGCTGCGGCGTGCCGAGCTGCGCGATGTGGCCATCGCGCATCAGCAGCGTGCGGTCAGACAGCACGAGCGCGTCGTCCTGATCGTGCGTCACGCAGACGATCGTGAGATTCGGCAGGCGCTCGTGCAGCGCTTTCAGTTCTGAACGCACCGACGCGCGCAGATTGGCGTCGAGCGCGGACAACGGTTCGTCGAGCAGCAGCACGTCAGGTTCGATCACGAGCGCGCGGGCGAGCGCGACGCGCTGCTGCATGCCGCCCGACAGTTGCGCGGGCATCACGTGACCGGCGTCGCCGAGCTGCACGAGCTTCAGCGCCTCGGCGACGCGGCGCGCGACGTCGCGCGCCGGAATGCGCCGTGCGCGCAAACCGAACGCGACGTTCTCGAATACCGTCAGATGCGGAAACAGCGCGTAGCTCTGGAACAGCAGTCCGAGGTTGCGCTTGTGCGGCGGCACATGCGTCAGATCGCGGCCGGCCACCGTCAGTGTGCCGGCCAGACCGTCGGCCTCGATGAAGCCCGCGATGAAGCGCAGCAAGGTCGTCTTGCCGCAGCCGCTGCGGCCGAGCACGGTGAGCAACTCGCCGCGCTGGATGGTCAACGACAGATCGTCGAGCACCGTGCGCGCGCCGAAGCGCACCGTCAGGTGATCGATCTGCACGCCGCCCGGCGCGGCGGCGCCCGGCGCGTCCAATCGCGCGGCGTCGAGCGCATCCAGCGGAGCGCCAGGCGCGGTGGGGTGAGCGAGACTGGCCGTATTCACCGGGGTCGTCCTCCAACAGAATTAATGCTGATGCGGCGCCGCGCAGTAGCTGCGAAGCGCCGCCTGAATCGACAACGTCAAACGTTGCTTATCTGAGTCAATTACTTCGGCTTGACCACTTCGGTCTCTTTGCCCGACGAACCGATCACGTCGCTCTTCCAGCGCGCGGTCCAGTCGGCCTTCTTCGCCATCACGTGATTCCAGTCGACCGGAATCAGCTTGACGCCGCTGATCGCCTGCTTGACCGTTTCACCGTTCTTGCCGGCGAGCGGCACGTCGCTGCGACCCGGAATGCCGAAGATGTCCGGCACCTTCGACTGCACTTCCGTCGACATCAGATAGTCGATCAGCTTCTTGCCCTTGTCCTGGTTCGGACCGTTCTTGATCAGCCCGATCGCGTACGGCAGCTGGAACGTGGTCGGCTGACCGCCGGGCGTAGCGGCGAGGAACACCGGCTTCAGAGACAGGCCGCCGTTGGCCGCGTCGTCGAGATCCATCTGCAGATCGCCGTTGGCGACCGCGATCTCGTTACGCGATAGCAGCACGTCGAGATAGCCCGTGCCCTTGGTGTGGAACTTGGCGCTCTGCTCGAGCTTCTTCAGATAGTCGAACGCCTGGTCTTCGCCCATCAGCGACGAGGTCAGGATGATCACCGCCATGCCGTCGCCGGCGGTCGCCGGATTGGAATAGGCGACCTTGCCGGTGAAGTCCGGGTGCAGCAGGTCCGCGAACGTCTTCGGCTGATTTTTCGTGACTTCGGGGTTGATCGCGAACGAGAAGTAGTTGTTCACGAAGGTCGCCCATGCGCCGTTCGGCGCCTTCGCGATGGCCGGCACGTTCTTGTAGTTGGCGCTCTGGTATGCCTGCAGCAGACCGTTCTGGTCGGCCTGCTGGATGAACGGCGGCAGCGTGACGAGCACGTCGGCCTTCGGCTGGTCCTTCTCGATGGTCGCGCGGTTCACGACTTCGCCGCTGCCCGCCGTGACGATATTGACCTTCACGCCTTCCTTCTTTTCGAAGGCCGGCAGCACATCCTTGTACAGATTTTCGAGGCCGTCGGCCGTGTACAGCACGACGGCGTCGGCCGCATGAGCCTGCATCGCGGCACCGCCGAACGCTGCGGCGGCGACCAGCACCGGCAGCAGTTTGCGCGCGAGACCGGCCGCGGCGTGAAGGGAATTCGTCTTTTTCATGTCGCTCTCTCCGAAAGGCTAAAAACCAGACGGTCGGGATAACCCATACCTGTAGTGATTGAACGGCGGCACGCGCCGCTTGGCGTTGCCCGCTGCGGTTGCCGCGCCGGTCTATCGTGGATTGCAGATTGCCGACAACTTTGCCGCTTCTCGCCCAGCCTGACTGACAGCCCGCCTCCGACACCCGCGCTGCCTGCCGCGCCTGAGCGGGCACGGGAAGAATCACAGGTTTCGATGACACGGCCGTGACGATTTTGCCGAATTCCAAAAAAAGACACAAATTGCCAATTCAAGCCAACCGATGGAATTCGTCGCGCCGCCCAAAAATGGAACTCCGCGCGCCGATCCCGTGTGGATCGTACATGGCAAAAATGACGGCGCGTATTGTCCCCGGCCGTTCCAATATCTGGAGCGAAACCCGCGGCTTTTTTGAGTTAGATTTTGGCGGGTGCGGAATGGCGTTCAGCGAATGAGCCGTCTCACGCGATCAGAATCTCCAGACCATGCGCGGTGATCGCCTTGCCCAGCGCGCGCTCGGGCGCCAGTTCGGTGACCAGATACCGCGCCGACTCAATACCGTTGATGCGCACCGGCGTAACGCGTCCGAACTTCGAATGATCGGCGACGACCACCACCAGGTCGGCCGCGGCGATCATGCGGCTGCGCACTTCGGCCGCCATGCGGCTGTAGTCGGTCAGATAGCCGTCCGGGGAGATCCCGCCCGCGCCGATGAACGCGAAATCGGCGTGGTACTGCGCGATCTGGTGGACCGTGTCGAGTCCGAAGGTCGCGTCCTCGATATCGGACAGCTCGCCGCCGAGCAGCGTCACGCGATTGTCGTTGCGTCGACCGAGCAGCAGCGCGATGCGCCAGTCGTTCGTGTAGACCGTCAGCCGATGCCGGTCGAGCAGCGCGCGCGCGACCGCCTGCGTGGTACTGCCCGAATCGATGATCAGCGACGCGCCGTCCGGCACGAACTCGGCCGCGCGCTCGCCGATCGCACGCTTCGCGCCCGCATTCTCGGCTTCGCGCGTATCGAGATCTGGCTCGCGCCGATCGCTCGACAGCGCGCCGCCGTGGGTCGTCACGAGCAGGCCGCGGCCGGCCAGTGCGTTGAGGTCGCGGCGGATCGTTTCGCGCGATACGTTCAGTTCGCGCACCAGTTCAGCGACCGACAGCGCGCCGTTCTTTGCGACTTGCGCGAGGATGTATTGATGACGTTGTTCTGCGAGCATCTGTGCGCCGTGATTGAGGAAGGCCGCCGTATTGTATTACGCGTATTGCGCGTTGTTGGCGCGGGCGCACAGGTTGCGCTCATGGCGCGCTCATCGCGCGCCAAGGTTGCTACGAGCCGCCCCTTGCGCGCGAACCCGCCCGCCACCGCGCCGACCTGCTAACCTTGACGGCTGGACTCTTCGGGCATACGGCGAACGCCACGCCGCCGCCCGGCCGAGTCCCGCACAACGCCTCGCCCGTCAACCGAACCGCCGATGCCGCCACTGTTTCGCCGTCTACTGCTGCTGTTCCATGCGCTGCGTTACGGCGCGCGCCTGATCTGGCTCGCCGCTCCGCCCGACCACAAGCTGCATTGGATGATCGAGCTGATCGGCCGCGTGCATGCGTCCGAGCGCAGCGGCGCGCAGTTGCATGGCCTGCTGCCGGCGCTCGGTCCGCTTGCGAGCCGCTTCGCGCAGACGCTCGCCGCTCGCCCAGAGCTCGCGAGCGGCACGCTGCATGACGCGCTGGACGCCATCGATCACATGGAAGCACCTCTGTCGCCGGACGACTCCGCGCAGGCTTTGACGCGCGCGTTCGGCCGGCCGCTCGGCGAGCTGTTCAGCGCGGTCGACCTCGTGCCGGTGCGCAGCGGCTTCGCCGAGCAGACCCATTTCGCGCGGCTCGCGGTGCCGCTCAAAGGTCACCACGAGGTCGCCGTCAAGCTCGTGCGCGCGCAGCAGTTGCAACAGATTGGCGATGAGCTCGCGCTGTTGCGCTGGGTCGCGCGCTGGCTCGAAAAGCTGTCGCGCGTCGCGCGCCGGCTGAAGTTGCGCTCGCTCGCGCAAACCTTCACCGACGACATCCTGCGCCGCTTCGACCTGCGCGCCGAAGCCGCGAACCTGAGCCAGACCGGCCATCATTTCGACGGCGACAAGCGCATCGTCGTGCCGGACGTGATCTGGGAGCTGTGCACCGACCACACGCTGACGATGCAGCGCATCAATACGCTGCCCGCGAGCGACCTGCCCGGCCTGCACGCGCACGGCATCAAGCTGGCGCCGCTCGCCGCGCATATCGTCGAGGTGGTCACCGAGCAGGCCTTCGAGCATGGCTTTTTCCACGCGACGCTCGATGCGCGCCGCGTGCGCGTCAGCATCGAGCCGGATACACTCGGGCGCCTCGTGCTCGCCGAGTTCTCGATCATGGCGACGCTGTCGAGCGGCGAGCGCGAGTTCTTCGTGCACGGCGCGACCGCGTTGTTCGACCAGGACTACGGGCGGCTCGCCGACATGCATCGCGAGGCCGGCCACGTGCCGGACGACACACGCCCCGAGATGCTCGAAGCCGAACTGCGCACGCGGGCTGAAGCGCACTTCGCGGCGGCGCCCGAGGATCGCTCGGCGGGTTCGCTGTTTCATCATCTGCTGCACGGCGTGCAACCGTTCGACGGTCAGGTGTCGGGCCAGCTCGCGACCGCGCAGCGCTCGTTCCAGCAGGCGGAGATGCTCGCGCGGACGCTGCATCCGGGCGTCGATACATGGAACATCGCACGCGGGGTGCTTGCCGATATCGCGCGACGCGATCTCGATCATCGCGGCTGGCTCAAGCGGCTGTCACACGAACTGCCGCATCTCGCGCATATGCTGCCGCGCGTGCCGCAACTGGCGGTGCGCTATCTGCAGCAGCACGATCGCGCGGGTACGCCGCAGCAGAACGCGCAACTGCTCGCGGATCTCGCGCGCGAATACCGGCGCACGCGTTGGCTATTGTGGGCGTGCGTGGTCTGTGGCGGCGCGCTCGGAGCGGGGATGACGCTGCTCGCGTGGTGACGGTCCCGCGCGCATTGTGCAGCTTTGAACAAGACGCGCGCCGCCCGTGCGGTCAACATGGCGGCTTTTTCGCACCCTCTGCCCCGATGCTCGCCACCTTTGCTGCCGCCGTGTTCGTCGTGCTGTGGTCGACCGGTTTCGTGGTCGCCCGCGCGATCACGCCTTACGCCGATCCCAATCTGTTTCTGCTGGCCCGTTTCGGCGGCACCGCGCTGATCTTCGCGCTGGCCGCGCTCGTCGCGCGCTCGGCCTGGCCGACCGGACGCAACCTGGGCAAGCACCTGAGCGCCGGCGCACTGCTGCAAGGGGTCTATCTCGGCGCCGGCTACTGGGCCGTCGCGCAAGGTCTCAGCGCGGGCGTGATGGCTTTGCTCGGCGCGCTGCAGCCGCTCGCGACGGCCGCCGTTGCCGCGCCGCTGTTCGGCGAGCGCTTGTCGCGGCGCGGCTGGAGCGGCATGGCGGTCGGCCTCGCCGGCGTCGTGCTGGTGCTCGCGCCGAAGCTCGCGGCCGCGACGCCGCCCACGCACGGCAACGCGCCGGCGTGGTTGGTCGTGCTGATATCGATCGTCGCGGTGGGGGCGATCACGGCGGGCACGCTGTTCCAGAAGACCTCGCTCGCCAAGGCCGATATTCGCAGCGCGAGCGCGGTGCAGAACGTCGGCGCGGCTGTCGTCGCGGGGGTGCTGGCGCTCGCGCTCGGCGAGCATCGCTGGATCGCGTCGCCAACGCTGTGGGCATCGCTCGCGTGGGGCATCGTGATGCTGTCCGGCATCAGCGTCACGTTGCTCGTCTGGATGGTCCGGCGCGGGGATGCTTCGCGCGCGACCGCGCTGTTGTTTCTCGCGCCGCCGCTCGCCGCGCTCGAAGGCTATCTGGGGTTCGGCGAGACGCTGCTGCCCGTGCAGATTGCCGGGTTTGCGGTCGCCCTGGCTGGCGTGTTGTTGGCGAGGTCGTGAGGGGCGCCCCGCGCTGGTATTGCGACAAGACCTGGGCGTCCGTCAGTCGGCCGTATCCGCGTGCGCGGGCATTTTTGCGCGCGCGACCGCGCCGGGCACTGGCGACCAAGCTGGCCGGCTCTTGCGCTGCGAATCGACGACGACGATAAAACGCCCCGCCCACGGCATGATCTGCCGATCGCTTTTCAGCACCCACAAAGACTGGCCGGAATCGACGAGCTGCTGATATTCCGCGTCGAGAATCCCGTAGTGATCGAGAAACGTGTTCAGCGACGCGGGAATCCGCACGCAGCCCTTCGAATGGCGAATACCGAGCAGCGGTTCCAGCCGATCGGGGTCGGTCGCGTGCATCTGGAAACGCATCTGCGACATGCCGCCCTTGCCCCAGCCGCGTTCGCCCTGCGCCCAGCCGAGGTCGAAGATGCGCATATCGCGCCGGCCATAACCGCGAATGTGATTTTCGTTCTCCGTGCCCTCGGAGCGGAAATCCATATTGTCGGGCGTATGTTCAAACACGCCGAGCGGCGTGATGAAGTGGTCGTACTCGCCAGGCCGTCCGGTGGATACCGGCGATGCGCCGATCATCTGCCAGTTGTCGGCGGGCGCTGGGCGGAAGTAAATCAGGAGCGCCTGCACGTTCGCATTGCGATCGACGAGCACCACATACTCGCCCGACAGATTGCCAAGCTCGTTCCCGTCGAGCGCCGTCTCCAGACGGTTGGCGTACGCACGCTGCTCCGCGACGGGCAGTCTGAGCCGGCGCGTCACGTCCTGCGCGAATACGTCGCGCAGCAGAAACGCACGGCGCGGATCGACGACGCCGGCCGCGTCGGGCGCGGCGACGGTGGCGGCGTCGATCGTGCCCAATGATTGGCTCGCGCCATTCCACGCTTTGGCCGAAGTGGTCGGATTCACCGTATGGGCCGCCGATGTTGCGGATGCAGGCGAATGAGCGGTAGCGGGCACCGCTGCATGAACCTGCGCCGCCATCGCGCCCGCACCTGCCGATATGACGATTGCGCACATCCACGCGCAAATCCTCACGCGGTTCAATCCAGGCTGGCCACGCCGATCTGGGTATCTCATCGCGTCCTGAAACAAACATGATTATTATTGATTGACACGCCGGATCCCGGTGGCGTTCGCTACGAGCGATGTTACGCAGCGAATTGACGCGTGTCGATGAATATACCCTCTAACTTACGACCTCTTCAAAAACGATTGACTATTTCCCCGCAATCGACATATCAGTGAAATGCAATTAATTCGCAATTAAGCTGGTCATCGGAAAATCAGGCCACAAAAGCGAAGGACGATTTCATTCGACGAAAGATCGCCCGAATACGGCGGCACATCCCGATACTCGAGCCCTTTCAAGCGCTTTTTCTCTCGCGAGGACAACAACGATCATGGCTCCATCCGATCCCGCCGCCCGCCAGGCCCGCATCGCGGCCGAAATGCACGTCACCGCTAAATTCGACGCAAGCCGCGAAATCGAGCGCCGGGTCGATTTTCTGGCGAACTATCTGCGCAACAGCCACCTGAGAACTTATGTGCTCGGCATTAGCGGCGGCGTCGATTCGACGACGGCCGGGCGTCTCGCCCAACTCGCGGTCGAGCGTTTGCGGACTAACCATTACGACGCGCGTTTCGTCGCCGTGCGTCTGCCTTACGGCAAACAGCGCGATGAAGCGGATGCACTGGAGGCATTACGTTTCATTCGCGCCGACGAAAATCTGACTATCGATATCAAACCCGCCGCCGATGCAATGCTCGAATCGCTCGATAAAAGCGGTGTGTCGTTCAAGGACGAATCACAGCGGGATTTCGTGCACGGCAATATCAAGGCGCGCCAGCGGATGATCGCGCAATACGCGGTGGCGGGTGCGCGCTCCGGTGTCGTGATCGGCACGGACCACGCGGCTGAATCGGTGATGGGCTTCTTTACGAAGTTCGGCGACGGCGGCGCCGACGTGCTGCCGCTCGCCGGGCTCAGCAAGCGCCGCGTGCGCGCGCTCGCGCATACGCTCGGCGCGCCCGACGCGTTGGCGCACAAGGTGCCGACCGCCGACCTCGAGATGCTGCGGCCGCTTCGTCCCGACGAAGACGCGTACGGCATCCCGTACGACGCGATCGACGATTTTCTCGAAGGCAAGCCGGTCAGCGATACCGTGCGTGACGTAGTGCTGCAGTTTTACAACGCGACGCGTCACAAGCGGGCGCTGCCGTACACCCCGTTCGACTGGCAGGCGTCACCTGATGGGCAATGACGAGGCAGCGAAGCGGCTCTCAAACGAATAAAGGCGGTGGCCCTGCGCGCGACGCCGCGCATGTCCACCGCCTTCGAAAGGAATCGACGTTACTGAGCCGCCTACACCTACGGCGCTCGCTGCTCCGGCGGCGGTTCGTCGCTGAACAGATCGGCGCTCGCTTCGAGCGGCTGGCCACCCAGATGCTTGCCGTGAATCTGCCGCGCGATCACGTCGCCGACATACGGCACGCTCGCGTCGAGTTCCACCGTCGCGTAGGCGTTGGGCTTGCCGGCGTCCACCACCTCGACGTGTTTAGCGTAGTGGCCGAGTTCGCGCTTCAAGAAATCCCGCACGTCCTGCTCGCTGCACGATTCGGCGATATTGCGCACGGTCAGGTTCATGCGGACTACCCTCGCCGTGCCCGGCGCTCAGTCAGTCGGTCAGAGCTGGAGACACGCACCGGTCGCAGCGCGACACGCTGCTTCGTCTGAGCCACGGCCAGTGCGCGAAGTACGACGACGCCGGTCGCGCCGGCCAATCCGAAAGCGAGCAATGACAAAAAGAAGGCCATCGTTCCAATCTCCTGTGCAAATTTCATCCTGTTCTCAGGATAGCCCGCTTCGACAGCGAACACACTGTGACGCAGTGTCGTAGGCAACGGCGAAACACCGCCGTCAATGCACTGTACCTGAATCAGTCGCGCCAATCCTGGAAAACATCGGCTGCTTCAGCACCTTGCATGCCTGGCACGCAGACGCATCGTCAAAGGCATCCTGCGGAGGATGTGAGCAAGACGGGCTGATCGCGCCGATCAGTTTGCCGCTTGCACGTTCGCCGCGCTCACCCACCAAGCATTTTTACCGTGCGGCAGGCGGACCAGCACCGCGGAAGGATCGTCGACGCCGTCGTCGGCGATCTGGCAAACCGGCAGGCCGTCGGGCAGACGCTTTACTTCGCCGGCGGCCTCGAACAGCGCGATTCGCCGCGCATCCAGCGGGCGCAGCTGCCGATACACGTCGAAGCTGAGCGCCGCGGGCACGTCGCCGCGAATCTCCAGCTCATTGGCGCGCGCGCAATGCGCGGGCGCGGTGGCAACCGCGGCTGCGCTGCCGCTCAGGCAGCCGATCGTCAGCGCAACGGCGGCGAGGCGGGATTGGGTCATCGTGTTTCTCCGAAAAAAATGAGGGGCCGCGAACCGGGGTTCCGCGACGACTGCGGCAGCGCGCGTATGCGCTCAACGCTCGCGCTCATGCGCGTCGCCGCGCCGGTTGTCTTCCCTGTCGACGCCGTCGTCGTCGCCAGTCGGGACGTCTAGCCGGCTCACGTCGCACGACGCCTGGCCAAAGCCCGCATACACCGCCGACCAGTTGCCGACGATCGCCGCTTGCGCCTGCGCGAGACTCAGCTTGCCTTCGCAGACGCAGCGCTTGAGCATCGCCGCCGCGCGTGCCTTGCGGCGCTCGCCCCGCGGGCCGGCCCACGGCAATAGATCGAGATTGGCCGGCGCATCGGGCGATCCGCCGAGCATGATCGGCACGTGCCGGTCGAGCGCAAACGCGGCGCTGTCATCCATATCGATGCCGCGCGCGGCAAGCATGCGGTCCTTGTGCGCCATCAGTTCGTCGAACGGCGGCGCGACGGTTTCCGCATAACCGGGGCGGCAAATCGTCCGGCCGATCGATTGCTGGGTCACGCGGTCGTCTAGGACGTCGCTCGGCTGCGCGGCGGCGTCCCCGATGCGCAGCGCGATCAGTGCGCCGACGGTTACGAACAGCGCACGATGTGTGATGTGCGCGCGCGGTCGAACCACGCTCTTGCGCCCGAGCCGCGGCGCGTTGGCCGCATCATTGCTGCTGGTGATGTCGCGGGAAAGACCCCGCCGATGCGTGTCCGCGAGGCCTGCGTTCATTCGTCTGCGCGCCGGCGGCACGCGGTAGTTCAATTCGCAAGGCAATTAAAACACATTCAATCTGGATGAGTACAAAAGCCCGACATGGCAGCGCACCGTTTGCCGGCTCGCGGCGACCGCCGCGAGCCAGAGCAGACCGGCACGACACGACGTCGCGATGTGTCGCGACGCCCCGCCACCGCCGCTACTTCGCCACCCGCGCCTGCAATGCGCGGATCCGCCCGAGCGCCTGCGCGTCCGACACCGTCTCTTCGTACATCTTTGCGAGGTCGGCTTTCAGCGCGGTGCGCGAACCGCCGTCGAGATACACCATATGCCCCGATGGATAGAACCGCGCCGACAGGTTCTGCCGCACCTGCTGACTGACCAGCGGCATCTGCTGCAGGTCGAGCACGGTTTGATAGAACGGCGTGACGAAATCGAAGAACCCGTTCGCCGACAACACCTTCAGGTCGGGATTGAGCGCCATCACGGCCGCAAGGTCGCCGGCCGTGTACAGAATGATGTTGCCTGTCGAGTCGACGCCCTTCTGCGCGCCGGTGGGATCGATATGGCTGAAGTCCCAGTACTTGAAGGCCTGATCGTTGAGGTCGGTGAACGACGAGTTCGACGTGTACTTCAACTGCTCGTTCAGATACACGTTCCACATCGTCGTGTAGACGCCGGTGACCGCGGTCATCGTCGGATCGTTGCCGCCGGAGTTCGGGTCGATCTTGCCGGCGATGCCGGTGTCGATCGCGGTCACGCGGCCGTCGTAAGCGCCGAGCGCGAGGCCTTGCGACTTCAGCAAGGTGGTCAGGAACAGCGAATTGCCGCGGCTGTCGTAGCCGGCGATGTCGAGGCTCCACGCGAGCAGTGTCGTTTTGTCGATACCGGTGTATTCGCTGAGTTTTTCGACGGTCGCGGTGTCGGTGGTCGGGAACTTGCGAAGCGCGGCCAGGTAGTCGGTGCGCGCGAACTGCGCGACCTCTTCGGCGAACGTGCCGAGATCGGTGGGCCGCGGCGCGACGCCGAGTTTCTTGTGATACCACGCGTCCGCGGCCGCCGTGGGCAGCGCGCCGACCGGGTTGCCCGACTGCGTGTAATCGAGAATCGAAGACTGCAGCGTCACCCCGTTCAGATCGACGCCATCCTCGTGCAGCCGGTACGCGAGCACGCAGCTGCGCGCCGTGCCGTAGGACTCGCCGAACAGATACTTCGGCGAATTCCAGCGGTTGTTTTTGGTCAGAAACCGCTTGATGAACTGCTTGATAGAGTCCGCGTCCTGATCGACGCCCCAGAAATCGCGATTCTTCTTCGGCGCGATCGCCGCCGAATAGCCGGTGCCGACCGGGTTGATGAATACGAGGTCGCTTTTGTCGAGCAGACTGTCCGGATTGTCTTCGAGCGAATATGGCGCCGGCGGCGTGAAGCCCGGCATCGACGTCTTGATGCGGCGCGGCGCGAACGAGCCGAGCAGCACGAATACCGACGACGATCCGGGCCCGCCGTTATAGAAGAACGTGACCGGACGCGTCTCTTCCTTCTGGTTGTCCTGTGTGAAAGCGACGTAGAACATCCTCGCCGACGGCTGCGAGCTGCTCGGATCGACGATCACCAGGTGGCCCGCGGTCGCCGTGTAGTTGATGTTGTGCCCGCCGATGGTCACCGAATGATGCGTGATCGCGGCCGTCTCGACCGTATCGGTAACCGAATCGTCCGGGCCGTTGCCGTAGGCGACCGGGTCGAAGAACGGCTGGTCGCCGGCTTTGTGCGGGGTGCTCGTGGCGGTGGACGCGCCGGCCGAGGCCGTGGCGTGCGTGTTGTGCGGCGAATGCTGGCTACCGGAAGCTGATTCTGTATTCGTCATGATCGCTCCAAGGGTTGTTTTATTGCCGTGCGTCCTCGTTCTTACGTCTTGTTGTTGTGTGATGCGCTGTGTTGCAGACTATAGTGCGCCCGCCACCTTCCCGCCATTGGGACTGCCCAGGCCCGTGCAGGCGTCCCACCCCTTCGACGCCGCAAAACTGCCGTTGTTGCCCTCGGTGATGTCGTTGCACACGCCCGTCGCCTTGTACAGTTTCGCGTTGACGAAGCCGACCGGCTGTCCCTTCGCCGCGTTGATGCGCGCGATCAGCGCCGCCCACAGCGGCGCGACCGCGCTGGTGCCTCCCACCACCGTTTGCGTTCCGTCGACCAGCACGTCGTAGCCGGTCAACGGCGAGGCATCGCCCGCGACGTCCGGCACGCCGCGCCCGCTGAGCGGCTGGCTGCCGCCGGCCGTCATCGTGGCCGACAAACCCTGCTGCCACGCCGGCAACTCAAACGCGGTGCTGACGCCGCCGCCGCTCGCACCGCCCAGTTCACCGTCGTTCCAGACGACCTCGCGCGTGATCGCCGAACCGGACGCGCTCAGTTGCGTGCCGCCGCAGGCGAGCACGTACGGGCTCGACGCCGGGAAGTCGACCTGGTCGCCGCCGCCCGAGCCGTCGCTCGACCCGCTGTCCCCGGAAGCCGCGCAGATCGTCACGCCGAGCGCCGCCGCCGATTGCAGCACGCTGTTGAGCGCATTCATCGACTGGCCGGTCCAGACCGACTCCGGCGCGCCCCAGCTGATCGAAATGACCGACGGCTTGTGGGTCGTGTCGTGCACCGCGCGGCTCACCGCGTCGATGAAGCCGGCGTCGCTGTTCTGCGTGAAGTACACAGCGATGGTCGCGCGCGGCACGAGCGCACCGACGATCTCGATGTCGAGCGTAACCTCGCCGTCCGGCCCGTTCGGGTCGCCGCTCGGGTTGTTGCCGGCCTGATCGACACCGACCGCGGTCACGGTCGGCTCGCTGACGCCGAGGCTCGAGAAATAGGTCTTCAGGTCCGACGTGTTGTAGCCGCCGCCGAGCTCGATGATGCCGACGCACTGGCCGCCGCCGTCGCCCTGCGGAAACTGGTAGAGCGACGCGAGCTGCGGCGGCGTGAACGACTCCTGCTGCGCGCGCGCCGCGACGAACGGCGGCCGGATACGGAAGTGCGGTCGCGCCTGCGGCCGGTTGTCGAGCCCTAGCACCGCCTCGACGACGCCACGCAGATCGTCCGGCACGCTGATCGTGCCGGTGCGGCCACGGAACTGGCCAGCCGTGTGGTGCTGGTAGCGTTCGAGCTTCACCTCGAACGCGCTCTGAAATTGCGCGATCGTGCCGCTCAGCAGCACCGAGCGCGCCGCCGGGTCCTCGCGTACGACGGCGAGCCCATGCGCGGCCGCAAACGCGCGGACCTTCGCGATGTCATCGGGCGCGGCGCCGTAGTCCTGGGCGAGCGCCTCGCGCGACAGCGGCTTCACGCTCGCGTCGCCGGCTGCGATGCGTTTCATCAACGCGTCGAACTGCGCCTGCTGCTGGCGGCGCAGCATCACGAAGACCTCGATCCGCTCGGCGGGATCGCATTGCCCGATGACCGTAGTGCCCTGCGCGACCTTACGCTCGCTGCCTGGCAATGGATGCTTGGTGACCATGGTGTCGACTCTCCTGTTAGCGTGGCTTCGCAGACGGTCAGCCACGCGCCTGCACGAAGCGCATCGTTTTCGCGATACGCGGCAGGGGTTGTTCAAGAACTTCGTCCAAGCGTCCGACCAAGGCATTCGAACACAGTTCCGACGCGTGCGGCAGTCGTCCGAATGGCTAATGCGCGGCGCGGATGCGACACGCTATGATGCTGGAGCGGCATTCCCGCCGTTTCAGTGCCGCGCGCGCCGCCTGCGCGCACGATCGAGAAATCAGAGGAACCCATGTCAATTTCGATGTATCAAGCATCACTGCCTGTGCTGATTCGCGGCCTCACCAACCTGCAGGCCATCCTCGGCAAGGCCGAGGCGCATGCCGCCGCGAAGCAGATCGAACCGTCGGTGTTCACCAATGCCCGGCTCGCGCCGGACATGCTGCCGCTCGTGCGCCAGGTGTATATCGCGAGCGATACCGCCAAGGGTTGCGCGGCGCGCCTCGCCGGCGTCGAGCCGCCGAAGTTCGAGGACGTCGAGCAGACTTTCGATGAACTGCGGGCCCGTATCCAGAAGACGATCGATTACCTGAAGGAATTCAACGAGGCGCAGATCGACGGCTCGGAGAGCCGCACGATCACGCTGAAATTGCGGCCGGGGCCGATCGAATTCACGGGAGCGTCGTATCTGTTCGGTTTCGTGCTGCCGAACTTCTTTTTCCACGTGACGACCGCGTACGACATCCTGCGTCATAACGGCGTCGAGCTCGGTAAGCTCGACTATCTGGGCGGGATGCAGCAGTAATGGGAGCGGGCGGGTCGTCGATCGCGGCGCCCCGTTCGCGCAGTCTCATGCCGGCCTCGAGTGTCAATCCAGCGAAAGTCGCAGCGCGAAGCCGATCAACGCAGCCGAAAACGTCCAACGTTGCAGCGTTTGCGCCAAAGGATGGGCGCGCATCCAGCTGGCGATGCGGGCGGCGCCGATCGCATACAACGCGTCGAAGCATGCGCCGATCGCGAGCAGCACGACACCGAGTTCGATCATCTGCCACGCCACCGGCCCCGCTTGTGGCCGCACGAATTGCGGCAACAGCACCGAGCAGAACAGTAGCGCCTTCGGGTTGAGCAGATTCGTCAGCAGACCTTTGACGAACGCGGTCCGCAACGGCCGCGCGCCTCTATCCGCATCGCTCGAAGGAGTGGATTCCACTCGCGACGCGCCGGCCGCTTGCCTTTCGCGTGCACCGGCGGGCAATGCGAACCCGGGCGAGCGGAAAATCTGAATCCCGATCCACGCGAGATAGACCGCGCCGGCATAACGCACCGCGTCGTACAGCCACGGCGCGTTGCGCAGCAGCGCCGCCATGCCGCACGCCGATAGCGTCACGTGCGTCGCGCGCGACACGCCGAGCCCCGCGGCGGCCGCGAAGCCGCTGCGCACGCCGCGCGCGATGCTGGTTTGCAGGATCAGCGCCATGTCCGGGCCGGGCACCGCATAAACGACGATCAATGCCGCCACGTAGACGGCCAGCAGGTGAGCGGAAATCATCGGAGCCTCCTTGTTGTTCGAGGCTCCATCTTGCTATCGGAAGCGGAGCGTTTGCTGGCGATCTTCGTCCAAGACGCATCCGAAAATAGCGGAATACGCTAAGACTTCAAAATATAATAGTGTCTTCCCCCCAACCCGCAGCAAGCGCCTTCCGACCATGTCCGCCGACGATCTCGACAAAACCGACCGCGCGATTCTCGCCGCGCTGCAAAACGACGGCCGCATGCCGATCGCGCGTCTCGCCGACATCGTCGGCCTCAGCGAAACGCCGTGCGCGCGGCGTCTGAAACGTCTGGAGAACGATGGTTACATCGACCGTTATCGCGCGGTGCTGTCGCGCGCCGGGCTCGGTCTGGGCGTGGTCGCATTCGTGCTGGTGCGCTTCGCGGTGCACGACCGCGTGGTGTCGACGCGCTTCGAGCGCGAGGTGCAGGCGATCCCGCGTATCCTGTCGTGCCACAACGTGTCGGGCAGCGCCGACTACATCCTGCAGATCGTCGCGCGCGACCTCGACGACTATGGCACCTTCATGCGCGATGAACTGCGCAGCCTGCCAGGCGTGACGTCGGTGGAATCGGCCTTGTCGTTGCGCGAAGTGAAAGCGTTTGGCGGTCTGCCGCTGTCCTGAACGCGAACGTGGCATAGTCACCCCTTTAGTCCCCTTTAGGAGGAGCGGCGCGAGCCGCCCCGACGACCCCGGAGTTCTCATGGATCACGACAAGGCGCGAGCCGAAGAAACCGCCGCAATGGAACGCGTGTTGACCGCCACCAAGCGTGTGCAGACGGCGTTCGCGTCGCTGCAATCACAATTCCCGCCCGCAGGCAGCGGCAAACCCTCGCAATTTGCGTTGCAGACTTTCGACGCCGCGCTGCAGGAACTCGAAGACGCGCAAGCCGCGTTCGACGAACTGCTCGGCGATCTGCTCGACGGCAATCGTTGAGTGTTAGCGAGCGGCTGGCCGGCGCCCCGCCCGCCCGCCGGCTCGCATGCCTGGCGCCGCCGCCCGCGCCTCAACGCGCATCCGTCTCCACGACCGCCTCGCAGAGAATCGGAAAGTTGATCGAGTTCGCGATGTAGCACTTCTGATGCGCGACGTGATGCAGATGCATGGCCTGCTCGACGTCGCCGCCCGCGCGGATCGTCACGCGCGGGCGCAGCACGATCTGCGAAAAGCGGCCTTCGTGACCGGAATCGAGCATCGTGCCTTCGGCGTCGTCGCGATAGTCGAGCACCACGATGCCCGCGTCCGAGCACAGATGCAGGTACCAAAGCTTGTGACACGCGCTCGCCGACGCGACCAGCAGGTCCTCGGGATTCCAGCGCGTCGCGTCGCCGAGAAACGCCGGGTCCGACGAGCCCGGAATGTCGGGCTTGCCGCTGGAAGAAATCACGTGGTCGCGGCCGTAGTCGCGGTAGCCGGAGGTGCCGCTGCCGCGGTTGCCGGTCCATTGCACCGATACGCGGTACTTGTGCTCGCCGTGTGCCATTCCCTTCCCCTGTAGTCGGATCGGATCTGCATTCTATCCGCCGCCCTAGCGCGGCGGCGCCGCGCGGCCGGTCACGTTCGGCGCGCGCGGATCGGGACTCATGTAGAGCGCCGTGCCGTTCGCGCGCATGTTGTTGAGCGCGCCGCCCGAGCCGGTCGCGCCACCGGCGCCGAGCCCATACGAGCCACCCGCCGAGATGCCCGGCCCCGGCATCGCACTCGGACTGACGCCGGTACCGATGCCCATTGCGCCGCCGGCAGCCGCATTGCCGCTGTCCGCGCTGGTGCCCGCGCCGGTGCCCGCACGAGTTCCGGCCTGGCTGCCGCCAGGATTGCCCAGTTGCTGAGCCTCGACCGTCCCCGCGCCCCCCACTGTCAACAGCGTCACGAGCAACGCCGACCACACGATCCCACCTGTTGCTGTCTTCATAGCTCCCCCTGGCGCATCGATCCGCCGAGCCACGATATCTATTGTGAGCCGATCGCCCGACCGCTGCAGAAGCGCCGCCCCCGCCCGCGCCCACCGTTTGCCCGTGCGCGTTATGATCGATCGTCACGCCCGAGAACCGCCGATCGCGCACGATGGAGCACGCCTACAGCCACCTTTTGCATCTGCTCGCCGGCCACTCTACGTGGATGCTCGCGGTCGTGTTTCTCGCCGCATTTTTCGAATCCATCGCGGTCATCGGCACCTTCGTTCCCGGCAGCACCGCGATGTTCCTCGCCGGCGCGCTGACCGGGACCGGCTCGCTGAGTCTTGCCTGGGTCTTTGTGTGGGCGATCGTCGGCGCGGTTGCCGGCGACGGCGCCAGCTTCTGGCTCGGCGATCGCTACAAGGAGCGCATCGTCACGCTGTGGCCGTTCCGCGCACACCCCGGCGTACTCGACGCGGGCCAGCGCTTCTTTCTGAAGCATGGCGCGAAGAGCGTCGTGCTCGCCCGCTTCATCGGCCCATTGCGGGCGATCGTGCCGGTCGTCGCGGGCATGATGGGCATGCGGCCGCTGCGCTTCTTCGCGATCAACGTGCTGTCCGCGCTGTTGTGGGCGCCCGCGCACATCCTGCCCGGTGTCGTGTTCGGCGCATCGGTGCTGCTCGCGGGCGCGGTGTCGTTCCGGCTCGTCGTGATCATCGCGATGCTGGTGTGCATCGTGTGGCTCAGCTTTCGCGGCGCGGGCTTCCTCGTATCGCACGCGAACGCGTGGTCGAGCGCGGCGGGCCGTCATCTCGGCAGCTGGGCATGCCGACATCCGGGTCCGCTCGGCCGCATCGCGCGCCGCATGCTCGACCCCGACACGCCCGATGCGACCCATCTGCTCGCGACGTCGCTGATCGTGCTGGTGGCCGGCGCGCTTTTCTTCGGGGTCCTTGAAGACGTCGTCAGCGGCGATCCGTTGACCACCATCGATCTGTCCGTCTATCACTTCCTGCAATCGGTGCGCACGCCGTGGGGCGACACGGTACTCGCGGCGCTCGGGACGCTCGGCAGCGGCATCACGCTGCTCGCGCTGGTGGTCACGGTTGCGCTGTGGATGGTATGGGAGCGGCGCTGGCGCACGATCACCTACTGGCTCGCCGCGGTCGTGTTTTCGCAGCTGCTGATTCTCGGCCTGCAACTCGCGATGCGCCGCGAGCCGCCCAATGAGTTGATGACAGGCCACTTCGTGTTTCCGAGCAATCACGTCGCCGCGACGGTGATCGTCTACGGCTTTCTCGCGTTTCTGCTCGCGCGTCGGGTCGACAAGCTCGAAGGCGTGCTGGTTGCCGGAGCGAGCATCATCGTCGTGATCCTGGTCGCGCTCGCGGGCGTGTACTTCGGCCGCTATTGGGTGTCCGACGCGATCGGCGGCGCGGCGCTCGCCTATGTGTGGGTCGCGCTGATTGCGCTGACGGCGATCTGGCGGCATCCGCGGCCGCCGCCGCCGCGCCGTTTCATGCCGCTCGTGGTGCTCGCGGTGGTCGTGCTCAGCGTCGCCCTGCAGCTCGGCGTCGCCATGCCGGCGCCGCCGAACAGCGCGCCGCAACCACCACCCGTGCAGTTCACGCAGGCGCAATGGAAACACTCCGAGTGGCAGCGGCTGCCGTGCTATCGCTCCGACATGGGCGGCGATCGCAAGGAGCCGCTGACGCTGCAATGGGTCTCCGAACCCGCTTCGATCCGCGAGCTACTGCGCGCGCGAGGCTGGGTCGAGGGCACCGACGTGTCCGCGCACAGCCTGCTGTCGCTCGCTTCGCCCGACGTCGCGGCGGTGTCGCTGCCGGTGCTGCCGAAGCTGAACAATGGCGTGCCGTCGTCGCTGGTCTTCATGCGGCCGGGCGAATCGCGCGAGGAACGTTACGTGCTTCGTTTCTGGCCGAGCGCCTACGCGGTCGGCAACGGCACCGCCGCGGCACCGCTGTGGGTCGGCGCGTTTGCGCACGAGAGGCTGACGCGGCCGTCGTGGCCGCTGAACATTCTGCGCATCGACCGCAATGGAACTCCGATCGACGCGCGCACCAGCCTGGGCGAAGAACTCGGCGCGACGGTCCTCGCGGAAGTCGATTGTCACGGCGTGCCGGTGTCGCTGCTGGTCTCGCCGATGGAATGAGCGTCACATGCAGGCTACTTAGGCAAGCCCCGACTCAACGACTCGATAAAGGAGACAACCGTGGGCCGCTTTTCGACCGAACAACTCGATGATTGCGCAGCGACGTTCGAACGCGACGGCATGGTCGTTCTGCGCCAGCACTTCCCGAAGGCGACGCTGCTCGCATGGCGCGACGCGTTCGCGCCATTGCTGCAACAGCAGATTGCCGCGCGGGCGACCGCCGTGCGCGGCGAAAACCGGCACTACGTCACGCTGCCGTTCACGGGGGTCTTCGCCGATCAGTCGATCTTCTGTGATCCGGACGTGCTCGGCATCGTCGAGCGCGTGGCCGGCGACGATCCCGTGATGTGCCAGCTGGCCACCGACACGCCGTTGAACGGCTCGACGTATCAGGAGATTCATCGCGACACACCCGCGCTGTTCGACGGCGAAGCGGAAACCCCGTCGTTTCAGCTCGCGGTCAACTTTCCGTTATGTGACGTCACGCTCGAGAACGGCCCATTCGAAACGACGCTCGGCACGCATCGGATGCGCTCCGACGACGCGCTGAACGCGTGGCGCGACGGCCGCCTGCCGTTGCATGCGATCACGATGGAACTCGGCGACGTGATGATTCGCGACGTGCGCGCGCTCCATCGCGGCACGCCGAACCGGACCGACCTGCCGCGTCCGATGGTCGTGATCGGCTATAGCCGCAGCTGGTATTTCCGACCGGAAGTCCACATCGACGTACCCGAAGCCGTCTATGCGCAATTGACATCACGCGCGAAGCGACTACTGCGCCATATGCCGCGCGTGAGCGAACTCGACAAGGCGGGCGCGCCGGAGCAATACCGGAAATTCGCCTATTGAAGCGGGCTTTCAACTGTCGCATTGATTGGGCAACGATTTGCCGGGCAATCGAATCGCGAATCGCCATGCAATGGTCATAAGCGAAAAATGCGCCCCGCCCAACGGATATATCAACGCGCGAATCACCCGCGATTTAACATTTAAAGCTCCGTTGCGCAAATGCAACGACACGACGCTATTACGACGCGGTTCCCGTCGCTATTCGCATCGATAGCGCGGCAGGTCTTTTTCCACTCGCGCAATTCCCAATAGCACTGGCAGAATGAGCGAAAAAACGGATAGCGGGAACCGACGTGGATGGCGGTTTCCGCAATCAAAACGCGGACCCTGATTTTCTATCCAACTGCATGCTTTGACGCTATCGTCTCATTGCGACCTGAACTCGTAGACCACCAGGAGCTCCGTGTGCGGAATCGATTGATGTCTCGCGTGAAGAAAAACCGCCAGTCTGGCGTTCGCAGCCATCGCTCGCGCGTTTTCCGATTGTCGTCGAGTCCGCTTTCCGGCTCATTTTCCAAACTGCTCCCCAGCCTATCGGTTTGCATCAGTGCGCTGGTGCTCGGCAGTTACTCTGCGTATAGCGTCGCCGGGGTTTCCATATTGCGTCCGCCGCGCGAAGCGAGGTCCGACGAACCGCTTGTCGTTACGATCGTCTACACCGGCGACGCACCCTCCGGCGCGTCGGTCGGCGTGCCTCGCACCTTGAGC
The DNA here is from genome assembly GCF_040965775.1 of Paraburkholderia sp. BR10954. NCBI lineage: Bacteria > Pseudomonadati > Pseudomonadota > Betaproteobacteria > Burkholderiales > Burkholderiaceae > Paraburkholderia > Paraburkholderia sp. BR10954. Next base: position 27,565 of record NZ_JBFRCK010000043.1, read on the forward strand.
GTCACGCTGACCAACGGCGAGGCCCTGCCAAGGGCCGTACTGCTCACCCGCGCATCCGGCGCACCCGAGCATGTCCGGCTAGCGGCCGGCGAGATGAAGGCGGTCAGCTATAGTGCGCCATGGCCCGATTGGGCGCGCGGTGCGCTTCGCATCGACGTGCCTGGCGTCGACGTATCACCTTCGGTGGTCCTGCTCACGCGCATGCCTCGCAACGCGGCGACGGCCAGCGCCGCAACAACGGCGCCCGCGTCTGCGGCGGCGGTTGCGTCCGCATCCGCACCGGTCGTGAGCGCGCCAGCCGAAGGGCCGATGGCCGGCAACGAGTCGATCGCCGCGCAAGTGCCGCCTTCGACCGTGAAGCCCTCGAATTCCTTGGTGCCGGACCTCGGCACCTTTCTCGTAGGGCGATTTTCGTTCTACCAGCCCACCTACTTCGCCGACGGCTGGGACTCGTCGGAAAACGGTCTCGCCAAATTCCAGGTCAGCTTCAAATTCCGCTTCGTACTGCCCGATGATCCGCGTTCACGCGGTTTTCTCGACAACCTTTACTTCGCCTACACGCAGACTTCTCTATGGGATATCCGCGGGCATATGAACCCGTTCTACGATACGAGCTACATGCCCGCTCTTTTCTACTACCTGGAGGACACCGGGTGGAGGACCAGCTGGTTCACCCGGATGGGCATCGAGTCGGGCTACGAGCACGAGTCGAACGGGACCGCCGGCCCCGGGTCGCGTGGCATCGACTATGTCTACATCAAGCCGATCTGGGATTTTGGCGACCTCAACGCCAACCACCTGACCATCGAGCCGAAAATCTACGCCTACACGCACAAACAGGACACGAATTTGGATATCGCCAACTATCGCGGCTATGTCGACCTGCTCGTCAAATACGGTAGCCCGGATGGCTGGCAGCTCGCGACCACGTTGAGAAAGGGCACGAAATCGACCTATGGAAGCGTCGACGTACAATTTACCTACCCGCTTGCCAAGATGTTCGGCAGTGCATGGGGCGGGTATCTGTTTCTAAACTATTTCAACGGCTACGCGGAAGATCTTCTCTCTTACAACCAGCACCGCTGGGCCGCGCGCATTGGCTTCGCCGTGTCGCGCTGACGCATGACGTTGTCGTCTGTGGGCGCCGGGCCAGATGTACTCGGCGCCTTTGCGCGACACGAGCTACATGCCGGCACTGTTCTTTTACCGCGAGGACAGCGGTTACGTATGGCTCGGCTTCTTTAGCGGTTATGGCGAGAACATTCTCGACTACAACCAGCATCGCTGGATTGCGCGAATCGGCTATAGCATCACACGCTAATCCGGTATTGGCCAGAGATGCAAGCAAAGGGCCGCCGAGCGGCCCTTTTGCCTATTCGAGGACGGCGCACGACGTGCCGTAAAACATCGAAAGTTCTGCCGCAATTCTTTCAAAAGATTGCCCAGAGCCGATTCCCACCCGGCGGGCAACCCGTCTTGAACCCGCTCGTGAATGCTGTGTGCACGAACAGACGGGCATATCGGTGCGGATTTCTCTAGAGTTGAAGGGTCGCCGGTCCAACCGGCTGGCCACGCCGCGCGCTGACTTTTCCAGCGTCTAATCAAAACCAAGGAAAAACCAATGAAGACCGCTCTCCTTAAAGACCTGTCGACCGTTTCAAACGAGCCAACCGGACTTCTTTTGCATCGGAATAGTGCACCGCTTGCGCTCAAGCACGAAATTCACCCGGAACAGATCCGCGATAGCCTGCCGGCCCGTCAGGGGGGAGTCGGCTTTCTGTTTCACGCGACCGATTGGGAGACCCTTTCATTTTCTTTTCACAACGTTCGCGAACGCAGCGAGTCGTTCGAAGAAGAGTTGTGGAAGACCAAGCCTTTCATCGCATCGCCGATCTATTCGGGCTCGCAGGTGATCGGCGCGAATATCGCCTGCCCGGTGCCGCTCGAAATGTGGCTCGGCAGCCCGCGCGGCATCAAGCGCTTTCGGGCGACGCAATTCTTTCCGGCGCTGGAGCTCGCCAGAAAGGCGGGCTTGAACATGGTCGCGATGGGCGCGTCGACGCCGTACGCATGCAACTACGGGGCGCTGCCCCGGCCTGTCAAGCCGCCTCATATCACGACCGGCCACGCGGCGACCGCGGCGATGCTGAAGGACTGGGCGATGCATTGCTGCGAACAGCTCAGCCTCGAATTCGGCAACACGAAGCTCGCGCTGTTCGGCGCGGCTGGCCGGCTCGGCACGACGGTCGCGAAGTATCTGCTGTACAAGGATGCGCCGAAGGAACTGGTGCTGATCGATCTGCCGGACAAGATCAACCTGCTGACCGATCAGGCGAATGAGCTGCTCGCGTCGGACCTGCTCGGCAAATCGAAAGTCTCGGTGCATACGTTCAGCCCGGACACGCCGCTCCCTGACTTCGACGGCGCGATCCTCGCGAGCAGCACGAGCGTGCCCTACCTGAGCGCCGCCGATCTCAAACGCGCGCAATTCTGGATCGACGATTCGCATCCGCGCGCGGCGAGCGTCGAAGCGGAACTCGCTTCTCGCGGTCATACGCTCTATATTGAATGTTTCGCGCGTGGGCCCGCTGGACTCGACACCGCTTTCCCGTTCAGGCTGCCGTCCACCCGCGACTGCTATACCTGCTTTGCCGAAGGTTATTCCGCGTGGCAAGAAGGCATCGCATCCGATTTCATCATCGGTAGCCCGCCCGTGTGGTCGGTCTCTTATACTCATGGTCTTCTGAAGAAGTACGGCTTTTCGGTCGGACCGTTTCACGGCAAGAACGGCGATTCGCTCGTCGAAGGCGTGGAAGCACAGCAATTCAATACGCATGAAATGATGGGTTCCTGATGAACTCGGAGGCCTGATGGCGAGACCGCGCGAAAGCATGCGGGATATGCTGGAAAGAAGCAGGTTCGCGATTCGATGGGGAGGCGCACTCGGCCTCCTGTGTCACCCCATCTATTACATCGTCTGGACCTACATCCTTCCGCAGCCTTACGACAACCTGCTGCTGCGGCTCAGCGCGGCGGCCGTCTGCGTTCCGCTGCTGTTCCAGGCGCGCTGGCCGAGGCGCTACAACCCCGCTCTGCTGATCTACTGGCATTGCTGCCTGATTTACGTGCTGCCGTTCGTCTGCACGTTCCTGACCGTCAGAAACGGCTTCTCCACGATGTGGATGATGACCGAGGTCATGATGATCTTCATTCTGGCGCTGTGTATCGACAACCCGCTGCTGCTGATAACGTGCATCGGTATCGGCGTGTTTTCCGGCGGCCTTGCCGGCGTGTTGAGCTCGCCTACGCCGGTCGTTCTCAGCGCCGAGGACAAGTCCAACCTCGCGCTGCTGCCGGTGGTCGTGCTGTGCAGCATGGCGTTCAGTCACGCGATCAGCAAGGGACGCATCTTCGTCGAAAAGAACCGCGCGTTGCAGGCGCTCGCGGGTTCCATCGCGCACGAGATGCGCAATCCGCTGAGCCAGCTGCGGCACGTGCTCGACCGCGTCGAGGAAGCGTTGCCCTCGGCGAACAAGGCGGGCGCGGCGCCGACGCTCACCGACGGCACGGCCTCGCTGATGTACAACCATCTCGCGCAGGGCCAATTGTCGATCGAGCGCGGCCTGCGCATCATCGCGATGACCCTCGACGAAGTCGCCGCGAAATCGATCCGCCCGGATAGTCTCAGCTACCTGCATGCCGGCGCGACCACGCGCAAGGCGCTCGCCGAATACGGCTTCGACAACGACAAGGAACGCGCGAAGGTGAGCGTCGTCGTCAACCGCGACTTCGTGTTCAAGGTCGACGAGACGGTCTATCTGTTCACGCTGTTCAACCTGATCAAGAACGCGCTGCATCACATCGTCGCGTATCCGCAGGCGACGCTGACATTGACCGTCGATAGCGACTCGGTGATCGTGCGCGACACCGGCCCCGGCATCGCGGCGGAGATCCTGCAGCATCTGTTCGAGCCGTTTCGCACGGCCGGCAACTCGGGCGGCACCGGGCTCGGGCTCGCGTACTGCCAGCGCGCGATGCGCGCGTTCGGCGGCAGCATCGACTGCGAATCGGAACTCGGCAAGTTCACCGCATTCACGCTGCGCTTTCCGCCTGTGGCGGCCGACGAGGTCGCCGAGCACGAGCGGCGCCTGTTCGAACGCGCGATGCCGGCGTTCAAGGGCAAGCGCGTGCTCGTCGTCGACGACGACGCTACGCTGCGCGCCCGCACCCGCCGCCTGCTGACGAAGGCGGGCGCCTATGTCAGCGAGGCGTCGGGCGGCGAGCTTGCGCTCGCCACGCTGCGGCGCGCGCCGCTCTACGACCTCGTGCTGATGGACATCAGCATGCCCGATCTTGACGGCTATGCGACGACCGAGCGCATCCGGGCCGACCGGGACTGCCCGAACCGCAACGTGCTGATCGCCGCCTATACCGCCGAACCGGGCAACGCGGTGCGGCTGCGCGCGCGGCGCGCCGGCATGGACGAGATCATCGGCAAGACGTCGAGTGTGCAGGAGCTGATCACCGCGGTGCAGGCCCTGTTCGACAACGGCGTGCGGCATCAGCCGGGCGAGCTGCCCGACGGCTTCGCCGGCAGAACCTTCGTGATCGCCGACGACGACACCTACAGCCGGCTCGTCGCAAAGGCTTATCTGGAGCGCTGCGGCGCGAGCGTCATCGAGGCCGATCATGGTCAGGCGGTGCTGACCAACCTGCACGAAGACGGCTTCATCGACGCGATCCTGATGGACGTGAACATGCCGGGCATGAACGGCATCGAGACGACGAAGTCGATTCGCGCGCGCACCGATGCCTACGCGACGCTGCCTGTCATCGCGCTGACCAGTCACACCGATCCCGCAGCGGTGCAGGCCTGCCTTGCCGCCGGGATGAACGAGGTATTGATCAAGCCGGTGCAAGCCGGCTCGCTGTACGCATGTCTCGCACGGCAGTTCGGCACACGCGGCGCGCCGATTGCGGACGCTCCGTCTTCACAACGAATCACGAAAACCGCGGGCGAAAGCGCGCAAACGGATTTTGCGGCGACGCCGGTGGCATTGGCCCCCACGGCGAGCGCGCACGCGGCCACCCCGATCGCTGAAGAAAGCCTGCTCGACGAACCGCACCTCGAAGAACTAGTCTCGCTCGATCTGCTCGACGAATCGTTCCTGAACGGCATCGAACAGATCCGCTCGCTCGTCGCGCGGCTCGCGGCAAACAGCGCGGCTGTCGATATCAAGGCGACGCACGCGAGCTTGCATGCGCTGCTTGGCGTCAGCGGCAACATCGGCGCGAAGGCACTGCATCGCTACGCACGACAGATCTATCCACGCGTGATCGGCGGTGAGTGGCCGGTGGAAACCGACTGGCTCGTCCAGATCCGCACGCTGGGCGCGGGCTCGACCGACGCGTTGCAGCGATATTACGCGTCGGCGAAAGGCCCGCGCGATCATCGCGATGCATTGAGCGATTGAGCGCGCGCGCCGCCGCCGTCAGAACTTGTGCAGCACGCCGATCGCAACCGCCAGCTGGTTCGCGCCGGTCTTCACGGTCGTCGTCGCGACCGAAGTCGCCCATCCGGTCGCACTCAGCGCGGCCTTCGAGCTGTTGATCACATAGGTGATGTCGGTGTACAGCGCCGTGCGCTTCGACAGCCAGTAGTCCGCGTTGACGCCGGTGCTCAATGCGTGCGCGTCGACTTGGCGATACGCGTGGTAGTAAGTCGCGGCTGCGAGGTCCAGCGCCGGCGTCGCCTTGTAGCGCACGCCCGCGAACGCCATCGACTGCGGCGGCGATGCGGTGAGCGTCGACGGGACATCGTTCAGCAGCAATTCGTAGCCGCCGTACAGCGTCGCCTTGCCGATCGCATACGAACCGCCGGCCACGTAGCGCCGCTCGCTATCGCCCGATGTCGCGATCACCGAGCCTTGGCGCTGCTCGTACACGAACGTCAGATTCAGCGGCCCCTGCACGTAGCGTCCACTGATGTCGTACTGCTTGCCGACGCGGAACGAGCCCGCCACCGGCACGTTGGAGGCGACTGCGTCATAGCCGAAGCTGTAGAGCGCGTTCAGCTCGAACGGTCCCACATGGCCGAGATACGACACCGCGTTATCCGCGCGACCGACGAACTGCGCGTCCTGCGCGGAAAGGCCGTAACTGGAATAACCGAGCGGGTCGAGCGCGAGGAAGTAGCGGTACATCGGCGTCATCTGCCGGCCGAGCATCATCGCGCCGTAGCGGTCCGATTCGAGTCCGACGAACGCTTGCCGGCCGAACAGCCGGCCGCCTTGCTGCAGCGCGCCGGTGTTCATCGCCATGCCCGATTCGAGCGTGAAAATCGCCCGCAGTCCGTTGCCGAGATCTTCCTTGCCGGTAAAACCCCAACGCGAATTCTGCCGGTTGCCGGTGCCGAGCGCGATCTGGGTGCCAGACGATCCCTGCGGCGTGACAGCGTGAGTCACGTAGGTCACCCCCGAGTCGACGATGCCGTACAGCGTGACCGACGACTGCGCATGCGCCGCGCCGCTGATGCCGATACCAATACCACATGCAAAAAGGACCTTCGAGGGCCTGGCGAGAGGCTTGTGCTTCACCATGTGTCTCCTGCTGGAAATTGAGTTGTTTTGTGCTGCGAAAGCGTGATGATTATTTCTGTGGTCGCGGTAGCCGGCGCATGGCCGCGGCGGCTACCGGAGAGAGTCGGTCATTCGCGTGCGATGTGCGGATTGACGAAGAACATTGCGACGACCGCGATAGCGGGTCCGATCGCGAGCGTGATGAGCGCGAGCATGAATGAATGACTCGCGCCATACAGCGAGCCGACCACCATCGGCGACACCGCGCTGCCGGACTGCCAGATCGCATTGGTCCAGCCGGCGCTCGCGCCGGCGAGGCGCTTGCCGGATGCGTCGCTCACCTGTGCCATCAGCACCGGCAGATAGCCGAACGAGAACGCCCCGAGGATCGGCGCGACCAGATAGAACTGATGCGCGGTCGAGCAGTAGCCGAACACCAGCAGCGCGATCGTGAACGCGATCAGGCAGCCGATCGACATCATCCGCCGCGACACGCCAGGCAGATCGGAGATCCAGCCGAGCGTCGGCTTCGCGATCACCGCGCCGATCCCGAACGACGCGACGATCGATCCGGCGACGATCGGCGCAATGCCGTATTGGCGCGTCATCAGCGCGTTGCCCCATGCAGCGAAGCCGACGGTCGCCCACAAGCCGCCGCAGCCCGCGATCGACAACGCGATCAGGTTCCGGTTGCGCAACAGGCCGAGCATGTCCTGCAGGCTGTTGCGCGCGGGCTTCGCTTCGTTCGACGGCCGGTTCTTCAGCAGCAGCAACGTGACGATGCCCCACGCGAACGTGACGATGCCGAGCATATGAAATGCGTTCGACCAGCCGTGCCGCGCTGAGAACGACGGCACGACCGCGTTCGCGATCACGACGGCGAGCGACGTCGCGGTCGTGTAGAGGCCCATTGCGCGGCCCCGGTCGCGCGTGAACCATGCGGGAATGATCTTCATGCCGGCCGAGTAGTCGGCGCCCGCCGCGAAACCCATCGCCGCCTGAATCACGATGCCGAAGGCGAGCGAATGCGTATAGCCGAACGTGAAGGTGAGCACGCCGAGCGGCAGCAGCGCGAGCGTGAGCATCGCGCGCCCGCCGAGCAGATCGGTCAGCATGCCGCCGACCACGTTCGCAAGCACATAGCCCGCGTAGAACGCGGTCACGAACGCACCGAGCATCGACACGCTGATGCCGAGCGACGCGCCGACCGGCGCGGCCACCGTGCTCCACGCCACGCGGACCACATAGCTGAGCAGAAACGCGGCCCAGACGATGAATAGCGCGACCCAGCGGTACGGGTTCGTGTCGGCGCTGCTCGCCTCCGGTGCGCCGTTCGTGGCCCAGACGTTCGCGGACATGCCCTCCGACGACGCCAGATTCTTCTCCATGACTCCTCCAATGCCGGGCGTGCCAGCGGCCGCCCGTTTTCTTTCTTTCTGATGGATAGGGTGCCGGCCGCCTGCTGCGACCGGCGCCGGCGAATGCCGTTACAGATCGAGCACCAGCACCCTCGACTTCGCACGTGAACAGCACGGCAGGAACTGATCGTTGCGGGCCTGCTCCTCGGGCGACAGGTACAGATCCCGGTGGTCGGGTTCGCCTTCGAGCACCCGCGTGATGCAGGTGCCGCAGATGCCCTGCTCGCACGACACCGGCACATCGACGCCCGCCGCCGCGAGCGCCTGCGTGACCGTGCAATCAGCCGCGATCGGCACGACGCGGCCCGAGCGCGCGAGCCGCACGTCGAACGAGCCGCCGTCGCCGGCAGGCTGCGCCGCCGCGAAGTATTCGTAATGCAGACGATCGTCGCTCCAGCCGAGGGAGCGCGCCGTATCGAGCACCGCGTTCATGAAGCCCTGCGGACCACACACGTACAGATGCCGGTCCGCGCCGCCTCTCAGCAGTGCTTTCAGATCGAGCATGCCGTGCTCGTCGTCGAAGTGGTATTGCACGTTGTCCGCCCACGACGACGCGGCGATTCGCTCGACGAACGCCGCACGGCTCTTCGAGCGCGCGCAGTAATGCATGTCGAACGCCGCGCCCATCGCTGCCAGCTGCTCCGCCATACAGAGAATCGGTGTGACGCCGATGCCGCCCGCGAGCAATAGCGGCTTCGCGTCATGGCGGGCGAGCGGGAAATGATTGCGCGGCACGCCGATGCGGAGCGCGTCGCCTTCGCTCACCGCGTCGTGCATGCGCAGCGAGCCGCCGCGCGAATCGGCGTCGCGCAACACCGCGATCTGATACCGGTGACGCTCGTGAGGCGCGTTGCACAGCGAGTACTGCCGCACCGGCCCACCGGGCACGTAGACGTCGATGTGCGCGCCCGCCTCGAACGGCGGCAGCTCGCGGCCGTCGACATCGACGAACTCGAAGCCGGCGATCCCGTCGGCTTCGTCGCGCCGTGCGGCGACCCGCACCATCAGCGTGGAATCGGTCATGTTCATGCCACCTCTCCTCCGCTCACATCGCCGACAGGCCGCCGTCGACCATCAGCGTCGTGCCGGTGATGTACGACGCCTCGTCGCTCGCGAACCACAGGATCGGCCACGCGATCTCTTCGGGCGACGCCCAGCGGCCGATCAGCGACGTGTCCTGGCGCTGCGTCTTCAGCACTTCGACGCTCTTGCCCGCTGCAATGGCGCGGTTCACGTGGAATCCGGTCAGCGTCGAACCGGGGCATATCGCGTTCACGCGCACGCCGTTCGCGGTCTCCTCGAACGCGAGCGTGCGGGTCATCGCCAGCATGCCGGCCTTGGTCGCGTCGTACAGGCCCATGCCCTTGCGGCCGGTCACCGCATAGCACGACGATACGTTGACGATACTCGCGCGGCCCGCGCGACGCAGGAACGGCAGCGCCGCCCTGCAATAGTTCGACGTGCCGACCAGATTGACCGACACCATCGCCTGCCACTCGGCCGGCGTCGCGTCGGCGAGCGCGCTGTAGTTGCGCATCGCCGCGTTGTTGACCAGCACGTCGAGCCGGCCGAACGAAGCGACGGCGAACTGCACGGCGCGCACCGCATCGGCGTCATCCGACACGTCGGCAGGGAACGTCTCGACACGCGCCGACGTGTCGGCCTCCTTCAGTTCTTCAGCGACGCGCGCGAGCGCCTCTGGGTTCGCATCGACGAGCACTACCGCAGCGCCCTGGGCGCAGAACACGCGCGCGGTCGCGGCGCCGATGCCGCCTCCGCCGCCAGTGATCAGCGCGACCTTGTCTTCGAGTCTTTTACGTTGCTGCATTGCTTGCCGGCGCGCAGCCGGCCTCCTTTTGCGGAATGGGCAGAAGGTCCAGTCGGACCAGACGACGACACGCGGGGGCGGCGCGAAGCCCGGCCCCGCCGCGCATCAGATCGTGTAGATCGGTTGGTCTTTGCCGTCGTGCAGATGGATCACCGCCCATTCCTGTGGCTTCTGATCGCGCGGCAGCAAGACGCCGGCAGCGCGCACGCGCTGCTGGTCGGCGTCGATCGCGGGCGGATCGGTGTCGGGCACCAGCGCCGTGGCCGCCTCGTACATCATGCGGCGCGCCATCACGATCGCGCGGTCGGTCGGCAACAGCTTTTCCTTGCTGTGGTCCTGGATCGGACCCATGCTTTCCTGCAGCGACGCGTCCTGCATCGCGAAGCCGAACACGCCCGAGTACGCGCGCTTTTCCTTCTGCGCCTTGCGGTCGATCAGGTAGTCGTTGTCCTTGTTCGCCTTCGGACGGAACGAGCCACCCTCCTCGTACTCGCAGTGAATGCCCTTGCCGGCGTTCAGGTCGGCCAGTTCCTGCTCGTCGAGCGGACGGTCCGGACGGAAGTTGATGCTCCATGCCCAGCAGTTGTGATCGTCGATCGGCACCCACACGTGGCCCGCGAGCGAGTGGTCGCCGAACGGCGGGATCAGCGTGTACCACGGGAACAGCCACTGCGTGACGCGCCAGTAGTACGAATCCGGCTCGCCGTTGCGGCGGCCGAACAGCGTGAGGCCGAACGGCTGCTTCTCGATCTCGAAGATCACGTTGCCGTCCGCCTTGATGTAGTCGAGCGCCTTCGTGCCCTGGTGCATCGGGTCATCGTCGACTTCGTAGCGGTGCACATACGACACGTGACTCGTGTCGATGCCGCCTTCCATCGCCTGCAGGTAGTTCGATTCCTGCAGCCGCTTCGACACGAACACGTGGCTGTCCGGCAGGTTGCACCACTCGAGATCCGGCGGCGCCGGCTGGCGGTCCTTCGGCCCCATGTACGCCCACACGATGCCCGCGCGTTCGATGCACGGATACGCGGTGATGCCCATGTGCTTGCACGCCTGCGGTGCGGACGGCACTTCGACGCAGTTGCCGTTACGGTCGAATTTGAGGCCGTGATACGAACAGCGAATGCCGTTCTCTTCATTGCGGCCGAAGTAGAGCGACACGCCGCGGTGCGAGCAGAACTCGTCGATCAGCGCGGGCTGGCCTTCGGAATCGCGAAAGGCCAGCAGCTTTTCGCCGAGGATCTGCACGCGCACCGGCGGGCAATCGGGCTCCGCGATTTCGCTCGCGAGCAGCACCGGCACCCAGTAGCGGCGCATCAGATTGCCCATCGCCGTGCCCGGGCCAGTGCGAACCAACGTCTCCGACATGTTCTTGTCCATAATTCCTCCGACTCCAGTTGTCCGTTGTGTGAGAATGTGGTCTCATTGTACGGACAGATCGATGTGAGTCAAGTTCGTGCCGATAGGGACTTTCACTACAATGTGCAATCGACGCGGACCGTCGCGGAAAGGAAATTTCAAATGGAAGAAAAAAAGCCGCACGAAAATGTGCGCGCAGTCGAACGAGCGCTAGAAATTCTTCTGGCGTTCCGACCCGGGGACAAGGAATTGACCGTCGCGGAGTTGCTGACCCGCGTGGACCTGAGCCGACCGACGCTGTACCGGCTGCTGAATACGCTCGAACAGAACGGCTTTCTCGCGTCGTCGGGCGAGCCGCAGCGCTTCAGGCTCGGCAGTTCTGTCGCGCAAGTCGCGCACGCGTGGATGGCGAACAATACGATTGCGCAGCTCGCACAGCCGATGCTGCGCGAGCTTTGGGAAGCGACCTCGGAGACGGTCGCGTTGTTCGTGCCGGAGGGGACCTACCGGATTTGCGTTGCCGAACTGGAAAGTCCGCAGCCGCTCAGTTTCCGGCGCGGAGTCGGCTATCGCGAGAAGCTCGTGCTCGGCGCGAGCGGCCGCACGATTCTTTCGCAGATGCCGCTGTCAGAGGACGATCTGCGGCGCTATCTGACCGATCCGAATCAGGACGTCGCGGCGCTCGCCGCCGATCTCGATGCCGTCCGCGCGAAGGGCTTCGGCACCAGCCATCACGAACTGATCGCCGGCGCAGTCGCAGTGGCCGCGCCGTTCTTCAACGGTGCGAACCAGGTGGCTGGTTCGGTGTGCATCTTCGGGCCGAGCGTGCGCGTAACCGACGAGCGCGTCGCGCACTTCGCGGCGTTGCTCAAGCGAGAGGTGGGGAATCTGTCGCGCGCGCTGGGGCATCAAGGGGAAACGGGACGAGTGCCGGTCGCGACGCGCCGGTGAAATCGGCATCGAAGATATTGGCCAACGCGGGGAGTGTCGGCGGCGAAGTCGACGCTCGGTTCAGGCGCCGGCTGACTCAGCGCTGACGCCGAAACTCATGCGTCGGACTGCACGCCAATGACGCGCCGCGCGAGCGCCGAATATGCAAGTGGCTCGAAACGTTCGAGCCCATCCTTGACGGCAGCGAGGTCGTTATTTCTGGCTTGCTGCTCCATCTGTGCGCAAGCAGTCGCTACTTCGGTTTCCTGAATCATCGCGAAAGATCCGCGTACCGCATGAAGTTGGGCGAGCACCGTTTTCATATCCCCAAGTTCAATGGCGGCATGGAGTTCCCGAAGCGAATCCTTCAGCGCCTGAGACATCGCGGCATGGATGTGCTCGGGCAACGGCCCTTGCGAGATGTCGCGCCTCGTCACGGTGTCATTCGCGGGACGCCTGGCCGCCTCGTCGACCAGCCGCCGCACCGTCGCGTCCATCGTGTCGAGCAGGACAGGCTTGAGCAGGACCTCGTCGATTCCCGCTTGCGTGCATTGCGCGCGCACTTCTGCCGCGACGTGCGCAGTAATCGCGATGATCGGCACCGTCGAACTTTGGGCACGAAGGCACCGCGCGAGCGCGTATCCGTCCATCCCCGGCATATTGATGTCGGTCATCACCAGATCGTAGTGCCGCTCGTTGAAGCGCCGCAATGCCGCCCCGCCGCTATCGGCCATTTCGGCCTCGTACCCCAGCGTAGCGAGTTGCGCGACGAGCAACTCCCGGTTGGCGAGCTGATCGTCGACGACGAGGATATGAATAGCGTGTGTGTCGATCGCGGTGGGCTTCGATTCGGCTTTGGTATGTCCTGCGGCGCTGACCGGGGTGGCTGCACTCACCGGAATGGGCAAGGTCACGATGAAGGTGCTTCCGGCATTCAACTCGCTCTTCACCCAGATCGTGCCATGCATTAATTCAGTCAGGCGCAGACAGAGCGCGAGTCCAAGGCCTGTTCCGCCGTAGCGCCTCGCAATCGACGAATCGGCCTGTGTAAAAGCATGAAATAGCGTCTCCTGCTGCTGCGGGGTCATGCCGATGCCGGTGTCGCTGACGCCGATCACGATCGGAGAATCGGCGGCCGTGTCGTCCTTCAGGTAGACCTCCAGTAGGACATCGCCCGTGGCGGTGAATTTGATCGCGTTGCTGACCAGGTTCATCGCGATCTGCCGGATTCTCGTCGGGTCACCGAGATAGTGCGGCGCGAGCGCATCGTCTATCACGCAGTCGAACTCGAGTCCCTTCGCCTGCGCGACGGGTTCGAACACCGCGGCCACCTCACGAATCACCTGAGCGAGATCGAAGCTGATCGACTCGAGCGTCATCTGCCCCGACTCTACCTTCGAAAAATCGAGGATGTCGTTGATGATGCCGAGCAGCGCAGTGGACGACGACGTGACAATCCCTACCCGCTCCTCCTGCAACGGCGACAACGGCGAGCGTCCGAGCAGTTCGAGGTTGCCGAGAATGGCATTGAGCGGCGTGCGTATTTCGTGGCTCATCATCGCGAGGAACGCCGACTTCGCCTGGTTGGCGGCGTCCGCCGCGGCACGCGCTTCGTCGAGCTTGCGTTCGGTGTTCTTCAGCGTCGTGATGTCGGAAAAACTGCAAAGCAACACGTCTTTCCCGCGATATTTGGTGCGAACCATGCTCACCAGCAGGTCGTCCACGCGGCCATCGGCCAGCCTGAGCGGCATCTCCAGATCGGACTGCCACGCGGGAGCGCCGGGGCTGTGGTCATAGAGAGCGAGCAAACGCTCGTGCAAGCGTGGTTCGTCCGGATGCGTGTTCAGTTCGTAGCTACGCATCAGGTTGCTCTGCAACAGAATTTCGCCCTGTTCAAAAGACAGCAGCGCGAAGCCGGACGGCGCGGCGGCAACCATCGTGCGATTCAAGGCCTCACTTTCGAATACTCGTTGCGAACGCTCGTAGTCGGGCTTGAAGAGCTTGTGATCGAGCATCAGCAAAAGCAGCCACATGAAACCCAGCACTAGCAGCATCACCGAGATGTAAGTGGCGAGACGCGGCCCCAAGTCGCGCAGAATCGTGCGCCATGTGAATGCATAAACGACTGTCCAGCCGGTGTTCGTGACTTCCTCAGTGGCCATGAACAGTCCATTTCGATGACTACGGTTTCCTGCTGTGCGCTCCGCCGCTCGCGGACGGGAATCGAGAATGCGTTGCCTCAGGGCGGCGCCGGTACCTGGCTTGGCCGTGCTGAGGATCACGTTACCGGCGGAATCGAGCAGCAGCGTTTGTTCATCGTAGCGGCCCCCGGCAAGCTTTTCGATTAGGGAACCCAGGTAAATCTTTCGGACAGCCACGAGGAATATCTTCCCCTCGCTAAAAGCCGGCATGACAAGTCGGATAGCGGGCTGGTCGCTAAAAGGATCGGTGACTGGGGGAAACCAGGATTCTCCGCCGCCCTCACGCAACCGTTCGACCACCGTTGGGTCTGTCAAATCGCCTATGTCCGGTGCAATGCGGTCGAGAAGCTCATGGACGTCTTTCGCGCCGCTCTGCTTGAACGGGTCGCCGGGTATCGGTGCAGGAAGAATTCCGACGAAGTGCCGATCAGGCGAATAGAAATACCCTGACACCGCATTGATCTGCACCTTGGCCCAGGGCCCGACACGATACTCAAAATCAACGCCGAGCGAGAGATACGGTGCGAAATCCGATGCGGGCCGCGACGGACCAATATCGCCGAGCATCATCACTGGATCAAAATTCGCATGCCTTTGTAGAACGACTCGTCCATGCTGTGCGGCAAATTCGTCGATGAGTGCTTTGGGTGGAGGCTCTCGTGTGCCCCATGTCGATTCTTCGTGCAGGATCGCGGCTCTCAGCGTTCGTTCCCGCTCGAGAAGCTCCAACTGCAGGTGGGCCTGCCGAAGAGAGAAGTCCCTATAGAGATCTTCTATGTAGTCCGCAACCGCCGATTGCAGCAAGACGCCGTTCAGTAGCACCACCACAAACGTGATGACAACGCCCGCCCCCATGACGAGCGTCCGCTGATAGCGGTTGAGCCTGCTCGGCTCATCAACGTGTGCGCCGACGCCGGGCGTGTGAGTCACGCGCTCATGTCCACTGGAATCTGTGCTTTTTGATGGCATGGCGTACCGGATCCGGGACCCTGGGGGATGATTTCAGCATCATACGGCCAATCTGAGTCGTTGGGCGTTTGAAGCCCCTCAACCCGCGTTCATGCAGCCGACGACGGCCCTGTATCTGCAAGAGACAGCCTTATCCAGAGAGCGGCGCCATGTAGCGACGCATTGCGGCTACACGACAAGGGGGAAATCTGCCGGTATAAAAAAACACGGTCTGCCGTGACCGGCAAGACCGTGCAATTTCCATCATCTAGCCATGTGCCAACCGGTTTGCTGGTTTTGTCATAACGCGGGTATCAGAACTCGTAGCCAACCTGGGCACGCACGCCAGCATCACCCGTCGACGTGACCGATACGGCGCCGTTCATCAGCCACTTACCGTTACGTGAACGGTACGTGGCTCCTACTGCCGCAGCACTTCCCCCCTTATAGGTAGCCCCACCGGCCGCGACTATCGTGCGCCCGGGACCGGACGGCGTCATGTTCGGCATAGCCATTGCCGCTGCGATACCGGCGTAAGCGTTCTTGGCAACATCGTTGATCGCCTGGTTGGTCTGGTTAAACAGCTGGTCGCTATAGTTGTAGGCCTGCTGCACGCCCTGTGCGACCGAACTGTTCATCTGACCGACATTGACCGCATCCGTGTCCGCCGTACCCGCTGCGACGTTGGTGATCTGACGCTGCTGCGTGGCCGAACCCACCGACACCGAGTTGTCACGCTCCGTCACCGAACCTTGACCCAACGCCACCGAGTTCGCATGATCCGCCTGCGAGCCCGTGCCAATCGCCGTCGAGTTGGCGCCGGTAGCGGCTGCGCTGGCGCCGACTGCCACAGCGTTGTCTGCTGCCGCGCTGGCGTTTGCGCCAACCACCGTGGCGTAGTTGCCCGAGGCTGCAGCACCCGCTCCGGCCGCCGTGCTGCCCACACCGGTACCCGGCGTCGCTGCATTGACCACTGCGTCACTACCGCTGCCCGACGTCGAAACCTCTGTGGCATTGAAGTACGGACTGCCCGGCTGGATGTTCGACATCTGGCTACCGAGATCCAACACCTGTCCGTTGAGGTCCGTCACTTGGTCCTGCAACGCAGACAGCTGGCCGAAGTTCACCGCATCGTACTGGCTTGTGCCGTTGGCCACATTGGTCAGGATCACCGGACCCGCGCTTAGGCCTCCGCCTAGCATCACGGAACCGAGATTCACCGAGCCGTCGGCGTAACGGTCATACTGCACCGCGCCCGACAGTTGCGTTCCGACATCGCCCACCTGGCTCTGCAGTTTCGTGATTTCCGTCGTGTTCTGCGTGACGCGGCCATCCAGATCCGTGATGTCCGAGGCGTTCTTCGCCACACTCTGGTTCGTCGCATACAGCTGCGAGCCGTTCACCGCGTCCGTGCTCGTCGCCGACAGTGTCCCGGCCTTCACGCCCGACAGCGTGCGACCACCGTCCGTACCCGTGAAGTCCACCAGGTCGCCGGCCTTGTCCTTCGCCACCGTGATCGCGTTCGTACCTGCGTCCTGCTGCACCAGACCCACCACGCCGCTGCTCAGGTCGTTCGCGATGTTCTGCACCGAACCCTCCACGTTCGTCACGCGACGGTCGATGCCCGTGATGTTCGTCTCGTTCTGCGTCACCCGGGTGTCCAGACCCGCGATGTTCGAGGCGTTCTGCGCCACACCCTGGTTCGTCGCATACAGCTGCGAGCCGTTCACCGCGTCCGTGCTCGTCGCCGACAGCGTCCCGGCCTTCACGCCCGACAGCGTGCGAACACCGTCCGTACCCGTGAAGTCCACCAGGTCGCCGGCCTTGTCCTTCGCCACCGTGATCGCGTTCGTACCTGCGTCCTGCTGCACCAGACCCACCACGCCGCTGCTCAGGTCGTTCGCGATGTTCTGCACCGAACCCTCCACGTTCGTCACGCGAC